>JANXUB010000180.1 GCA_025352105.1 Burkholderiales bacterium | reverse complement strand
TGCGGCTCAACTGGCTATACCGGTCTTCGAGGTCAAAGAAGCTTGTCTGCATGCAATCGTGTCTCGTTTCAGCGTTCTACTTATAACGAGCAACCGTCGCTTGCCGTTGGCTGCTTCGCGCTGAATTTATAGGAGTGCCCTTTAGCGATTTTCGTGCCGTCGGCTTTGCGGGCAAACCAGTGCGTGCGGAATATTCAGCTTTGTGCGAAACGCTTGACTGCACAAGGGCTAAGCGTAAATTCAGCCTAAAGTCGACTTTGGCTAATTTGAGACCTTAGCCTTAATGTCGTATGGTCTCCACGACAAAGCTGTATCGCCTACCGTAGAATCTGAAGTTCGCATGACCGTATCCATTTCCCCGCTCTTGCCTGACCGCAAGTCAATGCTGCTTGCAGATTATTGGCGCATCAGCCGCAAAGCCAAACAACTCAAACCCGATCAGCTCGCCGCAGACATTGCGCGCGCTGAGGATCGTTTTCGTGATCGCCTTGCCCGTTCACCGGGAATCATCTACGCCGACGGTTTGCCGGTTTCGGAGCGGGCGGACGAGATCGCTTCGCTGATTCGCAATCATCAGGTCGTGGTTTTGACCGGCGAAACCGGATCGGGAAAAACGACGCAACTGCCAAAGATTGCACTGGCGGCTGGACGCGGTCGCTATGGCCTGATCGGTCATACGCAGCCGCGACGCATCGCCGCGCGCAGCGTCGCCGAGCGCATCGCCAAGGAGCTGGGAGAAGAGGTCGGCGCAAGCGTTGGCTACAAGGTGCGCTTCACTGAAAAAGCGACGCAGGACGGCTTCATCAAGCTAATGACCGACGGCATTCTGCTGGCGGAAACGCAGGGCGACAAATTCCTCAACGCCTACGACACGATCATCATCGACGAGGCGCATGAGCGCTCGTTGAACATTGATTTTTTGCTCGGGTATTTGCGACAACTGCTGCCGAAACGGCCCGATCTCAAAGTCATCATCACCTCGGCGACGATTGACGCCGAGCGTTTCGCGCTGCACTTTCAGAACCGCCACGGCAAGCCTGCGCCGATGGTTGCGGTGTCGGGGCGAACGTATCCGGTGGACGTGCTTTATCGCTCGACAACGACCGAGGATGACGACGAGGAAAAACTCGAAGAAGCCATTGCTGATGCAGTGGATGAGCTGTGGCTGAACGGCCCCGGTGATGTGCTGGTGTTTCTGCCGGGCGAGCGCGAAATTCGTGAGACGCAGGATATTCTGCGGCGACGGCTTAAACCGGGCACCGAAATTCTGCCGCTTTTTTCGCGCCTCTCGGTGCAGGATCAGCAACGCATTTTTTCGAGCGCCAGCGGACGTCGTGTGGTGCTTTCGACCAACGTTGCAGAGACTTCGCTGACGGTGCCGGGTATCCGCTACGTCGTCGACTGCGGCCTCGCGCGACTCAATCGCTACAGCGTCAAAAACAAAGTGCAGATGCTGCAAATCGAGAAGATTTCGCAGGCGAGCGCCAATCAGCGCGCGGGCCGTTGCGGTCGCGTTGGGCCGGGCGTTTGCATTCGCTTGTACAGCGAGGACGATTTCAAGGCGCGCAGCGAATTTACCGATCCTGAAATTCTGCGCTCATCGCTGGCAGGTGTGATTTTGCGGCTGGCGTCACTGGGCTTTGGGCGCGTGCAGGAGTTCCCGTTCATCGAGCCGCCGAGCAATCGCGCGATTGCCGACGGTACTGCGTTGTTGCAGGAATTGGGCGCGCTGAACGAGGCGGCTGAGCTCACAAATATCGGCCGCGAACTGTCGCGCATTCCGCTTGATCCGCGCATCGGTCGCATGTTGATCGAAGCGAAAATACTGGGCGTATTGCCGGAAGTTCTGGTGATCGCAGCGGCGTTGTCGGTGCCCGATCCGCGCGAGCGTCCGTTCGAGGCGCGCGACGCTGCGGATCGCGCGCATGCGTGGTTCAAAGATGAAAAGAGCGACTTTTTATCGCTGCTCAATGTGTGGAAATTCGCGGTTGATTTGCGCGAAGACGGCGGGCATAAAAAGCAGGTGCAGGCGTGTCGCGAAAAGTTTTTGAATTGGTTACGGCTGCGCGAATGGCGGGACTTGCACGCACAGTTGCGGGATTCGCTGCGCGACCTGAGCTGGAACGTGGAGGCTCCGCTTTCAAAGGAGCCGCCGTTTGCTCTGTTGCATCGAGCGCTGTTGCCCGGTCTACTGGGTAATATCGGCGTCAAGAGCGACGAGGGCGACTTCTACCTCGGCGCTCGCGGCATCAAGTTCTATCCGTTTCCGGGTAGCGGCGTCGACAAAAAAGGCCTCAAGTGGCTGGTCGCTGCAGAGCTGGCCGAAACCACGCGGCTTTATGCGCGAACGCTCGCCCGAATCGATCCCGACTGGATCGAAGCGGCGGCAGGCGAGGTGGTGCAAAAGAATTACTTCGAACCAAAATGGGATCGCGCCAGTGGGCAGGTGATCGCGTCCGAGCGCGTGTCGTTGTACGGGCTCACCATTGTGGCGCGACGGCGCATCAGCTATAGCCGCATTGCGCCCGCTGAAGCGCATGAAATTTTTGCCAACGCGCTTGCCAACGGTGAAGTAGAGACGACCTCGGCGTTCTACGCGTACAACCTGAAACTGGTCAAGGACGTGCAGGCGCTGGAGGACAAGGCGCGGCGCAACGATGTGCTGGTGTCAGAAGAAACGGTCGCCGCGTTCTACAAAGAACGCATTCCCGTCGAGGTTTCCACTCGCGCTGACCTTGAAAAGTGGCTCAAGGCTAAGGCCGAAACCGAACAGAGCCTTGCGCCGACCGAACGCGCCGAATTGCGCGCGAGCCGCGATCAATCGCTCCGCCTGTCGCGCGAGCAGTTGATGCGGCACGGCGCTGAAGCGATCACCGAAGAGCAGTTCCCGAAGAGCTTGAAGCTTGGCGATTTTGAAGTGCCCGTCAGCTACCGTTTCGAACCAAATCATGTGATGGATGGTGTGACGGTTCGCTTGCCGCTGGCCCTTTTGAACGCGGTGGAAGATCGTTACGCCAGCTGGCTGATTCCGGGGCTCTGGCGCGAGAAAATTGCGGTGTATCTCAAAGCCTTGCCGAAGGCCGAGCGAGGGCGTGTGCAGCCGGTGCCAGACACGGTCACCGCTTTTCTCGAACTCGCGAAACCACGCGAAAAACCGCTCGCCAATGCGATGCTCGATTTTCTCGGCGATTACTTAAATCTCAAGCTGCCTGCGAGCACCTGGGATCGCATTGAGATGCCCGCGCATTTAATGGTGAATTTTCGGGTGATGGACGGCGAAGGCAACGAGCTGGCCATGGGGCGCGACCTCGGCAAGCTGCAGGAGGAGTTGGGCCAAATCGCGCGCATGGCGTTTCAGGGCAGCGATGGCAATTTGACCGCGCCCACCGACATCGAAAAGACGGGACTCACGGCGTGGACAATTGGCACACTGCCCGATGGCATTCCAGTCAAGCGCGCAGGTCGTACCGTCACAGCCTACCCGGCCTGTGTCGACGAAGGCAAGAGTGTCGCCGTGCGTTTGTTCGAAACCGCGCGCGAGGCCGAGCTCGCACATCGGCATGGCGTGGTTCGACTCATCTCGCTCGAACTTAAAACGCAACTGCGCAATTTCGAAAAAGGCCCGAGCGGCTTCAACCAGGCCGCGCTCCAGTTGAAAACCGTGATTCCAACCGACAAACTGCTCGCCGATTTTCTAGAGACGCTGGCAGATCGCGCCATCGTGGGAGATGATCCGCTGCCACGCGATGAACGCGCCTATCGCGACCAGATCACCCGCGCCAAGCAGCGCATTCCTGTTGTCGCCGAGGCGCTCGGGCGCACCCTTACGCAGGTTGCAGAAGCGTACGCGGCATTGCAGGTCAGCTTGAGGGCTGCGGGGCCGCGTGCAAATGCCGTTTCATCGACGCTGTTGCAAGGGCGTGATCGTCTGGCGTATCCGGGATTTCTCGTCGCCACGCCGTGGGCGCAGCATCAGCACTTACCGCGCTTTTTACGAGCGCTCGGTAAGCGGCTGGAAAAATTTATGTCGATGCCCGAACGTGAGGCTCGCCATGGGCCTGTGATCGCCGCATACTGGGCGCGCTGGCTTGCCGAAAAGGAGCGAACAGGGGTAACCGCGAGCGACGCCCTATTGCAGTTCCGATGGCTAATCGAGGAGCTTCACGTCTCGCTATTCGCGCAGGAATTGAAGACGCCGTTTCCGGTATCGACCAAGCGACTGGACAAGATATGGATGGAAACCGTCGTATCGACACCACGCGGATAGGAAATTACTGGCACGAGATAAGCACGATCCCTATGACGATGTGCTAGATTGCGAAAGCGTCTATTTTTGTCATACTTCTTTTGTTGTTTCTAGCTTATTGTTCATTCGCTTCACAGCCCGCTTTTGCCCACTCATGATCCTCGTTTGATGCTGCCCGAAACTGCAACCCCGCCTCTCTCAGCCGTCACGATTTTCAATGCGTGCCGTGACCTGATGCTGCATCGTTGCAATTTGCAGATGGCGGCTGCGTTTGACCGGCTCTCGGACATCCTGCTCGATAACGCATCCAAAACCTATGCGCCCCGCGAAGTCAGCGTGCTGCTTGACGCTCGCTCCGGCCTTTTGCGTTTGCGTTCACAGATTGCCGAAGCGTTCACGAGTGAGCTCACATTGCGGCTGAACAACCGCAAGTCGTGCCTGATCCCAACGGCTCCAACCAAGCCAAACGAAGAGCTCTCGCTTCAGGCCGCTGAAGTGCTTGACGAATATGTCTCTGCTCGCGGCGTTGCACGTTCGATCGAGAGCACCTGTCTGAACGAGTTACCTATCTTCCACCAGAAGATCGCGTTCCTCAAGGGCTCACCGACGCTGAAGCTAGACGAGGACCCGTTTTCGCCGCAGTCCGTGGTGAGTGCGATGCTTGAGGCGATGCAGTCGGTTCCGGACACAACCCCGGAGATTCGGCTCCAGTGGTTGCGCGGCCTCGCAAGCATCGGCGGAATTGGCTTTAATGACGTATACGCCGATTTAAACCGCTACCTGACGGATGTCGGCGTCGCCATTCAAAGGCCGCGTGCCGCTGTTCGTCCGGGCCCGCAACATCTGGGCTATCCGGGGCAGCCCGGTCAGCAGGGGCCCGCTGGCTATCCTCAAAACCCACAGGGCTTTGCACAAAACCCACAGGGTTACGCACAAAACCCACAGGGCTTCCCACAAAACCCACAGGGTTATCCGCAGAACCCTCAGGGATACGCGCCGGGCTACGAGCAGGGCTACGCGCAGTCCTATCTGCAGCAGGCGCAGCCTTACGGTCAATCGCCCGCTGACGCGATGATGGGCGGACAACAGGGCGATTTTGGGCAGTTTGGCCAACAATTCAATCAGTTTGGCCAGTTCGGGATGCAGCCCGACGCTATGCCGCTTCAGCAGCTTGCCGCTAATCTCGTGTCTCTGGTCGATCGTTTACAGCATGTGATGCCTGCCATTTCCGGCGGGCCCGCAGCTGCTGATCCGTCGCTGTCAGCGATGGTGCGCAACAAAGAGGCGATGCAAGTCAGTGCTGCGCTCGGGTTTGCGGCCAACGGCGCGTTTCGAGCGCCGCTTGTTGCGGGCGTTGACCGCAAATTGTTTGCGTCGCTGACCGATTTGCAGCTCCAGTCCGGTCAGAGTACCTCCGCAGATTATTCGGGAGGCTTCGGGCCTGCCGCAGCCGCGCGGACGGTTCTGCGCGACGTGGTTCCTGGTTATTCATCGGGTGAGATTTCGGTGCTCGATGCCACGACCACCGAGCTGGTCGCGATGCTGTTCGATTTCGTGTTGGCGCGTCCTGAATTGCGCGACGAAATCAAGGTGTTGCTGGGCCGTTTGCAGATTCCGATGCTGAAGGCCTCAATGGTTGATCGCGGGTTTTTCTCGCGCAAAAATCACCCTGGGCGGCAATTGCTTAACCGTCTGGCCGACGCTGGTCTGGGCTGGGCGCCGTCCGACGGGTTGCAGGATCCGCTTTACCTGAAAATTCGCGACGTGGTAGATCACATCAATCGGGATTTTGCCGATGACCTTGGCATCTTCATGAAGGCCCTGGTCGATCTTGAGCAATTCATCTCCGAACAGGAGCAGGACGCGCGCCCCATTATCGAGGCGGAAACCGCAGAGGCAGAAGAAGCAGACCGCCACATCGCAGCCGTCAAAGGTGCCAAGGAAACGGTGGATGCCCGTATCGGCGCGCATGCACTGCCCGAGCAGGTCAAGGAATTTATCGAAGTCGCGTGGCAACCGCATTTGCAGGACGCGCTGCTCGAGCGCGGCAAGGACAGCCCCGAATTCTCGAAAGCGGTGGACGCGCTTGATGAGCTGATCTGGAGCGTTTCGCCAAAGGACCAGCCGACCGAGCGCGCGCAGCTAAGCCAGCGTGTGCCCTCTCTTGTGCGCCGTCTGCGCGAAGGTCTGAAGTCGCTGTCTGACGAGACGATTGCGCCGTTTTTCGACAAATTGTTTGAGGTGCATTCAGGTTTGTTGCGAGGGGCAACGCCGGAATATGAAGCGCCGGTTGTTCTGCCTGAGGCGAGCAATGACACAGACTTCGATCCGTTCCGGGAATTGGTCAAGAACATCGAGCGCAATCAGTGGATAGAGATGAGTGACGACAAAGGCGCGCTGACGTACGCCAAGCTTGCCTGGATCAGCCCGCAGGGAACGACCTATCTGTTCACCACGCGGTTGGGCCGCAAAGCCGCCTCGCTGTCGCCAGAAGAACTCGCCGACTGGTTCCGCACCGACAAGGCGCGCATGATCGAGTCCGAGCCTATCGTGGATCGTGCGCTGGCGGGCATGTTTCAATCCACGACGACCGCTCCCGCGACCGCTACCGGCTAAACCGGAAGCGTCGCCATCACCTGTGCGCGCGCTCGGTCTCATTGTTGTGGGCGACTATGCATTGGCCACTGGCGCGGATACGCATGTCGCGTTTGTTGCCTCCGTCGTCGGCAAAGCAAATCAATCAATCGCCTGGGCGTGGTTCCTCCCAGCGGATCGGGTACAACTGGCGAGCGCTTTGCACGAGGCGTGGCAGCGACCGCTCGCTGTGGCCTGCTTTGGCGGGCTGGGCGGTGGCGTTGACGACAACGTTCGGATGACGCTAGCTGCATTGCAATTGGGCCGCGAACAGGTGGGTCTTTCGCGACATCCCGAAACGGAGATTGACGGAGTAAAAACGTGCGCAAATATCGCGTTTTTTTCCGGGGATCCGAAAGAGGCGCACTCTTCGTTCGCGCGTTGGTGGGGCTCGGTGACGCCTGATGGAGACGGCGGCGTGTTGGCCACAGAGCGCATTCATTGGGCGCTCCCCGAATCGGTTCAGGCCGTTGAAGCACGGCGCAAAGCCAAATCGGACTATCCCACGGTGGCGCAGCGCTTGACCGCTGCTGGCGATGGCGAAGTCATGCTCTCGTTCACGGGGACCAGCAAAGGCAAAGCGCAGGGGGCGCGTAAGGCATTGCAGCGGGCGCTTTCGAGGGCCGCCGGATCGTGAACCGCCGGTTCGTGAACCGCAAGCGCGCTAACGAACTTTGACGCCGCGCACCAAGTCCCCGATAAATCCCGGCCCGCGATAAAGCATCCCCGTGTAAATCTGCACGAGACTCGCACCAATGTCGAGCTTTCTTTGCGCATCGGCGACCGACATGATGCCGCCAACACCGATTATGGGGACGCGCCCAGCGCTCGCACTGACGACTTTGGTCAACACGGCGTCGGCTCTGGCCGTCAACGGCTTGCCGCTCAGGCCGCCGGCTTCTTTCGCAGCGGCATGGCCTGCTACGCCGTCGCGACGAATTGTCGTGTTGCTGGAAATTATTGCGTCGGCACCGGCGTCAATGATGGCCGACACGACCTCCGCGATGATTGCATCATCAATATCCGGAGCAATTTTCACCGCGATGGGCTTTCGTTTGCCTTGCTTTTTGCCAAGCGAATTGCCTTCGCGCACAATCGATGCGACCAGCAGCGCAACAGAATCCGGAGCCTGCAAATCACGCAGATTTTTGGTGTTTGGTGATGAGATATTGATCGTCACGTAGTCTGCGGTTTCGTAAACCGCTCGGAGCGCGATTAAATAATCGTCAACCGCCCGTTCAATGGGCGTCGCTGCGTTTTTGCCAATGTTTACGCCAACCGGAACCCGTGTGTCGCGGCCTTGCAATCGCTTCACCGCATCGTCGACACCACCGTTGTTGAAACCCAGCCGATTGATCAGGGCCTCATGCTCCGGCAGCCTGAACATGCGAGGCGTCGGATTGCCGGGTTGCGCTTTTGGCGTGAGCGTACCGATCTCGATGAAGCCAAATCCCAACTGCGCCAGTCCGCGCAAATGCTTCGCATCTTTGTCGAGCCCGGCGGCCAGACCAATCGGATTTGGAAAATCGAGTCCCATCACGCGAATCGGCTTTGGAGCGGGCAAAGCGCCAGCCCAAATGCGCGCCAGACCCAGCGCAGCCTGCGCATCGAGCGCGGCAAATGCAGCGTGATGAGCGCGCTCGGGATCGAGCGCAAACAGTATCGGACGGAAAAGCGAATAGGCCATGTGGGTACTTCTAGAAATTCATTTTTCGGGATGAAATGCAAGGCGCACGGCGCGCAGCAACCGGAATGTACGCCCTGGTACATGAGGATTGCGAGCACCGTGCAACGCAGCAGTTCGCCCGAACAATGAATTTCCAGGAGTGCCCATGCCGCTATTATCTCTGGCATGTCCCGACGCCTCACTTCCCCACCCGTTTTCATCGCACTGCTGTTCGCCATTGCATCGAACTTTGTCGTCGCACAGGACTACAAGGATCGCGCCGAATGGGCCGCGCTTAAAGCCGAACTCATCACCGAAAACAACTACGACGCAGCCGTGCTGGACGCGACCATCGCGTGCGTCAAACGGCAGGACAAGGTGATCACCTACATGGATGCGCCGATGCGCGCACCGACGCCGTGGCACATTTACTGGCCGCGCCACATTGGTGGGGATCGGCTGCAACGCGGGGCTGAATTCATGCGCGCCAATCGGGCGAGCTTCGCCACAGCAGAACAATCGTATGGTGTGCCTGCGCAAGTCGTCGCGGCCATCATCGGCGTGGAGACCGTTTACGGTCGCATGACCGGAAATTTTCGCGTGATTGATGCGCTGGCGACGCTCGCGTTTGACTATCCCCGTCGAGCCGAATTTTTTCGTGCGGAGTTGAAAGAGTTACTGTTGCTGGCTCGCGAGCAGAAGCGCTCGCCGCTTGACTTCATGGGCTCGTTTGCCGGAGCGATGGGCTGGCCGCAATTCATGCCGGGCAGCTATCGCAAATGGGCCGTGGATTTCGACAACGATCAGAAGATTGATCTCTGGAATTCTCCCGCTGATATCGTCGGTTCGGTCGCATCCTTTCTGGCAGGGCACGGCTGGCAGCGCGGCGAACCGGTCATGTTGCCGATTGCAAAGCCCGGCGTTGAAATCATTGCCAGTCTGGACGGCGGCCTGTCGCCACGTAAACCGTTACGGGAATTCCTCGCTGCGGGCATCACCATCACGTCGCGCGATGCCGACATCGTGCTTCCCGCCGACGACGCGTCGGTCGGAATCATCTCGCTTGACAATGCCGACGGGCAGAACGAATACTGGCTGACGTTCGAGAATTTCTATGTCATCACCCGCTACAACCGGTCGCGAATGTACGCATCTTCGGTGTGGTCGCTGGCGTATGCGTTGAAGAAAGCAGTGACGACGCGATAGTCCCGATTGTGGCGCAACTGCGGCTCAGCAGCTTTTCAATGAAAGCAAGCCGCAACAGGGGCTAAATCAATTAAATCGCAATAGTCGACTTCCGTCGTTTATCGCGCCTAGCCCACGTGAATTGGCGGTTCTTTTGAAAAGCTGATGTATCGCGATCCTCAATTTCCAGAAATTGTGGCGGTGGCCTGAGCCGTTCGCCTCCGGCCCGCGCGCAATCGGTTGTAGCGATGCTCAGAGCTTGCAGGCACCACTGATGCCGGGTGCCACCGGCTGTTCGGAATCAACCGGCGAAACCGGCTTGCCGTCGAACAGCACGCCAATCTGGTTGGCTACGCCGTACTTCGAATCGGCGCGGCGACGCTCGTTGAGCAGGCGGAAAATGTTCCATTCGTCATGCGCGCCGTTACTGAACGCGACCGACGCTTTTAGTGCGTAGTAATTGCGGAAAGCGTTTTTTGTCACGCGGCCACGATCTACTTCGCGCTTGAGTGCGGCGTCGGTTGCCAGGCGCTTGTCGAAATATCCGGCAATCTTGTCCATGTCGCCCTTGCCGTCGAGCCCGAAGAGGGCGCCGAAATCCGTTGGGCCGACAAAGTAGACGAAGTCAAAATCGTCGCCCGTGCCGGACGGGCTCTCCAGTATCTGCGTCCACATATGCATGTAGTCGTCGTTGGTTCCATACGCGTTGCCAACCTTCAGCTCGGACTCAGTTGAGCCGGGGTTGAGCGCCCACGCATTGTTTTCACCAAAGCGTGCTTCCACGCGTTTTTTGGCAGCGAGCGAGACCTCCGCGTTGACATCAAAAAAGCCGCCGCCCAGCGTCGAGAGCGGCACGCTGATGTAGCCAATTGCCTTACCTTTGGCGCGCTGCTCAGCAATCGCTGCGCGGAAAAATTTGACCTTTTCTGCGATCAGCGGTTTGAAGTCTTCGTTGACGCAGAAGCAGAGTTTGAGTGCGGTGCACTCGGTGGTTTTTGCGGCATGCGCAGGCATCATCGGGAGCAGGGCGAGCGCTCCGATTGTGCCGATTGTGCCGAACGCGCCGATTGCGGCTGCGCTCATGCGCGACCGGAAGGTGAGCTTAAGCGGATTGGGCATGAGATTCTCCAAAGTTAGATGCGCCAATGGTACGCAAAACGCGCACCAGTCGCAGGTTATTCGCATGCGAATTGCACGTTATTCGCACGGCTACTTTTTCTTTTTCGGAGCCGATTTTGCCGCAGTTTTCGGCGGGTCTTTTGCCTCCGGCTTGTAGTCGCCGATGACGCCCTTGACCGGGCACACTTTAAAAATCGGGCATTTTTTACAGCCGACAGCGATTGCGACAGGGCAAATTGTCATGGGGCACTCCAGATAGATTGGGTTCGCCGCAGCATACGCCTACCGCGCCGCAGCGCTCCGTTTCAAGCGGCAACGAACGCTTTGAGCGCTGGATACACCTGCGCAGCTTTGAGTAATTCCATGTGATTCACGCCGTGCAGCACACACTGATTTTCCGGAGCGAATTTCAGATTTCGCTTCGGGTCATCATGCTTCGCGGCGGCATTGCCGTGAGCGCCGCCAAGCGCGCTGCCCAGCGCACTATTTAACGGCACAAGGCCGTCGCCGAGCAGGCGTTTTCCGGCGGCACGAACAGACTTTGTTTTCGCGCCGTCGTCGATGGTGGCGGCAATCGTGTAGCAGCGCACGCCCGTGGGCAGCGGCACCGGCGTAATCGCCTCAGGAGCGGGGTCAAAGCGATCCTGGCCCATCCAGTCGTCGTCGAGCACGCTTCCGTGACGCAAGTCGGTGATGCCCGCGCTGCGCACTTTGCCGAGCTTTGCGAAGGGCGACGCATAGGGCGTTGCGCCGAGCAAAATGTCAATCCAGTGGCCGCCGCGCTCGAGCGGCGCGCCGAGATGTGGCGTGCCGAGGAAAACGATTTTGTCGAGGGATTTGCACCATGCGTGGCGCGCCTTGCGACCGTAGTAATACGCACTGCGCGACACGAGCCCGCCCATGCTGTGCGCCACAATTGCGAGTGATTCCACCGGTACGGGCCACGCGGCGAGCAGGGCTTTGAGCGTTGAGGCGAACTCGCGACCATTGCTCGATATATGCAGGCCACTGTTGTAGCGCAGATAGACCGGCGTGAAGCCCAAATCGCGGTGCAACGCCGCGCCGTGGTCGTGTGCTTTGGTGACGCTGTCGCCGCTAGATTTCCATTGCAAATCATTCATGCACAGCCCATGAACGAGCACCACAATTTTCCCCGTGGCATTCGGAAGGTGCTCGCTGATCCCATCGCGCGTCAATGTCAACGCGTGTCCGTGATGACGCAACTGCATGCTGATCGCAAGCGGGTTTTTGCTCTCAGCGAGATGATCTCCGAGTACACCGTTCAGCGCCGACGCAACAGCCTCACGCGCTGGCACGTTGGGCACGCCTGCGAGTGCTGGAGAAAGCAGCGCCAGACCCGCGTCGATGCCACCGCCGACAACGCGCGTGACGCCGCGCACCGTGCGATAGACGAAGCCAGCGATGCCTGACATGCGCCCGTTTTCTGAGGACGCTGTGACGACCGGAACGCGCGCAATGTTCCGATGCATCGCCTCGACCAAATCGGTGATCCCCGTGGTGGCATCGATGACCAGACGACTTGCGCCGCGCAGGTCGGACGCGGTGGCCGTCTTCGCGGCAATGGCTTTGGCTTTGGGTTTGACTGTCACAGCAGCGATCTTTCAGGCTTTTGTGGGAGCGGTTCTACCGCGCTGACTCCGCTTGCGCTGTCAATCGCGGTGGAACCGCTCCCACAGTTTTTATTGGGGCTGTCTGCTGCACGCCCCGCAGAGCGAGGCCTCACGCGCCGCAGAGCGAGGCCTCACGCGCCGTAGAGCGAGCGCGCCAATTGCGCACCAGCGGCGAGGGAATTGAGTTTCGCGGTCGCGATGTTTCGATCCATAGGGGCCATGCCGCAGTTGGTGCAGGGAATGAGCTTGTCGCGCGGTACGAATTCGAGCGCTTTGCCGATGGTTGCGGCGACCTGTTCGGGCGTTTCGATCACGTCGCTCGCGACATCGATGACCCCGACCATCACGGTCTTGCCTTTGAGCAAACTCATCAAATGCATCGGCACTTTTGCGTTCATGCATTCAAGCGAAATCTGGTCGATCCGGCTGGCGGCGAGCGCTGGGAAAATCGCCTCGTATTGCCGCCATTCGCCGCCGAGGGTTTCCTTCCAGTCGAGGTTTGCCTTGATGCCGTAACCGTAGCAAATGTGAACGGCTGTGGTGCAGGTCAGGCCTTCGATGCAGCGGTGCAGCGCGTCAACGCCCCACGCCTTGACGTCATCCATGTACACGTTGAATGCGGGTTCGTCGAACTGGATCACGTCGACGCCATCGGCCTGCAGGGCGTGCGCTTCCTGGTTCAACAGATCAGCGAACGCCATCGCGAGCTTCACTTTATCGCCATAAAAATTGTCCGACAACGTGTCGATGATCGTCATCGGGCCAGGCATGGTGATCTTCACTTTTCGCTTCGTGTGCGCGCGCATGATCTGCGCTTCGCGCTGATGCACCCGCCCCTTGAGCTTCAGTTCACCGGTGACGACGGGCACCATCGCGTCATAGCGATTGTTGCGGATGCCCATCTTCACTTTGTGATCGAAATCGATGCCCTCGACATATTCCAGAAAGCCGTGCACAAAGTGCTGCCGCGACTGCTCGCCGTCGGTCAGGATGTCGACGCCCGCGTCCTCTTGCGTCTTGATCCACAACATCGTCGCATCACGTTTTGCATCGAGCAATTCGTCGCCTTCAGCGCGCCACTGCGGCCACAACTTCTGGGTTTCTGAAAGCCACGCGGGCTTCGGCAGGCTGCCTGCGATTGAGGTGGGGAAAAGGTGCGAATGGGTCATGTTGCCTCCAGCTTTTTTGAAATTGCGCCTCACGGCACGTCGCCGTGGTGTTCCGAATATCAGATTAGTCTTGTTTTCTCTCACGGCGCAGGAGTAGCATAGCTTCAGATGCCTGTTTAAAACGAAAAAGAACGCGTGATGCCACGCACAAAAAGTTCATTCGACCAGACGACAGAGAGGGGTTCCGAGTGTTTTTCCAGTCATTGCGGACGCAGTACAGCGCTGGCGTTTTCAGCCGTTTACGCATGCCCGTCGGCGGCGTATTAGTCTTGCTGTCGCTGATTTCGACGGCGGCTTGGGCCGAACCCGCTCCCGTCAAGTGCGCACAAGCGTTGACTGCGGAGCAGGTACGAGGAACGGTCGGCGCGACGCTCAAAGTCCTTGCGCTCCAGACGGCAGAGGCGGGCGTCACCGAGTGCACCTGGTCGCGCACCGTCGGTGCAGAAAGCGGCGGCGGGCCGATGATTCGCGTGCAATTTTTTGAGCGCGTCGCGATTAGCGCCAATCCGGTCGTCAGCTCGCCCGACGGGTATTACGAAATGATCGCGTCTGCGGCGGAAGAGATCGCCGGTCGCAAGCGCGAGGCTGTAACAGGTCTGACCGGCGCCGGAAATCGTGCTGCGACGGTGCAGGGCAGCGTGCAAATCCTCCTGCTCGTCCAACGCGCCGACGGCATTGCCCGTGTCGTATTAAGCGGTCTGACAAAGGCGCAGGCAACGGCTTTTGCGAGAGCAATCGCTGGGGCATAAGCGGCGCGTTGACAGGCTTCGAAACAGTACAGCTTTTGTCTGCAACGACCGTTCGTATTGGGATAGGCGGCAAGAAAAGCATTTATCGACTAGCGGCTTTTTGTTTGCTAAGCCCAAATGAGGAGGGACATTCAGCGAAAAGCTGTCAACCCACGCGATGGGTTGTCAGCGCTTCAAATTGACCTTCAGTGTCACCGCATCGACCGTTTCATTCGTCCACATCCAGCACCAGTCGAAATTGAATGTAGGGCTGAGTTTTCCGCTTTGCTCGCGCGTCAAATAGCTCCGCGTCGCATAAATTACTTCGCTTCCGGAATGGCGATGAATGTCAAACGTCAACGGGCCGTCACCGACAAATTTCCAGTCGACTGGCAGGCGCGGCTCGATGTTGCCGCAAAGTTCAGTTGATCTACCGGGAGCGACGGTGGCGGTGTGCTCGAACGTATCGGCCGACGACCAGCGGATGTCGACGGCGGAGGCCGAAGCGGTTGCTGCCGACAGCGTGAAGGCAGCCGCGCAAAGCAGAGCGAGAAATTTCATGTGGTACTTCATATGGGTTGGATAGGCGGTTTACCGCGCCGAACGTGACGATTCTGCCAAACATTTCGCCGTCCAATTGATGCCTGGAGCCACCCGAAGCTATGGTCTTCGACACTCGATATGATCGGCCATCTTCGCAATTCTGAAATTGGTATGTCAATCCCGATCACTGAGCGTCTGAAAGCGGCCACCCGAGCGCTCCACACCGAGGTCGAGCGGGCCGGTGTTATGCGCCTGTTGCTGCGCGGGCAACTGGAGCGCGCGGAATATTGTCGGCTGCTGCGGAATTTGCACGCGATCTATGTCGCGCTGGAAGCTGGCTTGTCGCAGCATGCGGGCGTTGCCAGCCTCGCGGCCCTTAATTGCGAGCCGCTGTTTCGTAGCACCGCGTTGCGCGACGATCTGAATTTTTTGCACGGCGCGGATTGGGCCGTTGCAATCCCGCTGACTGAAGCTGCGACGCAGTACGTTGAGCATGTGCAGGGCGTTTCCGAGCATGCTCCGCTGATGTTGGGCGCGCATGTCTATGTTCGCTATCTGGGTGACCTGAGCGGCGGTCAAATGCTCGCGCGTATTGTTGCCAAAAGCCTTGATTTGCCAGCGGGCGAGGGCGTGAAATTTTATGAATTTGGCAGCGTTGACGACGTAAAAACTCTCGCGCATGCGCTTCGTAGAGGACTGGATCTGATGGCGGATACCGAGGCGAGCGCGCAGGGGCTGATCGACGAAGCATGCGCAGCATTCGCGCGCCACCGCGAGCTGTTCGAGGCGCTGGGTCGCTTGACCGAAGCGACTACTCTGCCGGCACGTCGGTAGCCGTGCGAATCTGTTCGTACAGCGACGCGGCGCGATGAGTTGAGGTTTCGAGCTCTTCGAGAAACGTCGCGGCAAGCGCACCAATCGGGCCATCGGCGATGTCCATGGCGGCAAGACTCGCGTTTGTCAGGATCGCGGCCATCACTTCGTCAGCGCCCCGTTCGCTGCTCTCCATCGACGGCGTCAAACCATGCCCCATCGCCGCCCGCTGCATCGATTCTTCGAGATGACGTCTTGCTGTCGCGGAGCGTTTGCTGTCACTCAAATCGAACAGGGTCACGATATAGCCCAGACATTGACCGTCGCGACCCGTCACTGTCTCAGCGCGTACCGACACCGGCAATGCGGCATGACCGTCCCGCGACAACGCCATTTCGCCGCGCCACGGCGGCTGTCCGGCTTTGAGCGTTGCCATCGCATGGCGCATCAACTGCGGCTCAACGAACATGTTTGCCACGTCTTGCAGGCTGGCGATCTCGGTTTCAACGCGCCCGGTCAGCGCTGCAAACGCATGGTTGAAGAAAAGCAGTCGTCCGCGCGCATCCGCAATCACCACCGGCTCGCCCGAGCGCTGCACCGACTCGCGAACGCCCACGAGCTGATGCTCCGCAATCAACAGACGCACCGAATGCACCTGCACGATGATGTCCACCAGCGCGAGGCCAATCGCGCGGCCCAGCGCGATCTCAGCGCTCGTCCACGGCAGCGCCGTGCCGCGCACAATCTCGGACCATGCGGCAAACGAGCGCCGGGGCGAGAGCTCCATCGGATCGTTGTTAACCATCGGTTTTGACGGATCACCGGCCCACGTGACCGACAACAATTGTTCCTTGCGGAACCACATCAAATAGTCAGAGCCCGTGGTCGAGAGCTTCACCGCCATCACGCCGCTGGCCGTCGGCGTAAGCGTTGCGAGAAGCGGGTTCGCCTTCGCCACCGAAGAGCAACTGAAGAGCGAATCAAACGACTGGGTTTCGATCCACGCCTGCAACTCGCGAAGCTCCGGTGTTGACGGCACTTCGCCCGAGGTCAGTATTTCGCCTTCTGCGAATAACGCGGCGCCCGTGGCCTCAAGCGGCTGAAGCAAGGTGCGCGGATTGCGGAACAGCGCGAGTCGCCAGTCTCCCTCGGTGGACGTTGCCTCGATCAGGCGTTGCTCCACGCGGCGAACCATCACGGCGACCTGCGCATGCGCGTAATTTTCAATCGCAGCGATTCGGGTTGACACCACCTCTGCCAACAAGTCACACGCCGCGCGTACCGCAAACCGAATGTTGCGCGCCGAATAGTGGTGCGCCGCAACAAGGCCCCACAACTTGCCCTCGCGCACCAAAGAAACGACAACGGTTGCCGTGACCCCCATGTTTTTGAGATATTGCAAATGCAGCGGCGACATGCTGCGCAGGTACGACATCGACATGTCGAGCGCTCCGCCTTCGGGCAAAAACGCGGGCTCCAGATGCGACGGCGTGTAATTCACATCAACCAGAACGCGCACCCGATTCCTCAGGTACAACTCGCGCGCACGCTGCGGAATGTCGGTGGCCGGATAGTGATGACCGAGCAGCGATTCGAGCCGTGGATCACGCGCTTCGGCGACAATTTTTCCGTGCCCATCGGCGTCGAATTTGTAGACCATCACACGGTCGTAACCGATCAGGTCCCTAAAACATCGCACAACGCTGTCGGAGAGAACACCAATGCTCGACGCATTGCTAAATCGCTGCACTGCGCTCGTCACCAGTTGCAGCAGACTGCTCTGGTCATGCTCGACGGTCGCTGTCGATGTCGATGCTGTTGCGCCACTCTCTGTCAGGGGTTCCAGTTCGACGATCAATCGACCCGGCTCAATCTGATGCAAGGCACCTTCCCAGTGCTGCATCTGGCCCCGAACCATCGATTCGCAGCGAATGGGTTGCAGCTCATGCAGGGCGGCACTCGCGGCTGCGGCCCGGATGCGCTCGGCAAGATCACCCGGCAGCTGATCGACCGCGCGACCAATCAACCGATCGCTGGGCAAGCCAAGCGTGAGGGCGGCGTTGGCTGAGGCCTGTCGCACAACGCCGTTTGCGTGATCCAGTACCACCATGAAACCGTACGGCTGCACCGATCCGGCTAGATGGATCAGCTCACGTTCGCAGTTAGTCAGGTCGGCGTGGCCGAATGGCGGGCTGTAAGTCACCGTCGGGAACCGGTCGGATTAATTGAGCAGCGTTCGCTGGGCACTCATGGCGAGATTCATTCCACCCGTGTCCAGATTGTGCAGGCGAAGCCACAAATCTTCGACCGTGATACCCAGAATTTGCGCGGCAAGAAGGTGCTCGTTCTGCGCCTGTCCGAGCGCTGTTTCGATGAGTTGACGCTCGGCAATGGCCGAAATCTGGCGTATCAAATCGGGCAGGGGTATCTGTCCCACTTGCCCGCTCAAGCGCGACAGGGTGGCCGCCAGTTCGTCGAACTGGGTACTTGGCGCATCGCGACGTTGTTCGACCCGGCGAAGGGTCAAGCCGATGCATTCCTGATCGCCCTCGGCCAGGAGCGCTGCGGAAATTTCGACATCAAATCGCGATGCGCTATCGAGCCCGAGCGTTGCCTGACGCTGCTCTGACAGGCCCTGCCATTTCGCCTCTTCGAGGATTGCGTCGAGCGACCTGTCGGGGTCACCCAGCAGCTCAGCAAGACTTCGACCAATCACCGACGTGGCCTGACTCGCAGAATGATGATGGGCGCGTGACTGACACATCGCGATGAAGGCGGGGTTGGCCATCAGGACCCGACCACTAGAGTCGGCAATCGTGACCGCGTCCGGTGTTTGCTCTACGAAATCAGCCAAGTGCGTGGCCGACGGTTGCTTGGAAAGCGGCGTTGATGCGCGGGCCCGCACAAGAAGCAAAAGCTTGTCGGCCGAACGAAATGGCGTGGCCGACATGTCAATGGCTGTGGCGTTCAAAACGCTGAACTGCGACGCGCCAGACGCCGCATGAACGCGAATCTCACCCGGACGCCCGCTTGTGCGCGCCATCACGAGTAGCTCTTCCACGCCAACGCGCTCGGCCTTCAGCACGCCCATCGTCGCGCTTTGTCCGACCAGTGTGCCGCCGGGTGTGTCAGGACTGCAAAACAATTCAACCGCCGCGCGATTGGCTTCGATGATGCAAAGCTTTTCGGCGTCAACGATCATCACGGCGTCGGTGGCGACCTGAAACAGCTGGCGGTAACGCGACTCGTTTTGTCGCAGCTTCCAGTAGTCCTGCTCCATCTCGCGCTGGGCCACCAGAAAGCGCTGCTGCACCGCAGCGACCGCGCCCATGTCGCGCCCGACCGCCAGCACCGGCCCGTTCGGGCCGAGCTTGATTGCGGAATAGGAAATCGGCACGTTGTGGCCAGCGGGTGTGGCATGAAAAACTTCGCGCCGCCGAGTCACGCCAGCGGATTGGGCTTCGGCGAGCAACTCGCCGATCTTTGCGCGGGTGCCGCCGCTGGCGGTTTCGATCCATGGTCGACCGACCCACTGCGCATTGGAGCCGGGAATTGCATCAGCGCCGAGCGCCACGTGCTGAATCACGCCGTCGTTGTCAATGATGAGCGCGATGTCGCTGGCGATGGAGACAAATGTTTGCGCCAATTGCGGCGCGAATTCGGCTAGATCCGACAAGCCTACAGGGTTGGCGGCGTCAGGAAAATGGAGAACGTCGTCGCTCACGAAAGACCTCGAAGACTGCGCTGAAACAGCATCATCACATTAACAGTCTGGCACGCACCGTTGAATTGGTACTGAATGTTAACTCAGGGGTACGGCCTGCGCATAGGGGCTGACTGCCTGATTTTGCGCGATTTTCGGAACCGTTGTTTAGTCGCTGTTTCGCGGACGGCGGGGTAAACGTCCTTTACCAGCTCTCCACCTCACCACCGATCACAGCATCGCAAGCGGCGCACGTTTTTGGGGCGGAGCGAATGCTGCGTCCAGCGCCGTCAGCGTCGCCGCGTCCAAGGTGAGCGAGAGCGCACCAAGGTTCTCCTCCAGCCGTGCAATGTGCGTCGTCTTCGGAATTACGACGACATCCGGTCGCTGCAACAGCCACGCAATCGCGAGCTGTGCAGGCGTCGCGCCGATGTCGTGCGCAATCGATGTGAGCGATGCCGATTGCAGCAGCCGACCTTGCTCAATCGGTGAATAGGCCATTGTCAGAATGCCGCGTTCGCGCTGCCACGGCAGTAGATCAAATTCAACGTTGCGTCGCGACAGGTTGTAGAGCACCTGATTGATTGCAACGTTATTTCCGTTCGGCACAGAGACGAGTTCGCGCATTTCTGCCACGTCAAAATTCGACACGCCCCATGATCGAATCTTGCCTTGCGCTTTGAGCGTTTCGAAGGCGTCCACCGTCTCGGCAATCGGATGCTCACCCGGCCAGTGCAGCAGGTAGCCATCGAGGTAGTCCGTGCCCAGCCGCTCAAGGCTTCGCTCGCACGCGGCGAGGGTGCCTTTGCGCGAGGCGTTGTGTGGATACACCTTGCTCACAATGTAGAGTTTTTCGCGCGCGATGGACGTGTTGGACGTGTTGGGCGTGTCGGACGTTTTGGCAATGGCGCGACCAATCACTTTTTCAGCGCCGCCATCGCCGTACATCTCCGCCGTATCGATCAGCGTCACCCCGCGCTCAATGGCCGCCTTGATCACAGCGATTTCCGCCTGCGCAGCCGACGCGTGTTCGCCCATGCGCCAAGTGCCGATACCGAAGCGGGGCATGGGCGGGCCGTTGACCAGCGGTCCGATTGGAATATTCATGGCTGCAATCGTAGCGGCTGTGATTCGTTGTACGTCGCAAGTGGCCGCGGGCTGCCAGCGGTGATTGCGGTTCAGGGCGCTTTGCCGAATTCTTTGAGCATCGCCGCGTCAAATTCGACAGCGATCTTTGGGCCGCCCTGACCGGATGCGTCATACGTCCATTTGCCCGCGATTTTTTGCGCTGTGTTGGTCGTCAGCGTGATCGAGTCCGGCTCGGCTGTGCCTGAGGCCTGTACGCGCTGCCCGTTCGCCACGAACCAGTACAACAGACGAGGTCCGGTGTCGAATTCAACCGTCATGCCACTTTCGAGCTTGTTGGTGGTGCAAGACATCGTGCTGCAGGATTTGATATGCGCCGTTTGATCAACTTCCGAGAGGATTAACAGACGAACCATCTTGTCGCCAAACGCATTTGGGCCTTTGACCAGATAGGCGTGCTTCACGTTGACCGTGGCCGCAACTTTGCCCGTACCCGTCAACGTGCCTTTGGCAGGATCGGCCATCGCTGTGCCGGATGCGCAGAGCGCGGCGACCGCGAAAAGCGTCAGCCATGAGGACCGGGCTCTGTCCTGCGCGGGTTGGTTGGTGTCGGTGACGGATTGCAGTGCGTTCAAGAGGCCCCCTTAAGTGTTGAAAACATAGACAACGCAAAAGACGGATTTACGGAGAAGAGGGTGCCAGATCCGGCGGTTTTATCGTGTGGTGTTAATTTTTTACAGATTACAGCTTTTATGTGAAAGCCTTATTGAATAGGGGATAGCAGTGATTTTAAAGGAAAGTTGAGTTTTCCAATAAATAACGCTTACCCCAAGCTATATTGGCGTTTCACCTAAAAGCTGTTTCCCACGTGCGCGCTTCAAAGTCGCAACTCAATGCCGTGAACGAAGCAGCGCCGTAGCCGCGATGAAGCGGAGTGGAATCGCGGGTGGTTGGCCACCATTTCCTCGATTCCGCTGCGCTGCATCGAGGCTACGCTGAATCAGTTTGCGCGAGATCGAATCGTTTGTGAACGCGATTGAACACGCGGCCTTGCGCCTTTGGATCGCCGTCCTCGACGAGATAGGTCGTAAATCCGATGCGGCGGTAGTACGCCAGACCGCCCTCGTTAACGACGCGAATCGTGGCGTTGATCGCCGCAAAGCCGAGCTTTGCGGCGGCTTCGCGCGTGCGGTCAAACAGCGCGCTGCCTACGCCCGACTTCTGGCGCGAGCGGCTGGCAAAGGTGGCTATATCTACCCACCCGGCGGGCAGGCTGCCGTAGGTGCTCAGCGACTGAAAACCCACAATTGCTCCGTCGAAATCGACCGCCACGAAACAGGAAACCGCGACCTCGCCCGAGATAAACCACTCGCGCATTTCGTTAGGCGACAACTCATTCGTGATCGCCGTCGTTCCGCCAACGCGAATGATCTCGTTGAGCAGCGTGCGCATGCCTTCGATGTCGGCGTCAACGGCTGGGCGGATAGTGAGAGAGTCAGTTGAAGTGTTCATCGAATTCCAGTTTTGGAGTAGGGCGGGACGCTTGCGGTCCCGCCGAACGCGGTCGCGCACTGAACCGCTGCGATTGAAATGCCTGCGGCGGAGAAACGAGGCGGCACCGCAAGCGTGCCACCCTACGCGCAATCATTCTCCAAGCGTCACTTTTGCAATATCGCCACCCGCCCAATCTTGCGGATAAACGCCACGCTCCACCCATCGATGAAACGTCGAATACGGCCAGTCGGCAACGCTCACAGCATGACCATGCTTGACCGGGTTGTAGTGAACGTAGTCGACGTGTTTCTCGAAATCCCGCTCATCGCGAATCAGATGTTCCCAAAATCGCCGTTGCCAGATGCCGCGTTCGCCGTTGTTGATGCGCGTCTCCGAGCGTCGTTCGGTGGCAGGAATCGCCCGGTTGAAACGAATCTTGATGGCGCGAATGCGGCTTGAAAAGTCAGCGTCCCCCGGCGGCAAGGTCATCATCATGGGCATGTGCTCAGGTAACACCACCCACGCATCAATGCGAAACAGCCGCTCCTTTTTCGTCTTGCGCACCGCTTCGCGCAAGGCATCAATGTTGTCGACCAGCAGCCGATTGCCGCGCCGCTCAAGCAGATTGACCGTAAAGAAATACGACCCACCCGGAACGAAGAGGCGACGAAAATCAGGCATAACGAAGTGTAGGTTGGGACGCTTGCGGTCCCGACTTGTTACGCCGCCGAAGGCTGTTCATCAACGCGGTTCGGCGCGTCGCCGCGTTCGGCGGAACCGCAAGCGTTCCGCCCTACTAGCTATCTACCGGTCATTGGCTCTAGCGGAACTCCGCGTGCTACCCAACCAAAAGGATACCGTTGTCCCCGATCAAATAATATGAACGGGCCTGCAAATACGACTTGGTGAGGCGTCACATTCTTTACGCTTGGCATCTCGTCGTCCACGTTTATCGTCCCTCTCACAATCTTAACCAGTTCAACGCTTGGCGCGACAACGTACGGTCTGGGGAAAACGACAGTAACGATCTCCAATGCTCGCATTGCGTCCGTTCCTCGTTGAATCAATTGCGACCCATCTATTGTGTCGGTGATGGGCGCCTTAAAGAGTTGTAAGTTAGCCGTGACATTTTCTTGCGCGCTCCCCGGAAAAAACAGCACGTATCCTGACCATAAGAAAGCTAGTGCCATACCCCAAGCGCAAACTCTCTTGTAAGCGTGGTTTGTCGCACCAAAAAACACATAGACCCAACCCAGTAAAGACGCCACGCCGGTAACGATAGTGAAGATGGTTAGCAAAGTGTCCAATGTGTTCTCCGGTTTCTGCAATCGTTAGTTTTGTGGTGACCCCTAGGGTGGAACGCTTGCGGTTCCGCCGAATGCGGTGGTGTACAAACTCGCATGAACGCTAGTTGGCCTGCGGCAAGGGGACAAGGCGGCACTGCAAGCGTCCCGCCTCACGACGCTACCCCGCCACCTGCGTATTCCGCAACCGCACATGCAACTCCCGCAACTGTTTCTCAGTCACCGGCGTAGGCGCATCCACCATCAAATCCTGCCCACGTTGCGTTTTCGGGAAGGCAATCACGTCACGAATCGATTCAGCTTCGCACATCATCGTGACAATCCTGTCCAGCCCAAACGCGATGCCCGCGTGCGGTGGCGCGCCGAACTGCAGCGCGTCGAGAAGGAAGCCGAACTTGGCGCGCTGATCTTCTTCACTGATGCCGAGCGTGGCGAATTGTTTGGCTTGCAGTTCGGGGCGATGGATACGCACGGAGCCGCCGCCGAGTTCCCAGCCGTTCATGGCGACGTCGTAGGCCTTGGCGAGCACCTGTGATGGGTCGGTGTCGAGCAGTGGCCAGTGGTCGTCTTTCGGGCTGGTGAATGGATGGTGCGCGGCGACGTAGCGCTTGTTTTCTTCGTCGTACTCGTAGCACGGGAAGTCCACGACCCAGCACGGCTTGAAGCCCTTCTCGAAGAAGCCGAGCTCTGTGCCGTGCTGCACGCCGATCTTGGCGCGCAGTGCGCCCATCGCATCGTTGACGACCTTTTTGCGGTCGGCGCCGAACAAGATGATGTCGCCGCTTTGCGCGCCGCTACGACTGATGATTTTCGCGATGGAGTCCGGCGTGAGGAACTTCACGACCGGGCTTTGCAGGCCTTCTTCGTTGAGTTTCGTCACGTCATTGACCTTGATCCAGGCGAGACCTTTCGCTCCATAAATGGCGACGAAGGTGGTGTAGTCGTCGATCTCTTTGCGCGAAATTTTCGCGCCGCCGGGTACGCGCAGACACACCACACGACCGTCTTTCAAATCGGCCGCGCCACGGAAGACTTTGAAGTCCACCGTCTTCATCACGTCGGTCAGTTCGGTCAGTTCGAGCTTGACGCGCAGGTCAGGCTTGTCGCTGCCGTATTTGCTCATCGCTTCCGAATACGGCAGGCGCGGGAAGGTCGGCAGGTCAACGCCGAGGCCCTTCTTCCACAAGTGCTTGATCAGGCCTTCCATCATGTCTTGCACGTCGTGCTCAGTGAGGAAGGAGGTCTCGATATCGATCTGCGTGAACTCGGGCTGACGATCAGCGCGCAGGTCTTCGTCGCGGAAGCATTTGACAATCTGATAGTAGCGGTCAAAGCCCGCCACCATCAGCAGTTGCTTGAAGAGCTGCGGGCTCTGCGGCAATGCGTAAAACTGGCCGTCGTGCATGCGTGACGGTACGAGGAACTCGCGCGCACCCTCCGGCGTGCTCTTGTAAAGCACGGGCGTTTCGATGTCGACGAAGCCGCGCTCGTCGAGGTATTCACGCGCGGCGCGAGCCACCTTGGCGCGCAGCATGAGGTTCTTCGCCATCTGCGGGCGACGCAGGTCGAGGTAGCGATATTTGAAACGAAGCTCTTCGTTGACGGTTTCTTCGTCCA
>JANXUB010000206.1 GCA_025352105.1 Burkholderiales bacterium | reverse complement strand
ACCCCGCTCAACGCTTCCAATCCCAGCTTCGCTTTGAATTCCGGTGTGTGTACTTTACGACGCTTCGTTTCACTCATGATGACTCGTTCTCTTGGATTTAATGCAGCTTAAACTGCTGTCTTAAATTCAGGGTCCACTTTACACAGACAACTACCAAAAACAAAGCAAATTTCTTCATCACTGGCCTCATGCAACAGGCCGCCAATTATTGCGCGGCACGTAGGCTGGGTCGAGGCCCGGCAAATTTATCGCCGCAAAAAATGTGGACACTCTTGGTGAACAGCTTTTCCACAAAATTAAGCGTTAATGCGGCCTGCATACAAAAAATTTAGCTTCTCGACTATTAGCAAAAACGCCACTCGTGCCCCATAAATTAAGGCTTTCAGCGAAAAAGCCATTACCCCTTGCCAAGCGCATAACCCTCCTTGCCGTCCTTCATCGCCCACCCAAGCGCCGTCAATTCACCGCGCAGGCGATCTGCTTCGGCCCAGTCCTTCGCGTTGCGGGCGGCCCAGCGGGCGTCGGCTATTGCGCGGACTGCGGCGGGGGCTTCTACGACCAGCGGCACCCAGATGGCGAGGCCCAAACCGAAGGCTTCGTCGAATTTGAGCAGGGTGGCTTTTTTGACGGGCGCGGGCAGGTCTGATTTCAGCGCTTCGTGCATGAGCGCGAGCGCCTGCGGGAAGTTTAGGTCCTCGTTGAGGATGTCGATGAGACGCGCGACGAAGGCGGCGTCCGGCGTCGTCGGCTCGCCGAGCGCATGCACGGCGGTGCGCAGCCGCGCGAGGCCGGTCTGCGCGGCGTCCAGCGCTTCCCAGCTGAAATTCATCTGCGTGCGGTAGTGCGCGGTAAGGCACAGATAGCGATAGGCAATCGGGTCGTAACCCTTGCCGAGCAGCAATTGCACGCGCAAAAACTCGCCCGATGATTTGCTCATCTTGGCGTCGTTGGTGATCAGGAAGTAGCCGTGCATCCAGAAGTTCGCGAGCCGAGTGCCGTAGGCCGCTTCGGTCTGCGAAATTTCGTTGGGATGGTGGACTGTGATGTGGTCTTCACCACCGCAGTGGATGTCGAAATATTCGCCGAGATAGCGGTGCGCCATGGCCGAGCACTCAATGTGCCAGCCCGGAAAGCCGCGCCCCCACGGCGAATCCCATTCCATTTGGCGCTTTTCGTCAGGCGTTGAAAATTTCCACAGCGCGTAGTCGGTGGCGTTCTTTTTCTCGCCCAGATCAACGCGCGCGCCGGCCTGCAAACCGGCGATGTCGAGCCGCCCGAGATAGCCGTAGCTCGCCTGCTTTGAGGTGTCGAAATAAATGCCGTCGCTCGTGCGATAGGAGTACCCCTTCTTTTCGATTTCCTGCACGAAGGCGATCTGTTCGGGGATGTTATCGGTGGCTTTGCAGAGCGTCGTCGGAAACTCAATGCCCAGCGCTTTCAGGTCGCCGACGAACGATTCGGTGTACAGCGCGGCAATATCCCACGCGCTCTTGCCTGTGCGCCGCGAGCCCTTCTCCATCTTGTCTTCGCCGTCGTCACCGTCCGACACCAGATGGCCAACGTCGGTGATGTTCATCACGTGATTGACGCGATAGCCATTGAGCTTCAAAACGCGCTTCAGGCCATCTTCAAACAGAAAGGTGCGGTAGTTGCCGATGTGCTGATAGTCATACACCGTGGGGCCGCAGGTGTAGAGGCCCACCTCACCCGGTTTCAGTGGCGTGAATTCGCGCACAGAGCGCGTCCAGGTGTCGAAGAGTTGGAGCGGCATATCAGACGGAAATCAGGCGAAAATCAGGAAGTAGGTAGGTACAAAAAAAGGCTGCACGGGGCAGCCTTTGATCGGGGAGACAACAACTCGCTAAAGGCGAACGAGTGCAATACCCCGGCAGGGGCAGCAACAGGCATGGCGGCAACTAGCGAATTCGTTCATATACAGCACAGTTTAACGCAGTCAGAATCTATGATCCGGCTGGAACACAAAACGCGATCCGCGAAACGGCCCAACCGGCGTCGGCCATGCGATTGAATTCGGCGGTGTCGAGCACCGTTCGCAGGTTGTAGCCCAAGGCGTCCCTGATCAGCATTTCATAGGCGGGCGCACTGCCAACCGGGCAACCAAAGCTGTTCGGGAAAGTCGCCTGAAACGCCATCCCGTCGACCGCCCAGCCCAAGTTCGCGGCGTAGGCCTGGCAATCCTCAGTACGAGCGCTGTACGCATACGCGCCACCGTTCACCAGACGCGCGCGGCAGACTGGCTGTGCCAGCGCCAACACATTAAATTGGCCGGTAAAACTAAACGCATCCATGGCAAACCCGGTCCGCGTCCACGCACCGCCGCGCGTGCCCGCGAGCATCTGCGACAACTCAACGGGGTCGTTGATCAATGCGTACCGTCCGGTGAGCCCGTCGCGCAATTCGATTAAGCGCGTTCGATCACGCGCGTCACTCATGTCGGCCGGCGCGCGCGTGCTGCTCACACTAGCCACGGCGGTAGCCGCATCAAGCAATCCTGTCCCGCAGGCCCCCACAGCTGCCGCGCAGTCGGAGCCGGAAGGAAATGCGCGTGCGCTCAAGCGCAGGCGATTCAACACCTGCCCCGGTGTGAGCGTCGGGTCTCGCGTCAGCATAAGCGCCACCACGCCCGCCACATGAGGGGCTGCCATGCTCGTGCCCATGTAGGTCGCGTAGCTCGGCACGCCTGGCAGCGTAATGCCGCCGTTGAGCGTCGAGATGATGCCCGGTAAATTGCCAGAATCGCCGCCCGGCGCGGATAGAGAGATCACGCTACCGAAGTTGCTGAAGCTCGACAGATCACCCAACAAATTCGACGCCGCCACCGTGACAACACCATTGCAATTGGCAGGGGAAAAACCCGAGGCCAGCACTGCATCGTTCCCCGCTGCGACCACAACAACGGCACCTCTTGCCAGCGCGCCGTCAACGGCCGACTGCATATTGACGCTGCACGGGCCGGTTCCCCCGAGGCTCAGATTCAACACCTTGGCCGGGTTCGGATTGTCGGGCGCACCCGGCACCCGAACGCCAGCCGCCCAGCGGATGGAATCGGCCACATCCTCAGACGTGCCCCCGCAACGACCGAGCGCGCGAACCGGGACGATCCGGGCATTCGGTGCCACACCGGCCATGCCGGTGCCGTTATTGGTGCTCGCGGCGATGATGCCAGCCACATGCGTGCCGTGCCACGAGCTCATGAAATCGTAAGGGCCGCTGCTGCAATCAAGCGCGTCGTCATAGTCGCCGCCGTCGGTCGGATCGCCGTCGCGACCGTTCCCATCGTTGGCGATGAAGAGATTGCTGATCATGTCGTAGCCCGCCATGCGCTTGGCGTCGAGATCCGGGTGCGAGCGAATGCCTGTGTCGATCACGGCAACGGTCACCGAGCCCGAGGGCGTTAAATCCCACGCATTGGCCGCGCGAATGCCGCCAACGCCCGTACCCAGCGCCCACTGCTGGACGTACATCGTATCGTTCGGAATCCATTGGTGACGCATCACCTGAACGCGCTCGGCGTTACTAACCGCTGTGTCGGCCGCAGCGGCAACCGCCACCGCAGCGAGCGATGCCGGGGTCGTACTCGCCGACAACACGACCATCGCGCGATTGCCCGCCGTCATGCGCTTGAGCGTCAATGCCTGCCCAGTTTTTGTTGCAAGCCGCGCAACGGTCGCCGCCGCCGTTGACGAGTCGTTCAGCGTCAAGGCGAGCATACGCCCGTGATATTCGATCTCCGGCGCTTTCCCGGCCAGCGGCGCATCGGTCGCCGCCACTTGCGCCCAGAGCACGCTGCTGCGCTCACGCAAGGCGGCAGCGGCGCTCGCCGCCTTTGCCGCGTCAAGCACCGTCAGCGTGAAAGCGCCGTTGGCAGAACGCGTCGGCGCGGGCGCTCCCACCGACAACGCCAGCTCATTGGCAATGCGCTGCTCTCGGCCCTTCAGCTCAGGGCTTAATTTGAAATCGAGCGTCGCAGCGGAAGCGATTGAAGGCGCGACCGCAGCAGAAAACGCCAATCCCGCAAGCATCGTGGTCGCAAGTCGCGCCGGAAATTGTTGTGCCGCCCACTGCTTCACCATAATGCATTCTCCTCGCGCCAGTGTCACTGCTCGCTAAGCAAGCCCGAGACCCGCGCGGCCTGTTCAAGTTCTAAAAAGTTGCTTGGAGAGTGTATGCCAAGAGCATGATTTCACAAAGCAAAATGACGGCGTTCTCCGACCAGTCAGCACGCGTGGGCACAGTACAGCTTTTTGCTTAGAAGACCATTGCGTAGGGGCTAGCGCCAATAATCAACGGAAATCGATTTTTTCTTATTTGTAGCTGTAGCCCATGTGAATTGGGGCTTTTTTTCGAAAAGCTGATTGACCGCTCAACGTCCCAGAAACGGCCTTAAGCCGAATCAACTCAGTCTAGCCTCACCAGCACACCTGCCTCGCTTACGAGCAGACGCGTTACGACTGGAACGAGGGCCGTATCGATGCGCGGCACTTCGAAGTTCCATTTGCCTCGGCGTATCGATACTAACCGCGAACGCAACGCCTACGGCGAGAAGCGCTCGAGGCACTAGCCGGTCGCGCCCGGTGCCGTCGCGCTGTCGGACAGCCATACAAAATGGTGGTTGATCGACGTCGCATTGCCATCGTCCGGTTCGGCAAAAAAACGAAGGCGTTTGCGATCCATTCACAACGTGACCGCAGCGCCTAGCGCGCTGTCCACCACCAGCCGCCCGTAGGCCTGAACCTCAACGGCGCGACCGTGGTCGATGCCCGAGGCCGCCAGTACTTACTGTGAGCGACTGGGCGAGAAGGCGCGTGCCGCGTCCCCCTCGCGCGAGATGCTGGTGATCGGCATGAATGACTCCATCACTGGCACCAATGTGCGCCTACGCTCGGATACCATCAGCAAATCAGACCATCGCGATCAGCGTAATTTACACATGCGTGTTTCTCAATTTCTAGCTTCCCTCGTCGTAGCGCTCTTCCCTCTTTCCGGGTTTGCGCAATCTGCTTTTCAGGTCGGTTCTTTATCGCAGCCTACGGCGCGACATTCTGCAACGCTGCTGAATGACGGACGCGTGTTGGTTGCGAGTCGTGATGGCCGCGCTGAACTGTTCAATCCCTCATCCAATCAATGGGCACTTGGAAACGCGATGACGGTCGGCTCTTTTAGGCACAGCGCGACGCTGCTTGGTGATGGCTCAGTGATGGTGGCTGGTGGGACGACGGGCGCGGATCGTCTCGCACGCGTCGAAGTATTCTCACCCACATCAAATTCGTGGTCTGCGATTGCACCATTGTTGGAGGGGCGCGCGGGACACACCGCTACTCTGCTTGCGAATGGCAAAGTGTTGGTCGCGGGTGGTTCTACCTACGCACCGCCAGCACCGATCGGGTTGTCGTCGACCGAACTGTACGATCCGGTGGCAGCGCAGTGGGCGCAGGCGAGTCCACTGCCGGTTGCACTCTATGGCCACACCGCAAACCGGGTCGCCAACGGTGACGTGATTGTTTTGGGCGGAGAGCCCGATGCCTTCTCGTCTGCGGGCTCGAGCTATTGTTTTCGATACAAACCATCGCTGGATCAGTGGATCACCTGCCCTGCCATTCCGTCACTTCGCAGCGCTCACAACGCCACTTCCATGCCCGATGGTCGTATATTGGTGACTGGCGGACTCGTGGGCAACAACACCAAGACCACTGAAGACGTTTTTGACCCATTAAGCGACACATGGTCGACTGCCGCATTGCCGCCGCGCCGCTCGGTTCGCCACGCCACTTCACTGTACAAAGGCGACTCAGCAGTGGTGATAGGGGGCGTAATCGGGCCAGTGGTGTACACGCCAGCGTTTTCGCAGACGTACCGATATTTCGATGCCAGCAATTCAAGCAAGCAAATATTCCCTGACACAGGCTTACTCCGCGATTCGCACACGGCAACGGCGTTGCAGGACGGGCGCATCTTGGTCGCGGGTGGTTTTGAAACGTATGCGTTCGTCAGTCAGTACGGGTACTACGCCGAGGTAGCGTCGGCCACGACGTACGTGATTGACCGTGAGGCCTTAACCTTCAATATTGATGCTACGAAGGCTCCGTACTTGCCCGCAGCCGGCGAGCGCTACTCCGTCGCCGTTACGCTTGCCGACAACCGCAACAGCAATCCAATTTTGCCGACACCAACGGGAGTCATCGCTGTCTCGGATGGCACCGCTGGTTGCACCATAACGCTACCAGCGAAACGGTGCGAGATCACCACAACCGTAAGCGGTACAAAAACGATTTCGGCGGGCTATGGCGGCGACGTGAACTTCAGCGCGAGCGCAGGAAATAGCGCGCGGCCAGCCGGTGACGCGGCCCGCGCGCATCTCCGAGGCTCAGCACTTGGCTCCATACAGTCTTCGCCGCCAGCGTTTCCTGGGCCGAACCTTGGCTGCGGTGGCCGCGCTCCAGGCCCTTTTGGATATACAGGATGCGATTTGGCGCTTGCACCTGGTGCTACGGCCACGTTTCAAGCGATACCAGCGGCGGGAAGCTCGTTTACGGGATGGCTCGGTGCCTGCACCGGTATGGCAGCGACGTGTCAGCTGACCATGCCACCGACCGGATCAATTGTGGTCAGTGCGACCTTTGCGCCAACGAATTCACTGCCTCTGACGCTGGACGTTGATGGTGATGGCTCGGCCAAAGCGCTCACTGACGGTGCGCTCATGGCGCGTCTACTTTCGTTTGTGCACGACGAAGGACTGATTGCGGCGTCAGTGGGTTCAGGCTCCATAAGAACCTCCGCGCGAGACATCGAAACGCGACTTATGGACATGTCGCCGCTCTTGGATATCGCCGGGAACGGTCGCATCGACGCCGCAACCGACGGAGTACTGTTGCTGCGCTACTTGCTCGGACTTCGCGGGGAGGCCCTTATCGCGAACGCGCTGGGCTCAAATGCACGACGTGGTCAGTCATCGGAGATTGAATCGTATCTTCAAGCACTTGCGCCATGACGCACAGGGTAGACCGAGCCTAGGCACGCTCCGCCATCGCAACACACCAAAAGCGTGCTCAGAGCGGTTAGCGCTTCAGCATGGATTCGCATCACTCGCCCCCGCGCGGCGCCAAAATCTTCTGATGCAGTCGCCGGATCGACCACCAGACGCTGACCGCCACGACGGGAATGGCGACGGCGGTTGTCAACTCGGGCGACCACGGCCAGCCCCATGCTTGAATGCCCTTCGCGACGTAGCTGATGAGCCCCACGATGTAGTAAGTGATCGCCGCGACGGATAGGCCCTCAACGGTCGATTGCAGCTTCAGCTGCAAGTCACCGCGCTGATTCATGGTTGCCAAAAGCGCTTCGCTATTCTGCTGTTGCATGATTTCTACGCGGGTGCGCAGGAGGTTGCTCATGCGCGACACGCGTTGCGAGAGCGAGTCTTGTCGGCGCACCGCCCACTCGCAGGTGTTCCTCGCGGGACTCAACCGGCGATCCATGAATTGGCGGAAGGTTTGCAGTCCGGAAATGCGGGTTTCGCCGAGGTCTTCGATGCGACGATCAACGAGCGAAAAATAGGCTGAACTGGCCGAAAATCGTGAATGAAGTGCGGCGTATTGAGATTCGATCTGGCCCGCAAGCCGCGTGAGGCGATCGAGCAATTGCGGCTCTTCTTCCCGGCTAATTGTCGGGATGGAGGTGGCGAGTTCTGCCAGTTCGCGCTCGGCTTGTGCCAGCTCGCCGGAGGATTTAAGCGCTGCCGGAAATCCCATCAGTGCGGCCATGCGATACGTTTCGATTTCGAGCAATCGCTGGATGAGTCGGCCGAGCCCGCGCGGCGTGGCGTTGCCGACGAACAGAAGCGTTCGCGAATAGCCATCGGGATGAATCGCAAAATCGGTGTACGCCTCGCAGCGACCTTCGGACACGGCCGAGCCGACGAGCGTTTCGTCGTAGAGCAGTTGTTTGATGCGGGGATCGGGGGCTTCATCCTCCTGCGTCGTGCCCGAAAATGCCCACAAGTTCAGCGCCACCAAACGCTGCCCCGGCAGGCCGTCAAGCCACGCTTGCGGCAGCGATGCGGTCGCGGCGGGTGGCTCACCCGACGGCTCGGCATCAAGCGGCTTGAGGAACGTCCAGCTGACAAATTCGGTGTGCCGCTCCCAGCGCACCCGATATGCGCCCAAGTTGTGCCGCGAATGACTGATCGTGTCGTCGAGCGCAGGCAGATGATGATCGCGCAACAGCGCGGACAGATGCGCACGGCTAGCGTCGCGCTCGGCCGGGTTGCACAGCATCACCACATGCGAGATCGCCAGCGGTGGGGCCATGGGCTCCGGCGGTCGAGCGTGGATTTCGTTGTGTAGCGCGGTTCTTTGCGGATGATCGATCACGGGACTTGCTCAGCGATAGGAGGAATGACGGTTTTGCAAAGCGTATGTCAATTTGGGAAATCTAGTCACCCGCAGGCCACAGCTTTTTAGTACAACCCACGGTAAACTGGGGCTAGAGTTTTGAAAACCCTATTGTCGACTTTGACAGATAACTCAAGCGAGCCCCAACGCAGCCGTGCTTTCAGCGAAAAGCTGTGCGGAATCTTCTTGCCGCTGCCGAAGCGAATTCGACGATCAATCGGATCGCCAAAAAATCGCTACTTCGTTGAACGCTTCACCCAGTCCGCAATCCGCTGCACGCCCTTCACGATGTTTTCGTTTTGCGTGGCGTAGCTGAAGCGGATGTGCTGGCCGTCGCCAGGCACGCGGTGGCCGAAATGAATGTCCGCCAACACAGCAACGCCCGCTTCGTACAGCAGGCGTTTGCGCAGCTCTTCGCTGTCCTTGAGTCCCGTCATTTCGCAAAGCTCGGTCACGTTCGGCCAGGCGTAAAAAGCGCCGCCGCTGGCCTGACATTTGATGCCGGGAATCGCGTTCAACAGCGGCACGATCAGATTGCGGCGCTCCAGAAATTTCGAACGCATCATCTCCGCCTCGTGCTGCGGCCCGCTGACGGCGGCGACTGCGGCCCATTGCGAAATATGGCTCGCGCAACTGTCGGTGTTCGTGACCCATTTGGTGAATGCCGGGGCGAGCAGTTTGTTCGCGGTGAAACCAATACGCCAGCCGGTCATCGCCCATGTCTTCGACGCGCCGTCCGAGATGATGCATCGCTCCTGCATGTCGGGCAAACTCGCCAGCGATTGAAAGCTGCCTTCGAATGTGAGCCTGCCGTAAATCTCGTCGCAGAACACCCAAATTTGCGGATGTTTGCGCAGGATCGCGGCGATGGCTTCGAGATCAGATTTGGTGAGAATGCCGCCCGTTGGATTTTGCGGGCTATTCAAAATCAGGAGCTTGGTTTTCGCCGTGATCTTCGCATCAAGCTCCGCCGGATCGAACGCAAAATTGCGACTCTCGCGCAGGTACAGCGGCACCGGCACCGCGCCGTTGATGGTGATCTGTGACTCATAAATCGGGAAGCCCGGCACCGGGTAAATCACCTCATCGCCCGCGCCGAAATCGGTCGTCGACAGGATGGTGTACGCAATGAACGGCTTCGCGCCCGCCCCGACCACGACGTCGTCAGCGTCAATTTGAATGCCGCGCATATCACCCATGTACGTCGCGACCGCAGCACGCAGCTCGGGGATGCCCGCGCTCGGCGTGTAGCCATGCTTGCCGAGCCGAATTGCCTCGTGGCCCGCCTCCTGCACATGCGTCGGCGCAGGAAAATCCGGCTGCCCGATGCAGAAGCTCGTGATGTCGTAGCCCTCGGCGATAAGCTTGTTGACTTCAGCGAGGACAACGAAGGCGTTTTCGGTGCCCAGGGATTGGGCGCGGCGGGAGAGTTCGGGAGACACGGAATCGGAGCGCCCTGAGGCGTGAAGTTTTGCAGGATGCAATGCTAACGTGCGTCTGACTGCGAAAGCTGAAACGCGAAAGGAAACGACACCTCGCGAAGCCACCGCTGTAAGCCATAATCGTTATTACGATGAAAATCAATTCACCTGCGGGTGCGCCATCGCCCGCAACCGCCGAGCTAACCGTCCTGCTGCACAATGCGCAGAGTGGCAATGCGGTGGCACAGGGACAGTTGTTCGAAGTGGTGTACGCCAACCTTCGCTCGCTCGCGCAGTCGCGTCTGGCGCAACACTCAGAGTTGACGCTTCTGAATCCCACCAGCCTCGTGCATGAGTCTTACTTACGGCTGCTCGGCAGCGAAGTCAACGAGTTGGCCAATCGTCGCGTGTTTTTCAGCTACGCCTGCAAGGTGATGCGAAGCGTCATCGTAGATTACGTGCGTGAACGTGATGCCCTGAAGCGCGGCGGCGGGCACACACACGTCACGCTGCTCACCAACATAGCTGGCGAAACGGTGGACGAAACTGGCATCGTGGCGGTTCATGAAGCCATGCACAAGCTGCGCGAGATTGACCAACGCTGCCATGACATCGTCGAAATGCGCTATTTCGGTGGCTTCACCATTGAAGAATGCGCGGAGCAACTTCAGGTTTCAACGATAACGGTGACGCGCGACTGGGAAAAAGCGCGCCTCTTTCTTGCTTATCAATTGGGAACGTAACGCCGCACGCGGCCTGGCACTACGGCCGAGCCGCTGCACTCTGCGCCTGCGCTAAGGCAGTCTCCGCAGCGCGCAGACGCAGCGGATGATTGCCCGCGGTGCGCCAGCCGTTCACCGCGCGCAAAAGGTCGGCTTGGGCCTCGGCGAAACGCCTTTCAGCCAGCAGCAAAAGCCCGCGAACATAATATTGTTCGGACACACCATGCGTGTCCGATGACGGTTGACGCTCGGTGGCAAACACCTGGTTAACCAGCGACCATGCCTCACTGCGGCGAGCTTGGCTATGCAGCCAACGCGCTTTCGACAGGAGCGTGTTCAGGTACAGCGTGGCGGACGTTCCGTAACTTTCGCGCAGCAGCAGCAAGGCTTTGTCGAAGTCCTTTTCGACCCCTTCGTGGCGACCGAGCTTTTGCAGCACATCGGCATGCCGATCATAGGCAATCGCCAGCCCAGCGTGATCGTATTCCTTAAGGCTCTCCATCAGTTTGATCGCTCTGCTTCCGGCCTCAAGCGCTTGCTCATAGCGTCCAGCGCTTGCTAGCGCGGTGGAATAATTTTGCAATGCTACAGCGGCGTCTTCGGTTTGCGATTTGATGTCGGCGAACAGCGCCAGCGCACGCACAAATCGGGAAAGGACGTGCTCAATGTCCTCCCTAGCAGCTCTTCGTTCGAGATCGGCGCGGGTCGCCAACAACGCGGCGAAGCGCTCGCTTTTTTCGCCAAACGCTATTTTGAAGGGCGCTTCCAGCGATGTCAGCGTGTCCCGTGCAGCGTCAAATCTTCCCGAGTAGAGATCACTTTCGGCGTCGGTCATGCGTCCGTTAAGCGTCGCAGGATGCAGCGGCCCCAAGCGTGCGGTTGCGAAACGAATTCGCTCTTCGTTCAACGTGGCAAACTGCGTATCGTCACCGAGGATGCCGTACACCTCAGCGAGCACGGCGAGCAACGCCACTTTTGTTTCCGGTTGGTCATCGAGTTCGCTTTTCAGCCGTTCGCGGCCCGACTCCAGCAGTTGCAGCGCTGTCATCGAGCGCTTGTCCTGCGCCGACGGCGTGCGCAGATCCGAGGCACGAAACAAACTGGTGACAAAGGCAGTGACCTGATTGGCGCGACTGGCCTCCTGCAGCGCCTGTGATCGGCCCTCACGCGCCTCCTGCAATTGCCAGATCGCGATGCCGAGGCTCCCGACAATGGCGAGGCCAGCGGCAGCAGCGGCGAAAACAGGGAATTTGTTGCGACTTAAAAATTTGCGCAGCTGATACCAGCGCGTGCTCGCCCGAGCGCGGACGGGCTCGTGCGACAAGTAGCGATTTAGATCTTCGTCGAATGCCGCGACCGTGTTGTAGCGATCAGTCGCATCAACCGCCAATGCCTTGCCCACAATCGCGCGCAAATCGGCGTCAGTGATCGCATCGAGTCCAAGCGGTTGGTCGCCGGGTTGCAGTGAACCCTTCGCAACGCTCCATTTCGGTCGCGCCCCGGTCAGCAGTTCGCAGAGCAACGTACCCAGCGCGAACACATCGACCGCGGTGCTGACGGGATCGCCCCGCAGTTGCTCCGGGGCGGCGTACGCATGCGTAAACGCCGCGCCAACTGCTTGCGTCAGACCGTGGTTGGAACCACCATCATCAAGCAACTTGCCGACGCCAAAGTCAAGTAGTTTGACTTGATTACTAGCGGTGACCATTACGTTGCTGGGTTTGATGTCGCGGTGCACGATCAGTTGACCATGCGCGAAAGCCACCGCTGATAATACTTGCCGGAACAAAAGAACAATATCACTCGATTTCATCGGCGCGTCAGTTGCCCCGACTACGTGCGCAACGATGTCTCGTCCCTCGACCAGTTCAAGCACTAGAAAGCGCTGAAAATCCGCTGTCAATCCTGCATCTAGCAAGCGGGCGATATTCGGATGCGTCAAGCGAGCCAGCAGTTCGCCTTCGTGCGCAAAGCGGGCGCGCGCATGAGGTGAGAGCGCAAGCGAGCCCAGGAGCTTTACAGCAACCTTACTTTGATAAAGCCCGTCAGAGCGCTCTGCGCGCCAAACGCTGCCCATGCCGCCCTGACCGATCGGTTGAAGCAATCGGTAGTTTCCGCAACGCTGGCCCTCATGCACGGAACCTAATGCCAGCAACGATTGTGCGACCTGCGCAGCGGAATCGCCTTGCATCGCGGTGTCGGCGCGGGTTCGTTCATGCCAATCGCGAACGACCTGATTGACGGCATCACTTGCATCGTCGGTGCACCTCATCAGGTTGATCGCGTCCTCGCGCGCTTCCGGCGGCAGCGCCATCAGCGAGTCAACGCGATCAAAAATAGCGCGCCACTGTAAGGCATCGGGCTGGATCATGTCGCGCAGTGTCGCTGCAAATACGCGTTTACTCAAGTCGTTCGTGGCGAATAAAAATCTACGAGGTGCCAGCGGGAGTTTGCGCTGGCGAGTCGGCAATCGGCGCTACTGCTTCGCGCCTGACCAACTCACCTCGTGGTTAAAGGTCACACCGAGACGCGAGGCATCTTTCGCGCGATCAATCACGAACACCGTGTTACCCGTCGCAGCAATGATCGACTGCATTACCTGCATGATGACCACTTCAACTACCGGCAAGCGCGGGTAATCTGAAGTGATTTGTACGCGGTTGGGACCGACGCGAACGAGCGTGAGCGAAACCCCTGCGCGAGACGAACCGCGCGAATCGGACGTTACGTCGCCAAGATATTCGCCCGCGACAAAATCGGCGAGATCAGGCTTGCGTGCGGGCGGCAGTGCGGCCGGTGGCGTCGGCGCCGATGCGGGAGGTTCGGGAGTCGGTTCCGTCGTCGTCGCAGGGGTCTCCGCGTAAACGACAAACGCCGGAAGTGCGGTCAATGCGCAGAGCGCAGTGTGAAGAAATTGACGACGAATCATGAGGGGCTCCAATAGGTTAATTCAATGAGTAAAGCAAATCACTGGGCGTCCAGCGTGGCCAAGCACGGTGGATTCCAATAGAAGAATTTCGTGGGTAAAAGGACGCACTGAAGCGCTTTGCTGCTGAAAAAATTGTGTCTCGACGAAAAAGGTAAAGCAATAGCTTTTTTGCGACAGCGCCATTCCACAAGGGCTGAAAGCGTAAAATCCGCGAAATCAACTTTCTCCATAAGCCGCTGTCAGCCCACATTGGCGTTCACTTTCAACAAAAAGCTTTAGTTCTGCCCAAGCCGGATGTTGTCCTTAATGAATTTGAAGTACTCATCGCGCACAGCGCCAGCGCTTTCCAGCTTATTTCGCAGGTCTGCCTGATCCTTCCAGTCAACGGCATGCCGCTTAAACCATTGGTTCACAATCGTCGCCTGTTTCTCAATATCATTTGAATTCCAAGGGCGATTCGCAGCGTGCGGTGAATAACTCACGTTTTGCACGCCTTCGAATATCCACTCATGCATCGTCGGCTGCCTATTCTTCAATTGCCAAGCATGCGTCAGTTCATGGATAAACAGCTCGCCTGGAACTGGGTAGTAGTCCGGATCGGTCGCCTTCGTCGGTCCACCCGGCGCGGAGTAAATGCGATCAGTGAGGTTCATTTGCACTGCTCCATTGGGCATTGGGAACACGAAAGCACGATTGTCCTTGCCTCCGATATTGGTGAGCGTGATCTTGTCGGGCGTCGGCAGTGTGTTGCCAAATACGATCTGTGCAAACGCGTATTCCTCCGCGTTGATTTTGTGATGTTTGATCAGCGCGTCAGTTGCAACCCTCCCTCCGATGAATATCGGGACTGCGTAGGTCGGCGAGATCATCCAGGCCAAGCCGCCCGCGCTGACCAGCCCTCCGATGCTGCTTGACCCGGTAACCGCAGTGGCTTCATTACTCAGGAACATGACAAGCGCGACCTGCGGGCCAAAGGCGATGTCGCTCACCACGAACGAAAGCAGGTCGGTCAAGATGGACTTCATACCCCCCGTCAAACCGCCCTTATAGGCTTTCGCGACCTGGAGTTGGCCCGACTTGACGTCAGCCCATTCTTTGCTAATGAGATCGTTCTTACCTTGATCGTTCCAGTCAAAATTCCGCTGGCGTCCGATTAGCGTTGAGGTGCCATCGACGGTACCGGATTTTGTGGCGACCAGCGCGACACCGCCTTTGGTCGTCAGTGCAGCCCGGATGTGGAACGAATAATCTTCCGCACCGCTGTCGTGCATGTGACCGCGGAAGAAGTAGGTGCCGTCGGAATGAAGTTCGAGCTCCGCCCACCCTCCCAAGGCCGTGCCCGAGGGCGTCGTGATGTTTTGGCGGAGCCTCACGGTATTGCTAGCAAGCGTAGCAGCCCGCAAGCGGCATCCACTGATCTGATCTTCACGCGCTTTCTGCTCAATTCCGATTCCGGCAGCGGCGCGAGTGCCCACACAAAAGCCATAGTGCGCCGCACGATCCGCGGTCCAGCGCGGTCCGTCGACCTGGCAGCCACCCGGCCCGGACATCGCTGTTGCGGTTGCCAACTGTCGCACAGCTGTGTCGGCGTAATTGGCGCAGACTGCGTCGAGCTGCGTGGTGGGCGTGCGTGCCACCGCAACATTTGAAGCTTGGCCAGAGATGCAGCCCTGCGTGCCACCTTCATCTCGAGAGCGCATCTGGAAGCGATATTCGGTGTCGGGCTTCAGACCGGTGATATCCCAAGCGCTCATCTGGTGATACCTGACGTCGCGCTGCTTCGCGCCGCCGATGACGTCCTTGCCAACCGGCTGATTTCCCGCATCCCTGACCGATATGTCGAACCACATATCGTCCGATCCTCCCGCCTTTTTGGTTGTGTTTCGCCAATGCAACCGGATAGCCGTTGCCGATATGGGCTCGGCACTTGCGGAGTCTGGCGTGCCCGGCCGGTCAGAACACGATGCCATTGCGTTTGATCCAAACAACATACAAAGCAGCGCCATTGGCAAATAAAAGTAATGCCGTACGTCCAACATGATCCGCTTCTTACGTTTTTGCGACGCGATTCTCTTCGTCAAGTTGATACAGCGGCGAGACCCAAAGAAGTTTTCATAGATAGCCAAAATAATGACGTGTGACATAACCAGCCTTTCAGTTGAATTGAATTGAATCGACGAATATGTACAGGCGACATCCATGTCATGAAATCGCCTTTTCCAATTGCACTTGCTACGGTGATCGCGTCGCCAAGCAACCCGGTGCTCACATCATTTAAGACGACATTGGTCCATAGTTCACATCATGGCTAGCGAAAAATGCTGAAAATCAAAGCAGCGGCACATACGGCATCGACACATTGCCGCACTGATTTCTCGGCGGCTCGTTAGCAGAACGTCGAGCACAAAGCTGGAAACGCCCGTTAAATTCGAACAGGGGCTGCTTTATGTGTAGAGTGTGATGGCTTTGAGTTTGCTGGATTGCAAATCAGGCGGAATAACCAGCCTCAGGACGCGTTGAGGATCATCGGTCCATAAGCGCGTCGAGATGGCCGAACACGTGCCGCCATATTGCGACGTCTAGCTCGGCCTGGTGCTCGGTGTGCGGAGGAGATTGAGTGCTCATACGTGAGTGCAACTGTGGCGCGGAACATCTGCCATTGTCTAGCGGCCGAGCGGACCCGCTTTAAGCTGCTCATCTACCGGCGCTTCACCGATGAATATTTTGAGGACAGCGTTGTAAAAGTCAGGTGCTTCGATGACGGCTCCTTTTTTTACGCCGTTGACGGTGATCAACGTGCCGACGGCCAGCACAAAATCGAAGTTGATGCTGTCGCCTGCAACGACGTTGCCGATGGCGTTGATGATCTGGGTCAACTGTTGCATGCGGGCGTTCAACCATGCGAATTCGACCTTGGTGCAGTTCTCCTCGAAGCCTTCGAACAGCGCGTCAATAAAGCCGTCGGCGTCGGTTTTTGTCAGCAAGCGCAGCTGCAACCGCTTGGGGCCTGGCATGTTTGCGATGACGCGGAACGTCGCGGCTTTTTCGGGCAGGTACAAGGCCGCGACGTTTACCTTTATGAACACCATAGCGCGCAGGCCAAGGCCGTTCAGCGCGAGGTCTTGCGTGGCTAGTCGAGCGCTGTCATCGAAGCGTTGGCCGTCGAGGGTGGCGGCGCTCGACGTGGTTGCCAGCATGGCAACACTCAGCATGAGCGCGTATATACGAGCGGCTCCGCCGCGACCATTCACGAGAATCAACAGGTCGCTGCGGAGCTGCTCTTACATGTTGGGGCACACGCATTCGTTGCCGCAGCTTACTTCACGCAATCAATCGGCCTTTGCAGCAACTTGAGCACGCGCTGCTGATTGATGAAAAAACGCCACAGCGCACGTGCGCCGACCGGCTGGCAGCCGCGCTGGCGATTCAGGTGACCGATATGAAATGCAAGCTTGTACTGCGCGAACAAGGTCTTGTAGGCATTGCGCAACGTAGTGTTGGCGTCCCAGATGTGATTGGCCTCAGCACCGACACCATTGACCTCGACAATCTGAAAATTCTCGCCACGCTGGAACTCGTCGAGTCGATCAAAACGAACGTCAAAGCGCCCGAAATAAAAATCTTTGATGCCGTCGGCGATTTCGTCGAATCGTGCCAGCATGGTTGGCGTCACCAACTGTCGGCCATCAGTGAGCGTGGCTCCAAGTCGCAGGCTGCGCGCAAACGCCAGCACCACCGTTTCTCGACTGTAAGGAATCCAGTCGAGACGCGCGCGCTGGGCCTCCAGTTGCAACGCGCGACAGCGGGCAACCAATGGGGCTGCGAGAATCAATTCCCGCAGATTGGATTTGCCGTCGCCCATCACCTGCGCGGGCGCGCTTAGATTCATAGAAAAGATGCGCCCCGAGTGCTCGCCTGGCAAGCGCACATAAAACACGCCCGCCTCGTGTTGCAACGCCACGAGCTTTTGCAGAACAATGGTTTCGCCGCGCGGAAATGCATCGATGTAGTTCAGTAAATCCGCCTCACAATAAATCGGGCGCACGCCGTAGCCTTGATGGCCGCGATCCGGTTTTGCCACCACCGGAAACTCAAGCGCGGATGCTTGCAAAGCGCAGAGCGCCGTCTGCAATTCCTCGGCGCTACGATCTTGATCTGTCGTTGACGCGCGTGTCAGCAACACATGCGGCGCAAACCACTTCACCGTCTCGGGCGCCACCTGCAACATGGCCTGATTTTTCGATTCACCGACCAGGCCACCGCACTCAAACGACGGGTTGGCGGCGGTGGGCAGCGTGAAACTCCGGTAGCGCAGTGACAGCATCAACCACAACACGGCGACCGGGGCATAAAACATCCATGCGGGCAATCGTTCAAACCAGCAAATCCGAGGTTTCGCGTGTTGCGCACCCGACGGCCAAACCAGACCATCATGCGAAGCAACGCGTCCCGCCTCGCCCCCGTAAATGGCGGCATACGTGCTGGCCGATTTCTGCGCACTCAGCTCGCGAAGCTTCCACACCGCAACCGCCACCAGCGCCACGATCACCAGCCCCGACTGCCACGAAACCTCGTGATGCATCAGCAGATTGCCGAACCCAAGCAACACGCAAAAGACCATGGCAGTCCACACGAGACCGGTGCTTGAAGCAAACCAGAAAAATCGCTGGAATGGCAAGCGCAAAAATCCGCAGGCGATGAACGTCGGCGGCAACATCCACGGCAGCAGGCGACTCATGATGACGGCCGGCAACATTCGCGGCCCCATCCATTCGCCAGCGCGCTTGACTTTGGGCCCGTCGATCCAGCGTGATGCCCATTTGAAGCGGCTTGCCACATAACCGAGCCCATACAGGCCAACGTCCGTAGTCACCACGCCGAAATAGACAGCGGTCGTGGCCAGCGGTAGCGACAACAGATCCGACAGCGCAAGCGTGACCGCGAACGCCGCGGCGCCCTCCTCAAGGACGAAGGTGATGAAGAAAATCGAAAACCACAGGAAGAGTGGATCGACGGAAAACCCGGACAGGGACTGAATAAGCGATTCGACCGACATAAGTTCAATTGCGGCCGAAGGCCAACCCTCATTAACTCGACGCGTGTCAGCGGTTAACGCGATTGGATTCACAAAGGGTAAACCCGCACGTCTGTTACCGCTGAAATTCTGGTACGTTTACACAATGTTACAAATCTATGCTGACTACTACCTGAGCTATCGCCCGATTTCTTCTTGCTTGAGGTTGTTGGGGCTCGCGATTGCAGATAGAGCAACACGCCAGAGCGAGGACTTGTAAGGACTTTTCGTCGGCGCAGACTCACGCTAATTACACTTACAAACATTGTCAGGCAGGAAAATTTGCCCATGAAAACCAGCCCATGCTCTCCAACCTGATCGCTAAAACGAGGGCGTCGACATCACGCTATGTGACCCGGTTAGCCCAGACCGAGCGCGAGTTGCTTGAGGCGCAGGCGCTGCGCTTTCAGGTATTCAACGTTGAGCTGGGCGAAGGGCTCGCCGAGTCCGTTGCGCTTGGGCTGGACGTGGATCGCTTCGATGCGGCCTGCGATCATTTGCTGGTGATTGACACCACCACGGATGAAGTCGTAGGTACCTATCGTTTGCAGACCGGTAATCGGGCGCTGCAGCGCCACGGCTACTACTGTGAGCGCGAATTTGACCTGACGCCGTTCGCGCCACACCGTGCAGAAGTGCTGGAGTTGGGCCGCGCCTGCGTCCACATTGACCACCGCAGCTTCGCCGTGCTCAATGCGCTGTGGCGGGCCATTGCGCTGTATGCGCGGCAACGCGGTTCGCGCTATCTGATCGGGTGCAGCTCGCTCACCAGCCAGGACGAATCAGCCGGTGCCGCGAGTTATCTAGCACTGCAAAAACACCTCGCACCCGACGCGTTTCGCACGCTGCCGCAGCCTGCTTATGTCTGTGACATGTCAGTGGTAGCCGCAAAGCCACCGAAAATTCCCAAGCTGCTGGCCGCGTATATCGCGCTCGGAATCAAACTCTGCGGTCCGCCCGCGATTGATCGCGAATTCAAGACGATTGATTTTTTGACGCTGTTCGATCTGGAGCAAATTCGCCTTGACGGCACCTCAGGCTGGATGCGCTTCGAGGAGTGAGCCGCTGCTGTCCACCGTGCGATTGACCAAGACATTGCCCATGGCGACAACTCCCCGCACAACAACCAGCCCGGTCGTCACCGCCTCGTCGAGCCACAATGACCCAAAAAATAAGCGCGAACACAAGTTCGAACACAAGAGCGAACATCGGTGTGAGCGAAACGAACACCGATATGTCTGTAGCAGGGTAGCGCCCGAGCATCCGCATCCATGAAACGCAGCCGGACTCGTTACTTCACCGGCTTGTTGTCCGCCCCAACCTCAAGTGGCTTCGCGTTCTTCACGTATTTTTCCAGCCACCCATTTGTCTCGTAGAGCATCTGCGAGATCGATTCACGGGCGCGATACGCGTGGCTTTCGTTCGGCAGCATGACCAGTCGAGCGGTACCGCCAAGCCCCTTGATTGCCTGAAACAAGCGCTCGCTTTGCACCGGGAATGTTCCGGGATTGTTGTCCTGCTCGCCGTGAATCATCAGCAACGCGTCTTTGATGTTGTCGGCGTAATTGAACGGCGACATGGTGCTGTAGGTTTCTTTCGCCTGCCAGTACGTGCGCTCTTCCGCCTGAAAGCCGAACGGCGTAAGGGTGCGGTTGTAAGCGCCGGAGCGCGCGATCCCCGCACGAAACAGCCGCGTGTGCGCGAGCAGATTGGCGGTCATGAACGCGCCGTAGGAATGGCCTCCGATAGCGATGCGATCACGATCCGCCACCCCGCGCTTCACGACCTCGTTGATCGCTGCCTCAGCGCTCGCGATAAGTTGCGGCAGGTAGGTGTCATTGGCCTCCATACCCCCCTCGCCAACAATGGGTACGGAGATTCGGTCGAGCACGCCGTAGCCCATCGCGAGCATCGCCTGCGGGCCCCAGTAGCTGACGTTGTTGAAGCGATACGGGGATGAAGTTACCTGGCTCGCTGCGTTGGCGCTGGTGAACTCCTGCGGGTAGGCCCACATCAACATGGGCAACGGGCCATCGCGTTTGGCGTCGTAGCCGGGCGGCAGATAGAGCGTAGCGGTGAGATCAACACCATCAGCGCGTTTGTAGCGAATCTGCTCCTTCTGGATGCTTGCCAGTTGCGGCGTTGGATGCGGGAACGTCGTCAGTTGCCTGAGCTGCTGGTCGATCGGCGCGCCCAAATCGCGCAGGAAATAGTTCGGCCGCTCGGTCGGCGTTTCGCGCGTCGTAAGAATGCGTTTGCCCTCGTTGTCCAGCAACGCGATGACCTCTTCATACGTTGGCGCGCTCGACTGAAAAAGACGCTCCTTTTTTTTCGTGCTCAAGTTGAAACGATCAACAAACGGCCGGTCTCCATCGCTTGACGCGCCCGCTCCGTCAAGAAAAATGGACTGCCCGTCAGGTGTAGTCAACAAGCGCAACTGGCCCGCCACGTCCATCGTCATGACCGGCGAGCCTGGGTTGCTGTAGCGATCCTCGCTGGAGAAACTCGCCAACAAATCTGCCGCCCTATCGGGACTGTCTGGAGCGACACGCCACGACTTTACAGCACGCGTTTTCCACCAGTATTCCGACACGATGGCGAGATCGCCCCGTGCCCACTGCGCGCCCGAGTAGCGTGTTGCAAGCTTGATCAGCTCGCGCGGACGCTCTGTAAATGGCGCGGCCTGAACGAGAACGCTATCGCGAATTTGAGCCGCTTTCGCCTGATCGCCATCGTCCAGAGCCTCCGCCCAAACGAGCGTTGCGGGCGCGTCGGTGCGCCAGCTGATGTCACGCACGCCCTTGGACACCGAATCATTACCCGGCGGCAACCCCTCTTCCAACGGCAGCCTGGCAACGGTGTGGACGACTTTTCCCGGCGTTTCACCGGCGAGATCGCGCACTTCAATACGATGCGGAAACGAGCTCGATTCGACGATGTACGAATAGGGACGCTCGATGGATTGCGTCAGAAGGTATTTGCCGTCGGGAGAGACGTTTGCCCCGGCGACACGATCTGCGCCACCAACATTTTTTATGTTTCCGGCGAGATCAATAATCGCCAGTTGCACCAGCGTGTAGTGATCAAACGTCTGCGCATCGTTTTCGTTCTTGAGCAGGTCTTGCAGCGTGCGGATTTGCCGCTGCGCACCGCCTGCCAGCGCGTCTTGCGCATTTGGCCCCTGTGGAATCAGCATGCCCGCAGGAGCGGCGCCCTGCCCCTGCGGACGCAGACGCACGAGCAACCCCTTGCTGTCCGGCATCCAGCTGAAACCGCGCCCATAAACGGTGTTGAGCGGCTGCGCGGAGATTTTTTTGGCGACGCGACTGGCAATGTCTATGAGCCAAAGCTCAACACCGGTCGTCGCAGAAACATGGGTGAAAGCAATCGTTCGCTGATCCGGCGACCACGCCATGCTCGCCATTTTTATGTTCGTGGGCAACCCACTGAGCTGCAGCTCTTTGCGCGATGCGATCTCAAATAGCCAGGCGTCCTCACCAAATGAAAACCGGCTCTGACTGTAAGTGCGCGGATTGATGCGCAAACCGGCGAGCTTCAGTTCAGGCTGCGCCACCTCGTTGATGCTGGGCAACGAAGGCGTCTTCACCATCAGCGCAAAATCACGGCGTGGGCTCAGGTTGACGGTGGGCGCACGAAGTTGCTCAACGATTGCCTGCAATGGCGCGGGAGGCAGCTGATATCCGGCGGACGACTGCGCGTTGGCAGCACTAAAACTATTGAACACACAGGCTCCTACCACCAACGCACGCCGGATCTGCGAGGCCGACAAGCGAAGCGTAACGCCGGAATTCTGAGTTGACATTGAGCGCTCCTTAATTCAAAAAAATCGGTGACACGGGCACAACCGGCTCGCCCGAACACGAGAACGGGAACGGGAAAACGATCAGCACTGCCTGCAAATCCGGCTCACGCCTGCTTCGTTCCAAAGGCCGGATCCACTTTGATCAATCCGGTGACAAAGAAGCTCGGAATAGTCGCCACGCACACCCAGATGAAGAAATTGGCGTAACCCAACTCTGATTGCAGCCAACCGCTCGCCATACCGGGCAACATCATACCCAGCGCCATGAAACCCGTGCAGATCGCATAGTGCGCGGTCTGGTGCTCGCCGGTCGCCGTCATGATCATGAACAGTACGTACGCCGTAAAGCCAAATCCATAACCGAACTGCTCCGTCGCCACGAGCGTTCCGATTAGATAAATATCGGTTGGCTGCATCATCGCAAGGTAGATGTAGACCCCGTTTGGCACGTTGATGGCGAGCGCCATGATCCACAGCCAGCGCTTCATGCCATCGCGAGAAATCAGATACGCGCTCAGCAGTCCGCCCACCGTCAACGCTGCAACGCCAATCGTTCCGTAAAGCAGGCCCACGCTTTCGGTCGATAAACCAAGCCCACCTTTGTCCATTTTGTCGAGCAGAAATACCGGTGCAATTTTCACCAGTTGCGCCTCGGCAAATCGGTACAGCAGCAGAAAAGCGAGGATGGTGACGATGTCTTTCTTCTTCAGAAACTTCGCAAAGATGGCGACGAATGTCTTGCCAATCTGTCCGTCGTCAATCTTCGCTACGTCATTGGCCGGGCGCGGCAACATCAGGTTGTGATACACGAATAGCGATACGAACATCGCGCTCAGTAGATAAAAAACAATGGACCACGCCATCGTCAGATTGCCCGTAATCGTCGTGAGTTTTCCCGCGAGATAAACGAGACCGCCCTGCCCGGCAATCATCGACAGCCGGAAAAAAGTGCTGCGAATGCCGACGTACGCCGCTTGCTCATGCTGCCGCAAACCCAGCATATAAAACCCGTCAGACGCGATGTCATGCGTCGCCGCGCTAAACGCCAGCAACCAGAAAATCGCGAGCGTAATCCGGAAGAAATTGTCCGCTGGAATCGTCAGCGCGACCAGGGCAAACGCCGCCCCAATCAAAAGCTCCAGCCACACGATCCACCAGCGTTTGGTGCGGAACATGTCGACGAATGGCGACCACAACGGCTTGATCACGAACGGCAGATACAGCCAGCTCGTGTAGAGCGCGATATCGGTGTTCGACACCCCCATGTTCTTGTACAAAATCACCGAAAGCGTCATCACTGCGACGTACGGAATGCCCTGCCCGAAATAGAGCGTGGGTATCCAGCGCCAGACGCTTTTTTTCAGCGTTACCGGCGCTACCAGCGCTACAGAAGGGGCGGTTTCAACGGGTGCGTCGCTCATTCTTGTGTGCTCAAACCTGATTCGATAACGCCTATCGCGTCAATGGCTGCAAGTGTGCACTACAGCGACGGCGTTCTCAGCCCGCAGGTTTACCGCACATGCTGCGTGTCGACCCAAGTTTTGCACAATCAAGCAAAATGCGACAGCGGTACCCGTTCATTCTCACGCACGAAAATCTCATGAATCTGAATCTGCATGTCAAACGCCCAAAGCTCGCTCACATTTCGTGGCGCGAGCTGGCGACCGTTGTGCTGCCCTCAATTGCGCTGTTGCTTCTAGCGTTCTGGATCGCATCGCGATATATCAAACCGTCGCCGCCGAACACGCTTGTGATGTCAACCGGTTTCGCAACAAGTCCTTACGATGACTTCGGCAAACGTTATCAAGCCATTCTGGCGGCACACGGTGTCACTTTGGAGCTGAAGGCGTCGCAAGGCGCGAGCGAAAATCTGGCGCGTCTGCGCGACGCGACGCAGGCGGTCGATGTGGGTTTTGTACAAGGCGGAATGGCGACGCTGGCGCCGGGCGAAAAACCGCTCGCGGATGCCATCCCTCTCGTGAGCCTTGGCAGCCTGACGCTGGAGCCACTTTGGGTTTTCTATCGTCCGCAAAAGACGGACTCAGTGGCAACTGAACTCGCGCAGCTTCCAAAACTGGCGGGCAAACGACTGGCAATCGGCGCCCAAGGCAGCGGCACCTACAAGCTCGGCCTTGAGCTGCTCGCCGCGAGCGGAGTGACAGAGAAGGAAGCGGCGCTCTTGACGATGCCCGGCGATCAAGCGGTCACTGCGATGCGGCAAAAACAAGTTGATGCCGTATTCGTTGTTTCGCCCCCTGATTCGCAACCGGTGCGAGACCTCATGGCCATGGCTGGCGTCAAGCTCATGAGTTTTTCTCAGGCGGCGGGTTATGCGCGACGTTTTCCCTATTTGTCGAAAGTCACGCTGCCAGCGGGAGCCATCGATTTCGGAAAAAACATTCCGCCGACCGACGTGGACATGGTGGGCACAACGGTCAATCTTATCGCTCGCGATTCGCTGCACCCAGCGCTGATGTACTTGCTCATTGACGCGGCAACACAGGTACACAAAGATCACCGGCTGTTTCAGAACGAAGGCGAATACCCGAACCGCAAAGGTCAGGACATGCCGCTTGCGGACGAAGCAGATCGTTTTTTCAAATCTGGCAAGCCGTTTTTTCAGCGCTACCTGCCGTACTGGCTGGCGAATCTGGTGGATCGCATGGTGGTCTTGCTGATTCCACTGATTGCGGTTTTGGTGCCACTGCTCAAAATCATGCCCTCCGTCTATGACTACCGATTAAAGGTTCGCATCGCGAAACTCTACAAACAGATTCGCACGGTTGAGCACGACATCAATGACGCCAAAACACCTGCCGAAGTAACCGCGCTGTGTGACCGCCTTGATGAAATCGAAACCTCGATCGTACATGCCAATATTCCGGTGCTCGACTCGGACGCTTTCTATCAGGTGCGTCAGGCGCTCGACCTTGCGCGTGACCGCATTGGGCGAGGGGACGCGAAGGCAGCGCCCACGTTGCGTGTGGCTCCTCTGGCAGGCGGCTTAACTCGATAAGCGCGAGACTTTGTATGCGCCTGTAGGCAATGGCTTACAAAAAATCAGGCGGAAGCACGACAGACCGACACTGATGTCCTGCGTAGCCTATAGATATTGGCTGTGCTCGTCGATCAACGCATCAGTGCGCTCAATTGCAGCGCTGCTATGGGCGGCGTGCCGCTCGCTTGACTCACGCTGAGTCCGAAACACATTTAGATTGGACACACCATGAACTGGAAACAAAAAACTGCGCTCGCCGCAACGGCTTTGGTTTTCGCCGCGCAAGCCGCTGCCCAAATTACGTTCTACGAGGGCGAAGGCTTTCGGGGCCGAACATTCACTGCGAATAGCCAAGTTAACAACTTTCAGCGCGTCGGCTTTAACGATCTTGCCTCTTCGGTCATCGTATCGAACGGGCGTTGGGAAGTGTGCGATGACGCGAACTTCGGCGGCAGTTGCGTCGTGTTGCGCAAAGGCAGCTACGACTCGCTCCGCGGTTTGGGCATGAGCAATCGCATCTCCTCGGTGCGCAAAGTTGGAAACCGTGACCGTTACGCCAACGAAGCCCCCCAGCCATTGGCCGCGCCAAACTACGACTACTATCGTCGACCCAATGAGCGGGTTACAGAGGCCATGGTCACCTCTGTTCGCGCCGTGGTTGGCCCGCCGGAACAGCGCTGCTGGGTCGAGCGTCAGCAGGTCAATACCGACAGCAACATCGGCGGTGCCATCATCGGCGGCATTCTTGGCGGCGTGCTCGGGCATCAGGTCGGCGGCGGACGCGGTCGGGACGTCGCGACGGCAGGCGGCGCAATCGCTGGTGCCGCGATTGGTAACAATCAAGGCGGCGGATCAACCTACGACCGTAACCTGCGTCGATGCGAAACTACAGCCAGCACTGCTCCGGCCTATTGGGACGTGACTTACAACTATCGCGGCGTTGAGCATAGCGTTCAAATGAGCTCCCCACCGGGCCGCACCATCGCGGTGAATATGAACGGTGAGCCGCGCCTCTAATCGGCGATGGGAGAGCGCTTCGCAGTGACGCGCGTTGCAGCAAAGCGCGGTTAGCGCAAAATGCGGATTGCACGAGTCTCGGTACTTCCTCCACCGCGACCCATGCGATTCGCATTTTGTTTTTAACAACGCCGCACGCAGAAAATAATTTCACCGATGATCGATACCGTCCTCCTCGCCACCGCACGCGTCGGCACATTTGATCTGCAAAAGTCGCTCACCAACGCGAGCGGTTTCTTCTTCCAGCGCGATGAGCGCTTGTTTCTGGTGACCAGTCGGCACGTCATGATTGATGAGCCGAGCAAACACTTCCCAGATCGCATCGAAATCGAGATACATATAGATACCGAGAATATGGCGCGATCAATCGGGTTCTCGATGCCGCTGTACCGTGATGGCAAGAGCCTCTGGCGACAAGGCCAGGATGCGTCCGGCGAAATTGACGTTGCCGTGATCGAAATTGAACGTACAGCGCTGCCGCCCACGGCTGTTTTTCGGGCGTTCACACCGGCGCATTTGCTTGGCTCACATGACGCAGTTGAAATCGGGGCCTCGTTGCTGGTAATTGGTTTTCCGCTCGGTTTCCACGACACTTTGCATCACATGCCAGTTGCCCGGCACGCGGTCATCGCATCTTCATTCGGATTGCGTTTTCAGGGTCAAGGTTATTTCCTGACCGACGCCCGGACGCATCGCGGTACGAGTGGTGCACCGGTGGTCATGCGCGACGCCCAAGCCAGGAGCGACGGCGACAACTTGCCATGGAAATTGCTGGGCGTCCACTCAGCGCGACTCGACGTTGGCACACGGGATTTGAAGCTCGACGAAGCGCTTGGGCTAAATTGCGCTTGGTACGCTGATATTTTGATGACGCTTACCGATTTGAGCCCACGCATCGCGCCCGCAAGAGCTAACTCAATGACGCCGCCACTGGTTGTCCAACCCCTCGTGCCCGCTGTCGGATCGACGAACCCCGCCATCGAGGCCGTCGGTCAATCGCAGTAAAGTGGTGTAATTCGTGGAAAATCGCCATCGCTGAGTGACGGCGTTGTGCGCTTGGGTAGCGTGCGCGCTGTATGGGGATCGATTTGAAAACTACCGTTGCTTGCGTCGCTGTGCTCGTCGTACCGCTCGCCATTCTGCTTTTCGCCCAATGGCCGCTTCGCGACTGGGTGCAGGCTTACTCACGGCAGACCAACGACGCGGCGCAAGTGTTGTTCGCGCTCTATGTGGCCGTCGCAGTCACGGTAACATCGGTTTCGAATGCGCACCTTGCATCGGCACATCAGCCTGCTACATCAAGCAACGCCTCACCGTTGTGGAAACGCTACGCTATGTTGATGTGCACTGCGCCATGGGCCCTGCTGATCGTGTGGACGTCGAGCGCGCAAGTCTGGGAATCCGTCGTGCATTTCGAACGCTTTTCGGAAACCGGAAATCCGGGCTTCTTTGTCATCAAGTTCGCGGGCTTGTTGCTGGCGCTGCTTGCGCTGGGTCATTGCACATTTTCAGCGCTGCGTAAATCACAAGCCACAGGTAATGAGTAGCGTATGACCACTGCGGGCCTCTGGATGCTGCTCGCCCTTGGCGCGCTCGTCAGCACCACTGGCCTCCCGGTCTGGGCGCTCTTGCTGGGAACGTCCAGCGCATTTGCCGTGACCGGAGTATTGTCAGGGGCGATTGACCTCAATGTGCTTTCAGCGCTTTCTCCGCGCATCGTTGGTCTGCTGGAAAGCGATTTGTTGCAAGCCTTGCCACTGTATGTATTCATCGGAGTTTTGCTGCAACGGATTACGGTAGCGGATTCTATTTTTTCAACGCTGGTCAGAATTTTTCGTCCGTTTGGAACCCACGGTTCAGTGACCGCTTTGGCAACGCTCACGGTGGGCTCCCTGATCGCGCCGATGAGCGGATCGGTCGGCTCCAGCGCCTCCCTGCTGGCACGACTGGTGGGGCATCGGTTACACCATTTGGCCCCTGCCCGCGCCATTGCACTTGTGAGCACGGCCGCCACCATTGGCGTCGTCGTACCACCGTCGCTTGTGTTGATTTTGCTGGGTGACGCGATGTTGCGTGCGCACCTTGAAGCGAGCAATTGGCCGGGATATTCTCTGGGTGCTGAGCGAATTATTTCTACCCAGGATGTGTTTAACGCAGCACTGCTGCCTGCCGCCGTGGGTCTCGTGCTGTGGATGCTCGTGGCGTGGCGTCAAGGTCGCTTCGCCGAACCGGGCCGCAGCGCTCCTGAGCTCGCTGTCGACGACAACTCCGTTACTGCATCACAGATGGCCACGGCGCTTGCTGCTATTGCTGTCATCGTGTTGTTGTTAACGGGCGTCTTTACTGGCAGGCTGTTTGCTGTTGAAGCCGCCGCCACTGGGGGATGCGTTTTGATTCTCGCCACGCTTGTGAGCCGCGCGTTGTCGTGGGCAGCATGGCGCGAGGTGTTGCATGACTCGCTCACGCTCAGCGGCGCATTGTTCGCTTTGCTCGTTGGCGCCACGACATTTAGTCTCGTGTTCCGTGCGTTTGGCACAGACCGATGGCTATCGGAGCTGCTTCTGAATTCCAGGCTATCGCCGCACCTCTCAGCGCTGTGTGTGCTGCTTTTCGTTGCGCTGTGCGCGTGGGTGCTCGACGCGTTCGAAATGATCGTCGTGGTGATTCCGATTGTTGCGCCTGCACTGATTGCGCAGCTGGGCGACGCGCAACAAGCGGCAGTATTGCTACTGCTCGTTCTGCAAACCAGCTTTCTGGTTCCGCCGATGGGCTACGCGGTGTTGATGCTGAGATCACGGGGTGAATTGCGTCAAGCTTCGACACCCGCAATCGTCAACTCGCTGCTGCCGTTCATTCTTGTTCAAGTCGCGGTCACGGTTTGTGTTTTCGGGTTGCCGCCCATCGTGCACATGCTTGACCAGCCGAAGACGGCAGTGTCCAGCGAACCCATGAAGTCCGAAGAAGACATCGTCCGGCAAATGCGGGAAATGTCAGGGTCGCCTCCGTCCGAAACTGGCAAATAACTGCCTTTACGGCCTATGCGGCCTATGCGGCCTTTGCCGCTGACGTCTGGCTGACCAAAACTCACCGCTGTGACGTTTATTGAAGACGCTCAGAGCCATGAACCCATCGTTCCCAACCCAGTCAAAAAAAGCGTAAGCTATGTGGATAGCAAAAACGCAATGGAGTCTCAGATGAACAAGACAGCATTCAACCTCGTTTTGTTGGTTGCAGGGGCGGCAAGCAGCGCAGCAACCAACGCCACCGCGCAGGAGTCGGCGCGCGTGGTGTCCAGCACGCCCGTGACCCAACAAGTTGGGGTGCCGCGACAAGCCTGTGCAACCACGACTACCGGCGCTCCGCCACAGTGCAGCACGCAAACCATTTATGAAAATCGTACCGTCGGTTACAAGGTGGTTTACGAGTACGCCGGCAAGCAATACTCGGTTCAACTACCTCAGGATCCGGGCCCCACGTTGCAACTGCGCGTTTCGGTCGCACCCAACCCGGCTGCGACCAGCGGCCCTCAACCGCAGGCGATGCCCACAACGGCTGCCAGCGACCCAGCCCTATACGCTGACCCGGACGCGGTGATGATGGTGCCGGGTGCCGCGCCTGTGACCGGCCCAGCTTACGTCTATTACGACGCCTATCCGGGCTACGTTGGGTACTACAACTCGCCTTACTACGGCACCTGGGGCCCGACCATTGCACTCGGCCTGTACGGCGGTTATCGTGGCGGCTGGTACGGACGCGGCCGCGGTCACCACGGTCGAGGCTAAATCCGCGAAGCCTAATTTTTGCCTGTTTCTGGCCGCATCGGGGACTTGTCGATGCACTGAACAACGCACGGAACAGCAGCCCGATTTGGGCGGTTCCCGTGCGACAGCGACTGATGCCAGATGATTAGATCGCCCGTCTTTCCGGCAATAGCCGTTGTCTTATGTTTGCGGAAAAGCGTTTGCGCGTCAACGTTCGACGGAAGCGAGCGCGGCCCGTCGTCAATCACATGCTGAAAGCCCAGCACGCATCGCATGAGAACGCGCCTTGGGTTTCAGCTGCATCAGTTGTGTCTGTCGAAAAAGCGTACGTCTGCACGCGTCTTGATTGACGCGCGTCGACTTAACAGCTTTGTCATTTTCATCCCGTTTTATACGGGCTCGCGCCATTATTTGGCATGAGTCGACTTATAGCGATTTTACTCTGTAGCCCATGTAAAATAAAGCTAATCGCAAAAAGCTGTTGATGAAAAATTTGTTAACAGCGCTGCGTTGCGACTCGACGCCAGACGTTCAATTGCGGCCAATTTTCAAAACTGTGGGATGCTTCGCACCGCATTAAAAACACCCAAAGGCAGCGCCCAGTGACCCGAAAGAAATCGCTCCCCGCTTTGACCCATTCGGAGCTGGCGGAGCTTCGCACGGCGAAGCAACTGCTCGAAAATCCCGGCCTCGCAGCGAAAATATCCAGCTTCGTCGGAACGCCGATCGAAAAGGGTTTCGCTCTGCTCCCGAAGCAATGGAACACAGTCGTCAACGACGCGGCGAGGAAGGCTATTGAGGCGGCGTTAAAGGTTGCGCTGTGGACGCTTGACAAAGTAGAGGCCAAATCTGGCGCGCCATCGAACTGGTGGCACAAGCTTGCGGCGAGCGCGTCCGGGGCCGCTGGCGGCGCGCTCGGGCTCGCGGCACTGTCGGTTGAGCTGCCGGTGTCAACGACCATCATGCTGCGCTCCATTGCGGATATTGCGCGCAGCGAGGGTGAAAACCTGAAGCTCGCTGATGCGCAGCTTGAATGCGTTCAAGTCTTGGCGCTGGGTGGAACGTCCAAGGATGACGACGGTACCGAGATCGGCTATTTCGCGGCGCGAACGGCAATGGCAAAGGCCGTGGCCGAAGCCGCCGCCCACTTTGCGGCACAAGGCGTTACGCAGCATGGCGCTCCGGCGATTGTTCGCCTGATCGCCATCGTTGCGTCGCGCTTCTCAATTGTCGTGTCCGAAAAAGCCGCCGCTCAGGCCGTGCCCATCGTTGGAGCCATTGGCGGCGCGGTCATCAACACGCTGTTCATTGACCATTTTCAGGACATGGCGCGCGGACATTTCATCGTGCGGCGGCTGGAGCGGCTGCATGGCGCGGAGGCGGTGCAACTGGCGTATCAAGACCTTTGAAAGCGCTCGTCGTGTCGTCCTGGCGGCGCATAGTTGACAAAAACCGACGCCCAGATTTTTCTCGATTTCACCTGCAATAAACAAAAAGCCGACTAGCGTCGGCTTTTCGGTTACAGTCCAGTTCTGAAACGACCCCAGCGAAGCGCTTGGGTCGGGATGGTTAGACCCCTCGACTGGCTTTATCGTCCAAATGCGCATGGCGCATTTGGTGCCCGGGAAGGGACTCGAACCCCCACGATGTTACTCGCTAGTACCTGAAACTAGTGCGTCTACCAATTCCGCCACCCGGGCATTTCAAGTTATCCGAGATTATAGATTGAC
>JANXUB010000121.1 GCA_025352105.1 Burkholderiales bacterium | reverse complement strand
TTGGCGAGTTCTGCCGGATCGGCATTGTGTTTCGGATCGGCGTTGCTGTTTGCGTGAGCTTGGTCGTGAACGGTGGTCATGGCTACTGCTTTTTACTTGCGGAGGGCTGTGACGCGCTCGCGGATGCTTTGGATACTGGGTGCCAATTCTGACATCGTGTGGGCCGCTGCGCCTGTTAGTGCGCCGTCCTTCACGCGCTGGACGCCGGCAACCCAAACATCGCTGACGTCGGCTCGTGACGCGGCATACACAAAATGTGAAACGGGATCGAAGAGAGGCGTCATGCCGGGCGAGTCAAGCGCTAGCGCGATCAGGTCGGTCGCCTTGCCGACTTCGAGTGAGCCGGTGACGTTGGCCAGGCCCGTTGCGCGGGCGCCGCCCAGCGTGGCCATGGTGAAGGCCTGAGCTGCGTTGACCGCAGAGGCGTCATTGGCTTGTACTTTGCCGATTAACGCGGCGAGACGCATTTCTTCGAACATGTCGAGGCGGTTATTGCTGGCTGCGCCGTCGGTGCCGAGACCGACGTTGATTCCTGCAGCCAGCATTTGGGCGACGGGAGCAAGGCCGCTGGCAAGCTTTAAATTCGATGAGGGGCAATGCACAACAGAAGCTCCGTGGTGCGCGAGGGTCGCGATATCGTCCTCGTTCAAGTGAACACAATGCGCTGCAAAAAAATCCGGGCCTAGCGCGCCTAGGCGAGCGAGGCGCGCGGTCGGACGTTCGCCCGATTGCGCGACGGCATCTGTGACTTCAAGCTCTGTTTCCTGCAGGTGCGTGTGAACAGGCAGGCCAAGCTCGTTGGCGAAGGCGAGCACACGGGTGAACGTGGCGTCGCTGATCGTGTACGGCGCATGTGGCGCGAGTGCAAACGAGAGCAGCGGCTCGTCGGCGAATTCATCGCGCACCGAAAGGCCTGTGGCGATGTAGGCGTCGGCGTCAGATGCATAGCGCGTTGGGAAGTCGATAACAGGCAGCGCCAGAACGCCGCGCATTCCGGCGGCGAGGAAGACTCGGGCGACCGTGCGCGAGTAGAAATACATGTCGACGCACGTCGTAGTGCCGCCAAGCAGCATCTCGGCTACGGCGAGCTGCGTTCCGGTCTGCACGAAATCGTCATCGACCAGTTCGCCTTCCATAGGCCAGATGCGCTCTTGTAACCAGCGATGCAGCGGTAAATCATCTGCCGCGCCACGGAGCAGGCTCATCGCAGCGTGGCAATGGGCGTTGATCAGACCTGGGGCGAGCAGGTGGTTTTGCAGGTCGATCCGGTTCGTTATGTTCTCGCTACTGGCGAGATCGGCTGCTTTGCCGACGGCCGTGATGACGCCCGCCTCATTAAAAATCAACGCAGCATTCTCAATGGCATGAGGGCCGGTAGCTGTGCCAGTGATTAGCCAGCGCACGCAGATAAGGGTATTACCGATGGGACTCATGAAGACGTACCTATTTGGGCCATGACCAATCAATTCGTGGAATCGCGCGTGATCGGCGCATCTTTGCCGGTTTTAGAAACAACAAACCCCGCCGGAGCGGGGTTTGTTTACCCTGTCGCCGCCAAAGCGACGACAGAATTCGGGCAGAACCGTTACGTAATTACTTACGGATAACGATTTCGCCTTTGACTTCGACTTCAACGCGACGATGCGGTTGCAGGCAAGCGATCAGAGCCTTGCGGTTCTTCTGCTCACAGACCACACCCGGAACCGGTTGGGTTTTGCCCATACCGAGGGTTTCGAGCTTGTCCTTAGCAACGCCTTTGCTAGCCAGGTACGCGGCAACAGCAGCAGCGCGACGCTCGGAGAGCTTCTGGTTGTATTGCTGTGAGCCCAGACGATCCGTGTGACCGGTGACGAGAACGAGCTCAAGCTTTTGCACTTCTTTGATGCGCGAAACAATTTCGCGATCCAGAACAGCCTGGCCTTCAGGTTTGAGGATGGCCTTGTCGAAGTCGAACAGTGCTTTGGAAGCAAGCGTGATCTTCTGGACAGACGGCGCTGGTGGCGCAACCGGGGCTGGCGGAGCAGCTGGTGGTTCAACAGGTGCCGTTGGCGCGGTAGCAGCAGGTGGAGCCACTGGAGCCGTAGGTGCTGCTGGAGCCGGAGCCGCCTTTTTCACGAGGTCTGGATCACATTCAGCGATAGCCATCGCGGGGGTCCAGAAACCGGTGCGCCAGCACAGATTGCAGGAAGCGTTGTTGGTGCCATAACGACCGCTGCGAACGACGTTGTTACCAGCTGCGCCAGTGTTGGAAAGTAGATATGCGCTGTTGGCCGGATTGGCTTGCGCGAATACTACGCTCGCGGAAAGCGCAACCACTGCGGTCGAGACAGCGCTAGCGATTAAGCGAAGTTTCATTGATTTAGTACCCCTTGAAGGCTTGAGACGATGTCACGGGCGACTTTGCAATGAACGCACTCGAACTTACCCAAGTGTGCGGCAACAAAGTTCCCTCCTGACGCAATATAACACTGGGTATTTCAGGGTTGCAACGCGCAACTGCAATCCGGCAGGCGTTCGTGGGTAATTCGGGTCATCATCTGTGGCAGATACGCAACTCACCGAAGTTTCGTCGGAGTCGGCGAGCAGCCGATACAGACTAAAATCATTAGTTGCCCGCGACACTTTTGCTGCTTTTGTGGTTCAGCACTGTTCACCGCATGTTGCTTGCCGCTTGTTAATAGGTTCTCACCCGACGCATGGATCAATTCGCCAAAGAAACCCTACCGATTAGTCTCGAACAGGAGATGCGCACCTCGTACCTTGATTACGCCATGAGCGTGATTGTGGGTCGTGCGCTGCCCGATGTTCGCGATGGCCTCAAACCGGTGCATCGCCGCGTGCTGTTCGGCATGCATGAAGCCAATAACGTGCACAACCGTCCCTACGTTAAGTGCGCGCGCGTCGTTGGCGAAGTGATGGGTAAGTTCCACCCGCACGGTGATGCGTCGATTTATGACACGCTGGTTCGCTTGGCGCAGCCGTTTTCGATGCGCTACGAACTGGTGGACGGTCAGGGCAACTTCGGCTCGGTGGACGGCGACAACGCTGCGGCGATGCGCTACACCGAGTGCCGCCTGCAAAAGCTTGCGGCCGAAATGTTGGGCGATCTCGACAAAGAAACGGTCGACTTCCAGCCCAATTACGACGGCAAAGAACAGGAACCAACGGTTCTACCGGCGAAATTTCCGAATCTTCTGGTTAATGGATCGTCCGGGATCGCGGTCGGCATGGCGACCAACATTCCGCCGCACAATCTGGCCGAGGTGATCACCGGCGTGCAGGCGATGCTGGTCAATCCGGATATCACGATTGATGAGTTGATTGAGCACGTTCCGGCACCGGATTTCCCCACCGGTGGCTTCATTTACGGCATCGAAGGCGTGGTCAACGGCTATCGCACGGGTCGCGGTCGCGTGGTCATGCGTGCGCGGACGCACTTTGAGCCGATTGGCAAGACTGATCGTCAGGCCATCATCGTTGACGAGATTCCGTATCAGGTCAACAAGTCGACCTTGCTGCAAAAAATCGGCGAACTGGTTCGCGACAAGCGCCTGGAAGGCATTTCCGACCTGCGCGACGAGTCCGACAAATCAGGCATGCGCGTCGTCATAGAACTCAAGCGCGGCGAGATTCCGGACATCGTTCTCAACAATCTGTACAAGAACACGCAGCTGCAAGACAGCTTCGGCATGAACATGATTGCGCTCGTGGACATGCGTCCGCGTTTGCTCAATCTCAAAGAATTTCTTGAGCAGTTCATCCTGCATCGCCGCGAAGTCGTCACGCGTCGCACGCAGTTTCAGTTGCGTCAGGCACGGGCTCGTGCCCACATTCTGGAAGGTCTGGCCGTTGCGCTCGCCAACGTCGACCCGATCATCGAGTTGATCAAGGCGTCAGCCACGCCAGACGAAGCGCAAGCCGCGTTGACCTCCAAACTGTGGAAATCCGATCTCGTTAAAGAGATGGTTTCGCGAGCAAACGTGGACTTCTTGCGTCCCGATGGCGTTACGCCGGACTTCTGCTGGCAGGTTAAAGAACAGGCGTATCGTCTGACCGATGTTCAGGCCAAGGCGATTCTTGAGATGCGCTTGCAGCGCTTGACCGCGCTTGAGTCCGACAAAGTCATCACCGAATACAAAGAAGTGATCGCCGCTGTGCAGGACCTGCTCGACATCCTTTCGAAGCCCGAGCGCGTGACGGAAATCATTCAAGGCGAGCTGGCCGAAATCAAGGAAAAATTCGGCGACAAACGTCGCTCCGAGATCGTGTTCAACGCTGAAGAGACTTCGATGGAAGATCTCATCAAGCCGCAGGACATGGTGGTGACTTTGACGCACGGCGGTTACTTTAAGGCGCAACCGGTTGAGGAATACCGCGCGCAAAAACGTGGCGGTCGCGGCAAGCAGGCCACCGCCACGAAGGAAGAGGATTTCGTCGAAAAACTCTTCATCGCCAACACGCACGACTACATCCTGTGCTTCAGCAATCGCGGTCGCGTTTACTGGCTGAAAGTCTACGAAGTGCCAGAAGGTAGCCGCAACTCGCGCGGCAAGCCAATTGTGAATCTGTTCCCGCTGCAGGAGCGTGAAAAGATCACAGCGATTGTGTCGACGAAGGACTTCGATCCGAACAAATTCATCTTCATGGCGACCAGCATGGGCACCGTGAAGAAGACCTCGCTTGAAGATTTCTCGCGTCCGAAGAAGAACGGCATCATTGCCGTGGATCTTGACGACGGCGATTACCTCATTGGTGCCGCGCTGACCGACGGCAAACATGATGTGATGCTGTTCGCTGACAGCGGCAAGGCCGTTCGCTTCGACGAAAACGACGTGCGCAGTATGGGCCGCAACGCACGTGGCGTGCGCGGCATGATGCTCGAAAAAGCGCAGAAGATCATTGCGATGCTGGTGGCTGGTGGTGAAGAGCAGCAAGTGTTGACCGCGACCGAAAACGGCTTCGGCAAACGCACGCCGATCATCGAGTACACGCGACACGGTCGCGGCACCAAGGGCATGATCGCAATCCAGCAAAGCACTCGCAATGGCAAGGTGGTTGCCGCCACGCTGGTGCGCAAGGAAGACGAAATCATGCTCATCACCACGGGTGGCGTGCTGATTCGCACGACGGTCAAATCGATTCGTGAATCGGGTCGCTCGACGCAGGGCGTGACGCTGATTAATTTGGGCGAAGGCGAGAAGCTCTCGGGCATCGAGCGCATTGATGAGCCGGATTTGCCGGACGCGGTCGGCGATCAGACGGAATTGATTTAGTAGGGATGAGTGGGCGATCAGCTTTTGGCTGAAACGCCCACTGCTCGCGGGGTAGGCCTGATCAGTGGCGTAAGTTGATTTCAGGAAATTTGATGTTGTAACCCCTGTGCAGGCTGGCTTTCATGAATAAGCTGATGTGCGATTGAAAGTCTGAAGGGCGCTCGAAATTATGGCAATTAACTGGTATCCCGGCCACATGGTGGTCGCGCAGCGCAAAGCAGAAGAGGCGCTTGGCAGCGTTGACGTCGTCATTGAAGTGCTTGACGCGCGCTGCCCCGCCGCAACGTGCAACCCGGTGATTGACGCCATGCGCGTCGCACGGCAACGCCCGGCGCTCAAGGTGATCAACAAAATTGATCTGGCCGATCCCGTTGTCACGCAGCAGTGGCTGGACTATTTCAACGCACAAGAGGGCGTCACAGCCATTGGTTTGTCGTGCAAAAAAGCCGGCGAATCGGGCAGGGTTTTGCCCGCAGCCAAGCTGCTTGCGCCGCATCGCGGCGTTCCGCAGAGCGATGGGCTGACGCCGCGATTCCGCGTGATGATGATGGGCGTGCCAAACGTCGGCAAATCGACGCTGATTAATGCGCTTTTGAACCGTCGCATTGCTGGTGTTGGTGACGAACCCGCAGTGACCAAGCTCATCAAGCGTTACGAACTCGCGGACGGCACGTGGTTGCACGACACGCCGGGTCTGATGTGGCCGAAAATCGCGCTTGAGACCGATGGCCTGCTGCTCGCCGCGAGCCATCTGGTCGGCGTCAACGCGTACATTGACGAAGAGGTGGCGAACTATCTGGGCGAGGTTTTGCTTGAGCGCTATCCCGAGGCGCTCACCGCACGCTATGGGCTCGATGCCGACGAAACGGATGGCCCCGGTGTGATCGAAGCGATTGCCAAACGGCGCGGTTTTCGCATCAAGGGCGGCAGCCCGGACTACGAAAAAGCCGCAGTCACGTTACTCAACGACTATCGCGGCGGTTTGCTCGGGCGCATCACGCTGGAGACGCCCGCAACGCGCGCCGCACAACTTGCAGCTCTGGCAGAGCGCACGGCAGCGCTCACACAGGCGCTGGCCGAAAAGGCTGCGCTTGACGCAGCCGCCAAGGCTCAGTAGGCCGCGCCTAAGCCTGAATCAGCTGGTCAAGCAACACATGAAGCTGCGTGATGTGAAACGGGCTCGGTAGCGTCGCATCGATGCGCTGCGCCAGCCGTTCAATCAGCACATCCGGGTAAGGCAGCACGACCCACGCCTTCTCTGTGATGTAGCAAACACCGGGGCGGACATCGGCCTGATACGACAGCCAGCCTTTGCCTTCGAGTCGATAAACCGCATTGTTGGTCTGCGGAGCGGAGCGGCCAATCGCCTGAGCCAGTGCGCCAATCGTGATGCCGTCGCTGGCCGCGATCTTGGTCAGGATGCGCCATTCAAGATAGGTCAGACCGTAGGTGCCGAGCGAGCTGGCAATCGCGGTATTGCACGACACCGACGTGCGCAGCAACAGGCTTGCGGCGTCCTTGGCGCTGACCGGTGCGTCGGATGCGGCGGGTTGCGCGGTACTGCGTCGCTCAAAGGTGGGCAGGCGAACGACGGTGGAAACGTTTTCCATAGGTAACCCGATTTAGACGCAGAGTTGCAGATTCACTTTAAGAATTATGAACCTTTTGTCGCAAAAAAATCGGTAAACGGCAACAAAAGTCGTCTATGCCGTACTGTTGTCGGCGCTAATGCCCGTGCGGTGCGGGCCCGTCGAGCACATAGTGGGTGCCGCAATACGGGCAGGCTGCGGTGCCCGTCGTCGCGACGTCAAGATAGACCTTCGGATGCGTTGACCACAAAGGCATCTTTGGGTTCGGGCAAAACACCACGCCGGGGCCCTGCAGATCTTTGGCGGTGACGTGGACGGCATCTTGTGGGGTGGTGCTCATGGATTCGGTGTGACAAGTTTGATGAATCTATTGTAGGAGCGGCTCTGCCGCGACCCGACGCGGCCATGGTTGCCTCCGGGCCGCGGCTGAGCGGCGGCTGGAGCCGATCAGGCGACTTGAGTCAGCCAATGCGCATACTTCGGATTGCGCCCATTGACGATGTCGAAGAACGCGGTCTGAATTTTCTCGGTGATCGGGCCGCGTGAGCCCGCGCCAATCTGGATGCGATCGTACTCGCGAATTGGCGTGACCTCTGCCGCCGTGCCTGTGAAAAACAGCTCATCGGCGATGTAGAGCTCATCGCGGGTCAAACGCTTTTCCTTGATCGTCAGGCCGAGATCGGCTGCGATGTGGAACACCGTGTTGCGGGTGATTCCGTTTAACGCGCCGGCCGACAAATCCGGCGTATAAATCGTGCCATCTTTCACCACAAAAATGTTCTCGCCCGCGCCTTCCGACACAAAGCCGGAAGCGTCGAGCAGCACGGCCTCGTCGTAGCCTTCTTCGGTCACTTCCATGTTGGCAAGGATCGAGTTGGTGTAGTTCGACACCGCCTTCGCCTGCGTCATCGTGATGTTCACGTGATGCCGCGTGTAGCTCGAAGTCTTGACGCGAATGCCGCGCTTCAGGCCTTCTTCACCGAGATATGCGCCCCAAGTCCACGCAGCGACCATCAGGTGAATCGTATTGCCCTTCGGCGAAACGCCCAGCTTTTCCGAGCCGATCCACGTCAGCGGGCGCAGATAGCCGCTCGCAAGCGCATTCTCGCGAACGACTGCGCGCTGCGCCTCCATCACCACGTCCATCGTGAACGGGATGTTCATGCGCAGAATTTTGGCGCTATTGAACAGGCGCTGCGTGTGTTCCTGAAGGCGGAAAATCGCCGTGCCCTTGTCGGTCTTGTAAGCGCGAACGCCTTCGAATGCGCCGCAACCGTAGTGCAGCGTGTGCGACAGCACATGGATCTTGGCGTCGCGCCAGTCCACCATCGTGCCGTCCATCCATATTTTTCCGTCGCGGTCTGCCATTGATGCCTGTGACATGGGTATGCTCCAAAATTGTCGATACGTCGCAGCGTCCGGTGCGTATCGTTGATTGATGAGGATTTTAGGCGACGGGTGATCGCGCTTCGGTGCGGGTGAAAGTTTTCCGCTGTTTGCGATTGAACCGAGCGCAGGATGGTGCGTTAGGTCAAGAGCCTTGACCTATTTTGAAGCGCTGAAAAATAAATGTCAAGTATATTGACCTATGTCCGCTGAAAAGAAGCTTGTGTCTCCAATGAGAATCGCCAGATCTGCGAGGATCGGGAGCGCGAAAAATCCGGAAATCGCGCAGGCCGCGCTGACCGAGGCGTGGCGCGTCATGCACTTCGCGTTGCGCGCCGTCATCGCTGAGCCCGACCGGATACTCGCCACGCGCGGCCTCACGCGCATGCATCACCGCATCCTTTTTTTTGTCGCCCACACGCCGGGCATGAGCGTCGGCGAGCTGCAAACAACGCTCGATGTCACCAAACAGGCGCTCAACGCGCCGCTGCGGCAATTGCAAATCCAGGGGCTAATTGAACTCGCCAAAGCCGATCACGATGCACGGGTGCGTGAGATTCGACTCACGGCGGATGGCGTCGCGCTCGAAGTAAAACTTACTGGGGAACAGGAGAAGCTGTTCGCCGACGCGTTCGCAAAAGCGGGCGAGGCGGCCCACGCCGGATGGCGCGCCGTGATGCGCGAGCTGGCGCAGCATGCAGGGATGAAATTTTGAAAATCTCGGCCTCGGAATTGACGCCCGTCGACGTTGCTCGAATCATCGAGATGGCGTGGGAAGATCGCACGCCGTTTGAGGCGATTGAAGCGCAATTTGGCTTGAATGAATCAGCGGTGGTGGCGCTGATGCGCGCTGAGCTCAAGCGAACAACGTTTAAGGTGTGGCGCGCGCGGATGGCTGCGCGAACGACAAAACACGCGGCTTTGCGTGATCCCGCCGTGGTTCGCCACCGTGCTGTGCATACGCGGCAGGCTTGAAATCAATCGGGCAGTTCGGGTGTTTGCGTGATTGACGCCACGCTACGCTGGAATTCAACAGCTTTATGCTGAAGCCTTTACTGAATTGGGGCTAGGACAGCATTTGGCTCTACGTCGACTTATATTTATTTTCGCTGGCAGCCCCAATGAAATATGCGCTAGCGCCAAAAGCTGTTATCGTGATTTCCCGTCCATCACCGCTTCGAAAAACGTTCGAATGCACTGCCGTTGTTCGCGGAGTTCATCAAGCGGAACCAGCGCCCGCTCTGCGCCCTGCAAGCGCAGCGCATGTTGTTGTGATCGAAGCGTGCGATAGGCGCTCGCAGCGTTCGCGCCGATTTCGCGATTGACCAAACCGAGCTCGCCAGCACGCGTTGAGAGCGCGATGTTGCCGTGGTTGGCGCGCATCGACGCTTCGGTCGCGGCATAACGCAGCACCAGCGCCTGCACCGCAAATTCGAGGTCGACCAGGCCACCCGAGTCGTGCTTGATGTCGAACAGCTCTGCGGCTTTGCGGTTGGGATGACCCTCGCTGACTTTGGCGCGCATCGCGATGATTTCGTCTTTCAGGGCGGGCCATTCGCGGGGTTGGGCGATGATTTCGTCACGAATTTTTTCAAACGCCGCGCCGAGCTGCGCGTCGCCCGCCGCGAATCGCGCGCGCGTCAGCGCCTGATGTTCCCAGGTCCAGGCTTTTTCGCGTTGGTACTCGGCGAATGCGGAGACAGTTGAAAGCAGCAGCCCGGCAATACCGTCGGGCCGCAAGCGCACGTCGATGTCGTACGCGCGGCCCGCTGCGGTCAGCGTGATCAGCCAGTTTTGCAGGCGCTGGGCGACGCGTGTGAGTTGATCGCGATGCTCCACAGCGTCATCGGGCATCAGAAAAATGAGGTCAAGATCGCTCGCGTAGCCCAGTTCTTTGCCGCCCCAGCGACCGTAAGCAACGACCGCGAGCGTCGCGTTCGCAGGCAGATTCGCCGTTTTCAGCAGATGTGCGAGCGTTGTTTCAACGACAGCATCAGCCAGTGCGGACAAATGATCCGACAAGGTTTCCAGCGGCAACAATCCGGCAATGTCTTTCAGCAGCAAACGAAACGTTTCTCCCTGCTGAAAATGTCGAATCGCATCGATGGCGCGCTCGGCATCATCACCCGCTTCGGCAAATCGCGCGGCGAGATCGCTCCGCCACTGAGCGTAGTCAATAGGCGAGCTCAATGTGCGCCCGTCCATTAGCTCATCGAGCAAGAGCGGATGCTTCGTGACGTAGCGCAACGCCCAGTCGCTCGCCGCTGCAAGATCGACGACACGGTCGAGCACTTGGGGCCGCTCGATCATCAACGCGAGATAGCTGGAGCGCGAGGCAACGGTGAGCAGCAAATCCAGCGTGCGCTTGAACGCAGCATCGGGCATCGTCGTTTTCGCTGCGCGCCTGATTGCAGCTTGCACCAGCTGCGTCATACGCGTGCTGCTGGCAGCGGGGAGGGCGCGTACGCGAGCGCTGTCCATCGTGCTCTTCAGGTACGTGGCGGTGCCTTCGGCGTCGACGAAGCCAAACTCCGCGAGCTTTGCTGCGTCTGGCATCGCTGAGAATTCGGGGGACAGAGGCGCATGCGTGCCGATCTGTACGGCGGTGGCATCGCTGACGCCGAACGTTCCGGTCAATGTGCCATCAAAAAACTGTGCAACTTCATCGCGCGTTTGCATCAGCACCAGCGTGAGCGCATCGGCGTCGGCAAATCCGAGCACCTCAGCGAGCAGAGCGTATTCCCCGCCATCGCGCGGCAGCGTCTGCGTTTGCTGATCATCGCGATACTGCAACACATGTTCAAGCCGACGCAACCATCGGTATTGCTGGGTCAGGTGATTGGCCTGATCGCCGCCGATCTTGCCAGCAGCTGCCAGCGCGCGAAGCGCCGGTATCGTTGGCTTCGCCCGCAGCGTGACGTCTCGCCCGCCACGCACCAGCTGCCGCAACTGCGCTCCGAACTCCAGCTCGCGAATGCCGCCGCGTCCGAGCTTGATGTTGTTGCTGTCATTCTTCTCCGCGCGTAGCTGGGCATGCAGCTCGCGCATGCCGGCGACCGCGTCGAAATCGAGGTAACGCCGGAAAACAAACGGTGTGGTTAGCGCCGCCAATTCAGCCCCCAAACTACCCGTTGCCACACGTGCTTTAAGCCACGCCAGACGCTCCCACATTCGCCCCTGCGCAACGAAGTATTGTTCGATGAAATCAAGCGTTGGCACCATGGGCCCTGCGTCGCCGTAAGGCCGCAGGCGGGTGTCGACGCGGAAGACGAATTCACCATCGATGTCGCGCGCGAGGGTTCGCGTGATTTCGCGCGCCAGTCGATTCAGGTTATCCATCGCGTCGCTGGTCGGGTCATCGCAAACGAAAACGATGTCGATGTCGGACGACACATTCAGCTCGCATGCGCCAAGTTTGCCCATCGCAACGGTTGAAAATCCGAACGGCGGCTCGGCGCTGCCAAAAAGTTTTTGGCTGTGTGCCGCCGTCGCCGCTTCGAGCGCGATGTCGGCAAAGCACGACAAATCGGTAACGATTTCCTCGAACGGCGCATTGAGCCCCAGATCGCGAACCACCGTGCGCAGCATCAGTTCACGTCGCGCACGCCGCAACTCGCCGTCAATCGTATCGACCGAACAGGCTGACAGCGCCGCCCGCCAATACGCGAGGTCAAAGCGCGCGTCCGGCGAGGCGCGAACGCGTGCAACGAGTTCCGGGTCACGCCGCGCCACGCCCTGCGCAAATCGGCTGTAGGTGAACGCTTTGTCTATCGCGTGGGTCTGATCCATAGTGAGCGACGTCATTAAAATAAACTGAGTATGCAGGAGAAGCCCGAACCGAACTACGACCCGAGCCGGGTGCACGACCCGAGCCGGGTAGACGCGTCGGCTAACCCTTCGCTATTGCCGGGCACTCCGTTATCGGAATCGAAGCGCGCGGTATCGGAGTCCTGCCCCCCGCTCTCTGGGTGGCAGATCTGGTCGGGCCATGGTATTCGACTTAGCTTTTGGTGCGTCTTCGCCGCGACTCTGCTCTTCGTCGGCGCGGTTGCGGTGGCGCGCTTCTGGCTCATCCCGAACGCTGACAGTTTTCGTCCCCGTGTGGTGTCCGAATTGTCGCGGCTCACTGGGCAGCGGGTGGCCATTGGCGGGTTTGAAGCGGGTTGGAACGGCTGGTCGCCGGAACTGAAGCTTACGAAGTTGCAGATCATGGACGTTCGAGGCAAACCGTTGCTGGTGTTGCCTGATGTCGAAACCACGATTTCGTGGCGTTCCTTATTTTTGTTTGAGCCGCGATTGTCGGCGTTGACCATTCGCGCGCCGCGACTGGTCGTGCGCAGAACCGCGCAGAATTCACTGACAGTTGCGGGTATCGATGTCGACCTGACGGGCCAAAGCGAGGGTGATCCGGGCCTCGTCGACTGGCTGCTGAAGCAGCGAATGGTGCAAATCGTGGGCGGCGAAATTGAGTGGCAGGATGACTGGCGAAAGCTCCCTCCGCTACGGCTCTCGAACGTGAACATTCGCCTGCTCAACAGCGGCTCGCAACACAACATCGGCTTAACTGCGGTGCCGCCGCAAGAGCTGGCGTCGCCGATTGACTTTCGTGGCAATTTCAGCGGTACCGACTTAAAGAAAATTAACGATTGGGCCGGGTTGGCCTATTTGCGCACTGACTACGCAAACTTGGGCCTCTTCACGCGCTACTTTCCGTTACCTGTCGAAATTTCGCGCGGTGACGGCGGTTTGCAAGTGTGGTTTGAAATTGATGACGGTCAGCCCGTGGCGGTGACAACCGATATGGTCGTGCGTCAAGCGAGGCTGCGCATGCCTTCTGGAGCGTCCCTTACGCCGGTCGCGACTGGCCATGCCGCTGTTGGCGCACTGCGGAGCGATTCTGTCGCCGCCTTGCTGGAGCCGCTGGAGCTGGCAACGTTGACCGGGCGAATGTCCTGGCGCAACAAAACAATCGCTGGCGGCGATGCCAAAGCAGCTTTGACGCAACAGCGCTGGTCTGTGCGCGACATGTCGGCCGTGACTGCGGAAGGCGTTAAAACATCGGCCATCACGGGCGAGGTAATTGTCGATTTTCGCGGTGACGAGATGACGGGCGGAGCGGTTCGCCTGTCCGAGCTCGATTTGGGGAGCCTCAATGCGATTGCCAAATCATTGCCGATGACTGGTGCGCTGCGCTCGCAACTGCTGCACAGCCAACCGACTGGCATGGTGCGCGCGGTGGATGCCAAATGGCGGGATCAAAGTCCTCGGAGCGCAAAGAGCGGGGATGCTGCGCTGGTTCGATACGCGGTGGAGGGCTCGGCAGAACTCTCGAATCTGTCGTGGCGAGAGCATGACGGCGTGCCCGGTGTGAGCGGACTTTCGGCATCGCTCAAAGGCTCTACCCGCGAGGGCGAGATTTTGCTTGGGGCGCACGGTGTGAACGAGGCGTCGAGCGCGGCGAAGCTCCTGGCCGCGCTATTGCCGGCGTCAAAGAATAAAGAAGCGAAGAGCCAGGCAAAAACGGCTCTCAAATCGCCCCCCCTCGCGACGCCCATCGTGCTTGATTTCGGAAAGCGTTTTGATGCGCCGCTGACGTTTGACCGCCTGCACGGCGCGCTCAAATGGACGCGGAAAGCCGACGCCAATAACATTGTCGTCACCACCGTCGACACCTCACTTCTCACGTTTGAAAACGCGGATATGGCGGGTACGATCAGTGGCACATGGCATAGCGATTCGCTTGGCCCCGGCGTGGCTAATCTGACCGGCACTTTATCGCGGGGTGACGTCACCGCGACGCATCGCTATCTGCCGGTTGCGCAAGCCCCGCAAGCCCGCGCCTGGCTGCGGCTGGCGGTGCTGGGCGGTACGGCGCACGAGGGTCGTTTTGTCGTGAAGGGACCCCTGTGGCACTTTCCGTTTCGCGATGACCGCGAAGGGATACTCGAAGTGAGCGGACAGGTGAAAGGCGGCGTGCTTGATTACGCGGATCGCTGGCCCCGCGCAGAAAACATCGACACTAAAGTAACTTTTCGTGGCACCAGCATCACTGCGCAAGTGACAGCTGCGACCATCGCTGGTGTGCCCATCGCGGCAACCTACGTGAAGCTCGATGACACTGCCAGCGAGACTCCCAAACTTGAGATTCGCGGCAGCGCCACCGCGCCCGTGAACGACTTTTTGCAATGGGTGGTCGCGAGCCCCGTCAACGCATGGCTCGATGGCTTTTTGCAGACCGCCAAGGCAACCGGCAACGGACGCTTGAACCTCGCGCTGACGTTGCCGCTGGAAGCAATGGACAAGTCACGTATTGCCGGTGAATTCGTGTTCGCAGGCAATCGTCTTGAGCTCGGTGGCGATATTCCCCCGTTGGACAATGTCAACGGCAGTGTGCGTTTTTCGGAAGCTGATTTCCGCAGCGAAAATGTGACGGCCGAGGCGCTCGGCGGGCCGTTGAAAGTGGCGATCACGACCGATGCTGGACGCGTCAAAACGCAGGCGTCCGGTACCGCTTTGTTTGAACGTGTCCGTGAGCAATACGCCTATCCGGGACTTGACCAACTCGCCGGGCAGACGCAGTGGCAGCTTGAAACAGTGCAACCAACCAGGCAGGTTGGCGGCGCCAACGCTGCACCAGAAACACTCATGAATTTGAGCCTCACCACCGTGCAACCGAAGTGGCCACTGGACGGCGTGTTTCAGGTCACCGCAGCGCAGCGCGACGCGACGTTGCCGATGCAAATCAGCATGCAGCGCGCCGCGCTAGACAAGGGCCGTGACCGGCTGACGATTGAGGTGCCGGGGCAGCTGCACGCCATCCTTGAGCGCGGTGCGGCCAGCGCCGTCGGCGTGCGCGTAGTGGAGCGCGCGACGCTTGATATCGGAGCACAAAAAACTGCGCTTCCGGTGCGCGGCTATGCGTTGCGTGGTGAGGTGTTAAAGCTTGATGCCGATGCGGCTATTGTCTTTCTGAATCATCCCTCCGTGATGGGGAAAAAGAGCGTGGGTGGCCTGCCCAGCGAGAGCACGAGCGCTGACTTCGTGAACATCAATTTGCGTGCAACGGAAGCCGTGCTTTACGCTCATAAATTTAATGACGTAACGCTGCGCGCACAGCCTACGGGCCAGCGCTGGCGGCTCGCGCTCCGCAGTAAGGAAGCTACGGGGACAATCTCGCTTGATACTTCAGCCGACAACGGATCGGTCGACGCCGTGGCGATCCGGTTGCAGCGGCTCTCATGGCCGACACCGGTTGCCAATTCGGCGCTCGTGGTTGTCACTGACAAACCGTCCCCGAGCGCCGACAATCAGCGCTGGCCCAAGCTTGATTTGACCGCCGACAGCTTCGTCAGCGACGGCCGTGAATTTGGCAAACTGGAAATGCGCGCGCAGCCCGCGCCCGACGAATGGCGGATCGAACAAGTGAAACTCACCAACGCCGATGGCAGCATCGAGGCCAAAGGGCGTTGGCGAACCAAGGGTGGCCCCGCAGCGCTTGGGGACACGGCGGTAGACGTTACTTTGAACTGGTCGGATGCCGGAAAATTCATGGCACGATTTGGGCTACCGAAGGGCGTTGATCGCGGCGGTGGATCGCTCGCTGGATCGGTAAGTTGGGCCGGGAGCCCGGCCCAGTTCTCGTACGCCAAACTAGGGGGGAAATTCGCGCTCGAAACTGCGCAAGGCCGGTTCACAGAGATGGAGCCCGGCATCGGCAAGCTGCTGGGTGTCTTGTCGTTGCAGGCGATTCCGCGTCGCCTTTCGCTTAATTTTGACGATCTCTTTGGGAAGGGGCTGGCGTTCGATGAGATCAAAGCAGATGTCGCAATCAACGACGGTGTTGCGAGCACCGACAGCTTGACGATTTACGGACCGTCGTCGCGGGTGCTCATTCGCGGCAGTGCCGACATGAATCGCGAAACGCAAGACCTTCAGGTGCGAGTGTTCCCAAGCCTGTCGACGGCCACTGCGATTGGCATTGGCCTCGCTACCGCCAATCCGGCCATTGGCGCAGCGGCATTACTGGGCCAAAAGCTGGCCAAAGATCCGATTGAGCGATTCCTCATGCGCGAGTTCGCCGTGAAAGGCACATGGGCTAATCCGGACGTGCGGCAATCGGGCGATGCGGCGCCAACGCCTGTGGTCAGTGGCCCTGCTGTCACACGGGTCGAGTAAAAAACGCCCTACCGTGCGCCCTTCAAAAGCACCAAGACAGCTCCGCTACCGCCCCCGTTTGGACGTGGTTCGCAGTACGCCAGCACCTCGTCTTTGAGTTGAAGCCAGCGCCGAACCTTGCTGCGCAGCACGGGGATTTTTTGGTGACTGGACAAGCCCTTGCCGTGAATGATGCGCAGGCAGCGCCAGTCAGCCGCGCGCGCATTGCGCATGAATTCCATGAGCGCTTCATGCGCTTCATCCTGAGTGTGATTGTGCAGGTCAATCTCGGCGTTGATTGTCCACTGCCCGCGCCGCAGTTTGCGCAGCAGGTCGGGGCTGACCCCCGCGCGCAGGTAGCTCTGTTCGTCCTCAATGTCAGCTCCGATGTCCCAGCTCATGGGGCTTGGGTATAGCGCGAGCTGGCTCGCAGCGAGGGCGGCTTGCTCATCGGCGTCGCGTTGTACCGGGTTGGGTTGGGGCGGCGCACGGCGAACGTTTGCTGTGGGTGCACGCGCCAACGGGGTGGCATCTTTAACGACCGTCCGGAACAATTCGCGATCCTTGTCGCTCGGGTCGATATAGGTGCTCCAGGGCCGGAAGTAATCCGCGAATCGGAGTTCGGGTTCCGCGACGGGCGCAGGAGCGAGGGCAAGCGTGCTCTCGCTTGCACGGGCCGCTGCGCGCCGCTCGTGGCGCGACAACTTGCGCTCGGTCTTGATCAGGGCCGCGAGTTCAGAGAGGTCTTTTCCAGAGGCTGCCACGATCACTCCATGACAAAAACTTTGATGAGCGCACGGCGACTTTCACTGCGCCATTGACTTGCGTCAGCGTTTTGCTGAGGTGCGGCTCACCCGTGCAGCGCTTCGAGATAGGCCTGCGAATCGAGCGCTGCCATGCAACCCGTGCCCGCGCTGGTGACCGCTTGACGATAAACGTGATCGGCAACATCGCCCGCCGCAAACACGCCCGCAATATTGGTGGCGGTGGCCCCCCCGTCGGTGCCCGTTTTAACCTTGATGAAGCCGCCCGCCATATCGAGTTGGCCTTCAAAAATACCGCTGTTGGGGGTGTGCCCGATGGCAACGAAGAGACCCGGAGCTTTCACTTCTTGCGTGCTGTCGTCCTTCATGCTCTTGAGGCGCACGCCGGTTACTCCTGAGTTGTCACCGAGCACTTCGTCAATGTAGTGATCCCAGATCACGTTCATGTTGCCGCCTCTGGTTTTTGCCATGAGACGATCCACAAGGATGGCTTCCGCCTTGAACTTGTTGCGGCGATGCACGACGGTCACCGTCTTCGCGATGTTTGACAGATACAGCGCTTCTTCGACTGCCGTGTTGCCGCCACCGACCACAACGACGTCCTGGCCTTTGTAGAAAAAACCATCGCAGGTGGCGCAGGCGGAGACACCTTTGCCGTGAAACTTCTCCTCGCTGGGCAAACCCAGATATTTCGCTGACGCACCGGTAGCGACGATCAATGCGTCGCAGGTGTATTCGCCACTGTCACCAACCAGACGCTTTGGCGTTTCGTTCAGATACGTCGTGTGAATATGATCAAAAATAATTTCGGTGCCGAAGCGCTCTGCGTGCTTCTGGAAGCGCTCCATCAACTCCGGGCCTTGCACACCGTCCGCGTCAGCGGGCCAGTTATCGACCTCGGTGGTGATGGTGAGCTGTCCGCCCTGTTGCAGGCCGGTGATGAGCACCGGTTTCAGATTCGCGCGAGCCGCGTAAACGGCGGCGGTGTAACCAGCTGGGCCGGAGCCTAAGATGAGGAGGGGGCAATGGCGAGTGGTGGACATGAGTGTGAAGCGTAAATGAGTAAACGAAAGAACGAATGTAGTGGCGCAGGCTTAAGCCAAACTTATTGGGCGGTGTGGATGGGACTAGCCGCCTGTCAACGCCACCATGCGAATCAAATGCGCAAGCGAGGTCGCTTCCATTTTTTCCATGACGCGCGCGCGGTGTGCCTCGACGGTTTTGATGCTGATGTCCAGGTCGTACGCGATGGTCTTGTTCATCTTGCCCGTGACAACAGCATCGAGCACCTGCCGTTCGCGTTCCGATAATGTCGCCAACCGGGTCTCAATGCCGGAGACGTGGTGTTTTTGCGCCTGAGTTTCGACCGCAAACGAAAGCGCCTCTTCAATGCGTTTGAGCAGTTCGCTCTCGGCGAACGGCTTTTCGATGAAGTCAAACGCGCCGCGCTTGATTGCCGTCACCGCAATCGGTACGTCGGCATGGGCCGTGACAAAAATCACCGGCAAATTGATGTTCCTCGCCACCAATGCCTCTTGCGTCTGGGGGCCACTCACGCCGGGCATGCGAACGTCAAGAATGGCGCAGCGCGGCGGACCACCGACGCCAGGCTTGACTTCCGCCAGAAAGCTCTCGGCGTCAGCAAACAGGCGGGCCTGATAACCGTGCGTTTGCAGCAGCCAGGCGACAGAATCGCGAAATGCTTCATCGTCATCAACGACGTAGACAATGCCGGGGTGAATGCTCATGGGTGGGGATCTGCTGCTCGAAATGTGGATGCGGTTTGCGGTGCGGTCATTCGCCGACTACGCCGACGAATCAGCCGACGTGCCCTTCGTCAAAAGGTAGCGTGAATCGGAAAATCGCGCCGACGGGCGTATTTTGCTCGAATGTGAGGTTGCCCTCGTGATATTCAATCAAAGAGCGGCAAATGTTGAGTCCCATGCCCATCCCGTCTGGCTTGGTACTAAAGAACGGCGAGAACAACTGCTTCGCAGCGTCCGCATCAATGCCAACGCCACTGTCGGACACGTCAACCGAGCAAAAGTGCGAGTCCAGCCGTGAAGTGCGTACAACCGCAATTCGCTGAAGGGGCGGCAAATGTTGCATCGCTTCGCGCGCGTTGCGCAGAAAATTCACGAGTACCTGCTCAATCATGATCTGGTCGGCAAACACGAGTGGCAGATTTGGCGCAAGCCGCAGGACGCAGGTCAGCGCGCGCTCTTCATCGTCGCTTTCGACCAGCTGCACCACGTCGCGCACCAGCGCGTTGATATTGAGCGGTTGCCGCTGCGGCTCCCGGGTGCGCACAAACTCGCGAACCCGGCCGATGATGGCCCCAGCGCGCGCCACTTGGGCATCAGCCTTCTCCATTGCGCCGATGACTGCCATGTCCGCCGAACCATTCCCCTTCAATCGCTGGATGCAGCCGCTCACGTAATTCGCGATGGCCGCGAGCGGCTGATTAATTTCATGTGCGAGCGTGGAGGCGATCTCGCCTACCGTCATCAGCCTCGAAGTGCGCGTGAGCTTGTCCTGCTGCGTTTGCCGAATGCGGTCTGCGTGCACGCGATCCGTGACGTCGCCTAGTGTGGTGAGTCGCGCAATGCGACCATCCACCCAGCGTACGGCGCGCGTGCGCGTCAAGAACCAGCGGTGGCTTGCCCGATGCTCAAGCTCGTCTTTGAACACCTCGCCCGGCTCGCCTTCGGGGGTAAGCAGCGCATCGGCCGGATATTTGCTGCTGGGGCTGGCAACAAAACCATCCTCAAGTGTGCTCGCGTTCCTGCCTACGCCCAGATACGGGAAGGCCTCTTGCGCACTGGTGTTCAGATACAGCACATCATTGGTATACAAATCACTCACATAGACCGAAACGTCGAGCGAATCGAGCACTTTTTCGAAGCGCTCGTTGGTGGTGCGCAGATCGCCAATGGACTTCAGGTACACACGGTCGCGCTCGGTTTCTGCCTCGCGGCGCATGCGCTGCTGCTTGCGCAGTCCGATCAGCGTCCACACCATCAGTCCGGTCAGCGCGAGCACGGCAGTGGACAGTGTGAGATTCGGCAGCAGCGACGATGGTTTGGCGCCCACCAGCGTGATCTGAAGGTCGCGCCAAGGCAGCGACAGCGGCACCGTGTGCTTGAGTACGCCCGACTCGATGTGCATCGCCTCGGCGTTGGTCATGCCTTGACCGGTCGTGTCGCTGAGCACGATTCGATATTTTCGGCCTGCCCACTCTGGTGCACTTCGGTCCAACAATTCGTCGAACAAAATCACTGCATTGATGCTGCCCTGAAACTGATCGTTGCTCATGATCGGGGCCGAATATTCGATTGTGAATCGCCCTTGATCATTACGGAACGGATGCGAATAAGTGCTGCGCGCGGTCTTCTTCGTCAGGCTCATCATCCACACCTGATCGGCAAACGGGGCCCGACCGCGCTTCACAATCTCAAGCGAGCGCGCGCCAGGGGCATGACGCATAACCTCAAAATCAGGCTTCACCCGCAGCACATCAGTGATGTAGCCCGATTCAATCGCGCGCTTGCCAGCGATGCGGTCAAATTCCTCGGACGAAATACGCTCGGCTGCGATGTCCAGCGCCAGCCGATCAAAAAACTGCTGATCAGCCTCCAGACGGCGCGTAATCGACTGCTCGACCACCGCTGCATCGCGCACAATTTCAGCATGCCCGACGTCAGCCTCATGCTGCGCGACGAAGTAAATGAGCAGCATCATCCCGGCTGCAAATGCCAGCAGCATCCATTCGTGGACGTACCAATCGCGCTCGGGCTTATTCGCAGCGATTGGGGGGCTCACGGTCGAGGCTTTTTTAATCGGGATATCAGACATAGCCCCATTTTATGATTCGGTGTACGCTACTTATTGAGGCCAACGGTGTTGGCGAGCGAATATTGCGGCTTAACGCAAAAATCAAGGAGGACAACCATGCTGGTCAGTGAAATTCTTCGCATCAAGGGCAGCACGCTGTTTGCCGCATCGCCCGAAACAAGCGTGGCTGAAGCCGTGCATTCCATGGCGTCTCTGGACATCGGTTCGCTTGTGGTCATGGAAAAAGGCAAGCTCGTGGGCATGCTCACTTTTCGCGAACTGATCAAGGTGCTCGACGAGCGCGGTGACCAGTTGAAGACGATGATGGTTGGCGAAATCATGGAACGCGACCCGCTAACCTCCGACCCGGCAATGGATGTACAGCAATTGCGTAAAAGCATGCTGGAGCGGCATGCCCGCTACATCCCGGTCATGGACGGTGGCACGTTGATGGGTGTGGTGTCGTTTCACGATGTCGCCAAGGCTGTGTTTGAAGAGCAAAGCTTCGAAAACCGCATGCTCAAGAGCTACATCAAAAATTGGCCGGATGAAGAGGAGACTTCGGCTCAGCCCTTGAATTAGGGAAAAGCTGATCAAGTGGCTGCGACGGCGCATTACTTCGTTGCGTGGTGCTCGGAATCCTCATGTACCAGGGCGTACATTCCGGTTCCTGCGCGCCACACGCCTCGTACTGCATCCGTCTCGCTCACTTGCTCAGCATTTCCCGAGTTCGGGCAGCCGTAGCAGCTACTGCCGAATCGCCTCGATATGAATGACGAGGCGAGTTGCGTCAGAGACGAACGGCACGAGGTAGTTCATGCCAAAGTCGCTGCGTTTGATGAACGCATCAAAATCGCCGCCGCAAACCCGCTTTCTGAACACGGGGCTTGTGTAGCAGTTGTAGTTGCTCGCCTTCATTATGACCGGATGGGTCTTGCCGTTCAGGGTCAGCGTGCCGCCAATTTCAGTGACGCTATCGCCATCAAATTTGAACTGATCGCCTTTGAAGACGGCGGTTGGAAATTCGTCTGAATTGAAGAAGTTTTTGCCTTGCAGCAGCTTGTCAAATACCGGCGTGCCGGTGCTGATGGACTTGAGATCAATGTTGATTTCCACCTTGCCCGTCTTCGCGATGGTGTCAATGGTGATAGAGCCGTCTTTTTTGTCAAAACGCCCCCGGCTAGTGGAGGTGCCAAAGTGTTTGGCCTCCCACGTAACAAACGTATGCGTGGGCTCAATGACGTAGGTTTCGGGGCCGATGTTGTCCGAGGGTGATTGCGCAAACGTCAGGCAGCTTGCCAGCGCCGATAGGACCCCCGCGATACCGGATCGAACGCGTCCGTTTGAACAATAAAGGCTCATCAAAGTGCGCTCATGCCGGTCATCGTGAGCTTCAGTTTCACAACCACCTCGTTCGCCACTAGCGACGTGTCGTTCCAGTCACCATCGCCGATTTTGAATTCGAGACGCTTGACGGTGAATTCACCGCGCGCTGTCGTGACGCCGCCCGCTTGCGTCAGCGTGATAGGTGCCGTCACATCACGCGTGTTGCCCTTGATCGCCAGCTTGCCTGTAACCTCAAATTTTGCGCCGCCCAACGATTTGATCGCGGTCGATGTGAACTTCGCCTGAGGGATTTTTAGCGAGTCAAACCAGCCGGATTTGCCGAGTTCTTTCTCGGTTTCTGTGTTGCCGATATCGATGCTGGCGAGATCAACGGTGAAGGCGATTTTGCTGATTTCGGGCTTCTTGGGTTCGAAGTTGAGTTCGGCTTCAAACTTCCTGAATTTGCCCTCTACCGGTACGCCCATTTGCTTGCTGACGAAGCTCAGTTCACTTTGCGCGACAACTAATTTTTGTTGCGCACCGACTGGCGGGGATAGAGCCGCAAAGGCAAGCGCCACCAGCAAAAAAAATCGTCTAAACATGGGATGAACGACCACCAAAAAAAGGACGCAACACGATACTACCGCGCTAGCGCGAACTCATGGGCCACATTCTCGAAATTAGCCCGTCTTTATCAATCCACTGATGCTTTAGCGCGGCAATGATGTGCAACACGACGCATATCGCCAGCCCATAAGCCAGCCAGTGATGCAGCGCTTTGATCGTATCGGCGAGTTCCCGATTTTTTTCGAGAAGATCAGGCAGCGGGATCAGCGCGAACAGCACAATCGGAAAGCCTGCGGCATTGCTGTACGCCCAGCCGGACAGCGGTACCGCGAAGAACAACACGTAGAGCAGCGCATGCACGGCATTGGATGCAGCAACCTGCCAACCCGGCATTGAAACGGGCAGAAGCGGGGCGCGATGCGACAACCGCCACAACAGTCGCACAGCCGAGAGCGCCAGAATCACGATGCCCGCCCATTTGTGCCAGTTGAAGAGCTTCAAGCGCTGTGGCGACATCGCCAGATCGGTCATATACAAGCCCACGCAAAAGCTAGCGACGATCATGACCGCGAGTAGCCAGTGCAGGATGATTGCGACGGGCGAATAGCGGGAGGATGCGGCGACGCTGGAATTCATGCCGCAGTTATAAGCTGCCTCGCTTTGCGGGGCAATACCTTAACTTTTTGCCCGAGCCGGTTTCAACACCAGCGACACCGCCGCCACAATCGCCAACAGCGCGACGTAATCAAACGGTCGCGGCTTCTCGCCGAGCAGCAGCATGCCGCTGCCAAAGCCCACAATCGGCACCGCAAGCGAACTGATGCCCGTCACCTGCGCGGGCAACGCGCGCACCAGCTCGTTCCATGCGAACCAGCAAAATCCAAATACGATCACCACGTTGAATAACAGCCCCGCCCAGGCCGACGTTGCCGTAGGTAACCACGGCCCGTGCCCCAAAATCACAAGGCCCAACACAATCGGCCAACCGCCCAGCATAAAGCTCCAGATCATGAGCGTGGTGGTGGGAATTTCTTTCGGAAAGCCCTTGAACAGAATGATGCCCACCGCCCACACGAGCCCCGCCCCCACCATCAGCAGCGCCCCAATCGGCGCGCTTTTCAGCACCTGAAACTCGTCAACCAGCAACAGCGCAATGCCCGCCATGCCAAGCGTAATCGCGGTGAGACGTGTTTTGGTCAACACCTCGTTCATCATGAATCGCGACAACAGCACCACCCACAGCGGCATCGTGTACGCCAAAATGCCCGCACGACCGGATGGCAACATATTCAACCCCGCCGCCGACAAAATGTTCCAGCCCGCCACATTGCACAGCGCGCAGATCAGCATGCGGCCCCAATGCTCGCGCGGCAAGCCAAGCGGAATGCCCATCTTCAGGTTGTATCCAACAAACCAGAACAGCCCGGCGGCGATGCAATAACTACGGAACACCCAGAAATTGAGTTCCGCCAGCGCCATCTTCATCATCGGCCAGTTGACGCCCCACAGGACAACAACGGCAATAAACAGCCAGAGTTCGCGACGCGGAAGGACGGACATGAAGCGATATACCTTTTTTCTGAAACCGTTGTTTTATAGGGGCTACGTTAACAAAAGTGCGATAGTCGATAAATTAGCAAATTACGGTCTTGCCCATGGTGAATGGGCGTTTGCTTGAAAAGCTATTAAGTTCGGCGCCACGCTCGCACCGACGAACGATACCTCGCAGCCCTGTTTTCCTATGCGATTTGATTTAAATGTTGCGTGACAGCCCAGCCAGTGGCCCGCTCGGCGCGGCGCTGCCGCTATGATCAATGTGAATTACCAGCCCCTTCCGACATAAAAACAATGACAACACGGTCGCTACGTATCCTGCACCTTTCAGACGTTCATTTTGGGCAAACCACGCGCAACCAGACTAACTGGCGATTGCGCCGCGTGCTGGGCAAGGCGTGGCAGGACAATCTGCGCGTGATTGTTGCCGACGGCAAGCCCGACATCGTGTGCTTTACCGGTGATATCGCGTTTTCAGGTGGTAAGGGAGAGTACAAGGATGCCACGGCGTTCTTTGACGAGCTACTGAACGCGCTTGGCGTCCAAAAATCGCAGCTCTTCGTCGTGCCCGGAAACCACGATGTTGATCGCAAAGTCAACCTGCCGACGTGGAAAAAAGTCCGCGACGCCATCCCGCAAACAAGCTCGACCAACGTGGCGCAGTGGATGGCGGGCGGCAGCGCTCCGTTTGGATTTGACGAGGACTGGCGTGGCGCCGTCCTCGCGCGCCAGCACGACTATCGGCAATGGCTTTCCGACTGCGGGCTTGCGCACTGCATCCCCGGCGGCGTGGGTCAAGCGCACCCGCATCTCGGATACCGCGCAACGCTTGGCGGCTGGCCGCAACCGGTGCATATTGTTGGGCTCGATAGCGCGTGGCTCGCGGGGGACGATCAAGACGCGGAAAAGCTGCGTATTACCGACGCACAGGTCGGTCGTCACCTGACACTGGCCAACGGCGCGCCCATCGACGGGCTCGTCGTTGTGCTGGCGCATCACCCGATTTCCACGCTTGCCGACGGCAAGGACATTCGCGGGTTGCTCAATCACTACCGCGTGCCTTTCGTGCTGCACGGTCACGTGCACGATCCCGAGTTTGCTCGCTGGCAACCGCTGGATTCGACGGCCAACAGTTCGGTCGAGTGTGCTTCCGGATGTCTGTACGAATCTGACACGTTTCCGAACGGTTTTCAGGTGTTCGATGTGCAAGTTCCGGCGCAGGGTTTTGCCACGCTGGCGCAGGTCTGGGTACGATCATGGACACCCAGAAACAAGGGGCGGTGGTTCAGCGATAGCTCGATCATGGACGGTGCCATCGAAGGCCGCTGGCGACAGACCGTCGCACCGGCATCGCGCCTGCCCGCTTCGGGCGGCTGCTTTGGCCGTGCTTCCGAACTTGCCACAATCCATCGGCATTTGCTCGACGTTGAACCCAGCGCAGATGCGCCGCATTGCATGGTGCTGGCGGGCATGCCGGGCATTGGCAAGTCGCGGCTGGCGCACACCTTTGTGCGCGAGCATTGGGCCGCTGCGCCGGGCGTGAGTGCTGCGGAGGCGTGTGTTCGCTTGACGCTTGAGCCCAACGATGCCGCCGCTGCCGTTGATGCAGCCAGCGCGATCACCGCCGCCGTTGCGCTGGGGCAGCGTCTTGCCGATCAGATGAAAGTGAGCGGCAATCCGGCCAACCTGTGGTCGTCCCTGTCAGCGGCGCTGGCGGCTAGCCAACGATTGCTGCTGATCGAAAACGTCGATTCCGACGCGCAGCGCCTTGCCGTGGGGGCCTTGGTCGCCCGTTTGCAGGGTTGCGCCGTGCTGGTCACCGCGCGGCAGCGCAGCTTGGGCCACGGGGCGCACTGGGCGCAAATTGATGTCAAGCCGCTGGCGAATGAGGCTTCGCTCGAGCTGTTTCACGACGAGCTGCAGGGCATGAGCGGTCCGGTGCCGGGCGACACTGAATTGAGCGAGCTTGCCCGCACGCTCGGCCATTTGCCGCTTGCCCTGCATATCGCGGCGGCTCACCTGCGCGATGGCATCGCGCCCGCTGCGTTTATGGATCGGCTCGTTGCGAGTGGTTTCAGCGCCGAGCCGCCGCCGGGTGATGCCGCGCTCAACGAGGATTTCGCCCGCGCCGTGCTCAATTCGTCGTTCCAGCTCGCGTGGGATCACTGGCAACGATCACCGACGCCAACGCCCGTCCCAGCCGCACAGATCGAAGCGCTGCTGTGCTTCGCGCACGCCCCCGCCGACGGGGTCGGCGAGTCGCTCGGCGCAGCGCTCTGTGCGCTGAGCGACGCAGATTACAACGCGTTCACCGTGCGCGCACGGCGGCACAGCCTGCTGGAGCTGGCCGATGGCGGTGGCGACGGTGGCCCTGCGCCGTCGCCCCGCCACCGCATGCACCCACTGCTTGCGGCGTGGTTTCGCGACAAAGCCGACGCGGCCACCACGAACGCTGACAGTCGCCGCAATGACGTGCTCGCCCAACTGGCGGACTGGCTCTGTGCACTAATGGAAGAAGGAGGCGACCAACAGGCAAAGCGGTTCGCTGTGCAACAGGAGGAGGCCGCGCTGCGCCACCTTTTGCTGCGCGCAGATGCAAGGCTCGCCATCCGCGTTGAGCGCGAGGGTAATGACTACGCCCATGCGTGCGGCCCGTTCGCTGCGTGGGCCGAGTTCTGCGACCGTCATCAGTCACAGGCGACCGGAGTGGATCGCAGCAACTTCCTGTGGACGTTGACGGGGCTTGCCCGCCAGTCCGGCGATCTGGATCGGGCGCTGGACGCGGCGCGGAAGAAGCGTGCGCACGACCTTGAGCGCGGTGACGAGCGAGAAGCGGCGCTAGCTTGGGGCGCTGAGGCGGACGTGCTGAACGACCGGGGCGAACTCGATGAGGCGCTGCGTATCTGTCGGGAGGAACAACTCCCGGTGTATGAAAAGCTCGGCGAAGTGCGCGCGCGCGCGGTCACGCTCGGAAAAATCGCGGACGTGCTTTATGACCGGGGCGAACTCGATGAGGCGCTGCGAATCCGTCGGGAGGAACAACTCCCCGTGTATGAAAAGCTCGGCGACGTGCGCGCGCGCGCGGTCTCGCTCGGAAAAATCGCGGACGTGCTTCATGCCCGAGGCGAACTCGATGAGGCCCTACGTATCCGTCGAGAGGAAGTACTGCCGGTGTATGAAAAGCTCGGCGACGTGCGCTCGCGCGCGGTCACGCTCGGACAAATCGCGGACGTGCTTTCCGCCCGTGGCGAACTCGATGAGGCGCTGCGTATCCTGCGTGAGGAAGAACTCCCGGTGTATGAAAAGCTCGGCGACGTGCACTCGCTGCTGGTCGGTCGCGCGAATGTGGCATTGATGCTCACAAAGCGACGCGCGGTGGGCGATCTGGCTGAAGCGAAGACCTTGCTGGACGCCGCGCTGGTGGCAGCTGAACGCTTACGAATTCCGGAGGCAGCGACGATTCGCGGTTGGCTTGAAAGGCTGGCGAAAATGTCTGGCGCATAGTCGGAACAGCTAATAGCTTTTTCGTTTAGGCCTTATTTAATATGGGCTAGATGCGCGAAACAGCGTAAGTCGAAAAATATAAAAAACGCGGTTTAGCCCTTATCGAATGGCGCTTATAGCGAAAAGCTGTACATCAAAAAATTGCTAAGGAGACACTGATTTAATCGCCACCTCGGCGGAGGCCGGGGGCGTGGATACCGGCCTTCTCCGGTATGGCAAGAAAGTTGATTTATTCAGCGTCTCCCTAAGAAAACAGTGAACAAATACAACTTCTAGCCATACCTTTGGTGCCCGGTATCCACGCCCGTCGCAGCTTCAAGCGTGCATCGGGCGTGGGCTCCGGCCTTCGCCGGGGTGGCGATTGGTTCAGTGTTTCTTCAATGCAAATGCACCGACCCCGTCTCCGCATCCTCCGGCAAATGCGCATGCAGCATTTCGCCTTCGCGATTCGGGAAATGCGGGGCGCCGCAATCGTCGCAGAACTCCAGCGGCAACTGCTCTTCGAGCAGGATGATGGTGCCCACGTTCGCGCCGCGCAGCAGGGCTTCGATTTCCTCAACCACCGGCGTGTCGTCGCCTTCGTCCGACACCAGCGGCCACACGCAACCGTGCACCACATCATCATCCTCGCCAATCGCGAAGCCGATGCGGTATTCCTCCAGGCCGTTACCCCAGCAGCCGCCGATCACGGCGGTCAGCTTGTCCGGCGTCGTATTCGTCACGGCCTCAAGATACTGCACCGACGCGCCAATCGAATAAGCGCGCGACGCCATATCGGCATCGCGGCAGGCTGAGAAGAACGAGCGCGGCAACGTCAGCTCATGCGGAAAACCCACTAACAGCGGCTTGATCGCGTTGCCGCCCTGCGAGCGCCAGATCCCGAGGCAGTTCTGTCGCGCTTCTTCCACCGGCGTTGTCGTCTCTTGCCAGGCGTAAAACGGCTCGCCCTCGGTCACCTGAAACGCGCCGACGATCATGCGCATGTCGCACACCACGTCCGGCGAATCTTCGACCGTTTTCGGGTCAATTGTCAGATGCCCGCGCTCACGAATCGCCGTGCCAAGGTTTTGCAGCAGCTCGCGCGACTGGCTGTAGCTGTGCGGCAGCTGGTCAGGCGCAAACATAAAGTCCGCCAGCGCAATCTTCGCTTTCGACGAAAACACATGCGCCGACAACTGCACCGCAATGTTCTGCAACTGTGCTTTCGGAATCGATTTTGCGGGAATCTGATTGCGCCCCCACACGAGGATCGGCGCGCAAAACAGCGTCACCCGCTGCGGCCCATGCTCCGAGTCAAGCATGATCGATTCGGTCAGCGACTCCACCATGTCGGCCAATGCGTCAAACGTAGCGTCCGGCGCGTCATGCGCCTTGTCCAGCGCGCGATTGATCGCGTCCTCATCGTTATTCTCAAGCTGAGTGGTGACGGCAGCCTCCAGCTCACGCTCCCAATACACATCCTCAGCGCGGCTTTTGGACGAGGCGAGGCCTTCGGCCAGACGCACCAACTGGTTAGCTTCACGGGCACCGCTCTTGCGGCGAAATGGGGCACGGGCCATAGCAAAATCCTTTGTAAGGAGTTCATTCTACGGGGCAATTAAATCGAGGATGCAGCTGGCGCGCTCTGTGAATTCTGGTGAGCTCGCTCGCCTTGGAGGCCTCGGCCTTGATCGCTCCGCTTCAGCAATCGGGCGGTCATTCGTAATGCGACCACATACGAAGCACACGTACGGTAAGTTGCTTCTTGAACACCTCGTAGACCAAACGGTGCTGGATGTTGATTCGACGCGAATAGGCGCCGTCAAGGTCACCCACGAGCTTTTCGTAGGCAGGTGGATTCTGAAATGGATCGATGGTCAGAATCTCCAAAAGGTCTTGCGCCTTTTCCTTCAGCCCGGCTGCCGAGAGCTTTTTGGCGTCTTTCAGCGCATGTTTGGCATAAACGACGGTCCACTTCACCAAACAACGGCCTTCGCGCTCTTGCCCAGAGGCTCAGCCATGCCCGCCTTAATGGATTCACGCATCCCTGGTACCGACAACAGGTACAGCGTTTCCTGAATCGCCTGCCAGTCTTCGGCAGCGACCAATACCGCGCTGCTACGCTTGCCAGCAATCAGGATCGGTTGGTGCGATTCAGCGGTCTGGTCGATCAGCCGGTAAAGATCTGCGCGAGCATCGCTAGCAGTAATAGGAGTGATCAAGCTGTTCTCCAATTGCGTCAATTTCACCTCAGAAGCGTACGTTAAAACGTACTTTTTGTCAACGTGCGTCTTAGATTTGCTGCGGTTGTCGGTCGAGGCGCAACGACTATCGACTCGGGCTAGCACGCGTCCTATGCAGATTGCTCCAGCGCCCACTTCACGTGCTCTCGCACCATCGCACTCGAGTGTTCAGCCCGCGATTGCAGCGCCTCGATGACATCGATTGATCGTTGCGCATTGCCCAACGCAACCGCAATATTGCGCAACCACCGCTCATGCCCAATCCGGCGAATCGGGCTGCCTTGTAGCCGTTCGTCGAAGTCCGCTTCAGTCCATGCAAAAAGCGCAACCAGTGTCGCTGAATCCAGCCCGTTTCTAGGTTCAAAATCGGGCACCGTTGCCTTGCGCGCAAACTTGTTCCACGGGCAGATGAGCTGGCAGTCGTCGCAACCGTAAATGCGGTTCCCAATGGCTTTGCGGAACTCTATCGGGATCGCGGTTTTCAGCTCGATCGTCAAGTAGCTGATGCATTTGCGGGCGTCAAGCCGGTGCGGCCCGGTGATGGCTTGGGTGGGGCAGACGTCGATGCAGGCGGTGCAGCTGCCGCAGTGGTCGCTTTGTGGCTCGGGCTGTGCCAGTTTCAGCGATGTGTAAATTTCGCCGAGGAAGAACATCGATCCGCGTTCGCGCGAGAGCAGCAGCGTGTGTTTGCCGCGCCAGCCGAGACCGGCCTTTACGGCGAGCGGAATTTCCATGACGGGTGCTGAGTCGGTGAACACGCGAAATTCGTGCGGGGCGATTTCGTTGTTGATGGCAACGGCTAAGGCCTGCAGTTTGTGGCGCAAGACTTTGTGATAGTCGCGGCCTTGGGCGTAGCGGGAGATGTAGGCTTGGTTGCTTGTGGCGGAGGTTTCAGCTGATGCCACCGCCCCCTCTCCCCAACCCTCCCCCACGAGGGGGGAGGGGGCCGAGCCCGCGTCGTTTCTGGGCGAGTAATCCAGCGCGACGCAAATCACGCTTTGCGTGCCGGGCTGCAATTCATCCGGCTGCCATCTTTTGGAACCGTGGCGGGCCATATACTCCATCTCGCCATGATGACCGGTCTCAATCCACGCCTGAAACCCCTCCGCCTCGCGCTCCAATGCGAGGTCAGCTATCCCTACCGCCGAAAAGCCCATGCGCATGCCGAGTTGCACGATACGTGCTTCTGTCGATGGATGGGCCGGATTTGACATGCAAGCCATTGTAGAAAGCGCCGAGCATCTGGCTGATGAAGCCGCGACGCTGGCCTTTGCACAGCGCTTTGCAGCGACGATTGATGCGCCGTGCTCGGTTGCGCTGATCGGCGATCTTGGCGCTGGAAAAACAACCTTCGTGCGTGGTGTGCTGCGCGCGCTCGGCGTGTCCGGAGCGATCAAGAGCCCGACTTATGCGCTGGTTGAAAGTTACGACACTACGAAAGGTGATGTGCATCATCTCGATGCGTACCGGATCGAGAGTGTTGAGGATTTTGAAGCGCGTGGCGGGTTTGAATATTTTGAATCGCCGTCGATTCGATTTGTCGAATGGCCAGAGCGGTTGCAGGGCGCGGTATCGTTTGATGCGACGGTGAAGTTTGATTTTGAAGATGAGGGGCGACGGGTGACCGTTTCTCCCCTCCCCCCCGGTGGGGGAGGGGCTGGGGGAGAGGGGGATGGTGGCATCGAGAGT
>JANXUB010000201.1 GCA_025352105.1 Burkholderiales bacterium | reverse complement strand
GGCACCGCGCGCCCGCTGGACGCCTGGCGCAGGCAGGCGTCCGCCGATGCCCGCAACAGCGCGCACCGACCCCGCGACGCAGCGCGTGCTGGCGAGCGCAAGGCGCATTCTCGGACGCCCGAAACTCGCGATGTATCTGGTCGATACGCAGTTCCCTGATCCCGCGAATGCACCGCATGTCTTGCGCTTGCTGCAAGCGGTCGTTGATGTCGCCATTCGTGCGCCGGACGAGCCGAACATGGGCGCGCTGCTGGAGCAATTTCGTGACACAGAATTTGCAGGCGATGTGTCGCGATTGCTCACGCATAGTGATGCGGAAGTTGACGCAGCAGTGAGCGACGAAGAGGCAGAAACCGATCTGCGGCAACTGCGAACGCAGATTGAAAGCGGTAGCTTGTTCCGCTCCGCTCAAGCAATCACGATGCCTGAAGCAATTAACGGCGTGGGCATTCTTGCGTTGGGCAATCGTCGCATCGTGTTGCCCGAACTTGAACCCCTCCCCCCCGCTGGGGAAGGGGCAGGGGAGAGGGGGATCGCTGCAATCCAGCATACGTCGTTGATAACGCCGCCGCCACCCTCTCCCCCACCCCTCTCCCCTCAAGGGAGAGGGGAAGGCGTCGGGCAACGCCTCCGCGACTTTGCACGTGAGCTGCGCGTTAATCAAAGCCCCTGGGAGCAGGAGCTTTGGCAGGCGCTGCGCGCTCATCGATTTGCTGACGTTAAATTCAAGCGTCAACAGCCGCTTGGCCCCTACATCGTTGACTTTGTTGCGCTGTCGAAAAGTCTCGTGATTGAGCTTGATGGTTCGCAGCATGCGCAAACCGCTGGATATGACGCAAAACGCGATGCTTTTTTGAAGCAAGAGGGGTTTCGGGTCTTGCGTGTGTGGAACAACCAGTGGACGGAAAATCGGGAAGGTGTTCTGGAGGCGATTTGGGCTTTGCTCACCAACGATCACCCTCTCCCCAACCCCTCTCCCCTCAAGGGAGAGGGGCTATACCAGCCTATCTCTGATGATCTGGATGACATCCCTTTCGACTTCGAGGCCAACTTCGCGCCCTCTTCAACTGATTCGCACGACGCGCCGTTTTAACTCACACCAATCCAATGCCTTCTCCCCTCATCTCCACCTCCGAACTCGCCGCAATCATCAATGATCCGAATCTCGTCATCGTCGACACGCGACATGATTTGATGAACCCTTCCATCGGGCGCGATGCCTATGCAGCCGGCCACATTCCTGGTGCGATTTATCTCTCGATTGACGAGGATATGTCGGCGGCAAAAACAGGAAAGAACGGTCGTCATCCGCTACCGACACCGGAAGCTTTCGCTGTGACGCTCGGCGCGAAAGGCATCAGCAACGCAAGCAAAGTCGTGGTCTACGATCAGGGCAGCGCCATGTTTGTCGGGCGGCTGTGGTGGATGCTGCGCTGGCTGGGGCATGACAATGTTTACGTGCTGGACGGCGGCATTGCGCAATGGGTGAAGGAAGGCCGTTCGACCGAAACGAAAACGAACGTTCTTCCAGCGACAACATTCACCGCATCACCGCGCGACGAAATGCGCGTGACGGCAGAGCAAACGCAAGCAGCGCTCGCAACGCCACAGAGGCGCATTCTCGACGCTCGCGCGGCCGAGCGTTATCGCGGTGAAGTGGAGCCCGTTGATCCTGTCGCCGGCCACATTCCGGGCGCATTTAATCGGGCGTTTCCGAACAATTTGCGCGATGGTGTTTACAAACCAGCCGACGAACTGCGTGCGGAATTCGAAGCGTTGCTCGCCGGTCGAAAACCCGAGGAATTGATTCACCAGTGCGGCAGCGGCGTTTCGGCACTCGCCAACATGATCGCGATGGAACATGCGGGGCTTTCAGGGAGCAAACTCTACGCGGGGAGCTGGAGCGAATGGTGCACCGATGCCTCGCGCCCGGTCGCAAAAGCGTAAGGAAAAGCTCGCAGCGTTGGCGACGAACCTTCTCGTGCTCGCGCGAAAAACGACGACGCGAGTTTGACGACACAATGCGCCCTACAAACGTAAATTTGGAAATACCCCATGAAAACAACCATCGCTCTCACCGCACTTTCCACTTGGCTCGGTCTCGAAGTTGCTGTGTCGGACTGGGTCACGATCACTCAGGAACGCATCAATTTGTTTGCCGAAGCGACGGGCGATCATCAGTGGATTCACGTCGATCCCGAGCGCGCAGCGAAAGATTCACCCTTCGGTACAACCATCGCGCACGGCTTTCTGACGCTATCGTTGGTGCCGTTTTTGAAGGGCGAATGTATTGAATTTACGGGCGTGAAAATGGGCGTGAATTACGGGACGAACCGTGTGCGATTTATGGCGCCGGTCAAGGTGAATTCGCGGATTCGCGGACGCTTCAAGCTCGTCTCGGTTGAGCAGATCACGGGCGGGGCGCAGATGGTGTGGCAATGCACGCTGGAGCTGGAAGGCTTGGAGAAACCGGCGTGTATTGCGGAGCTCGTCACGCGCGCGTACGGGTAGCGCATCGCGCCCGTGCGGGAACGACTGGAAGGTGTTCTAGGCGTTAATTTGAGCGAGATCGTCGGCCGTCAACCACCGCCATCGCCCTTCCGGCAAATTCGCGTCGAGTTTCAACCCGCCAATCTGCGCACGGTGCAGCGCTTCAACACGATTGCCGACGGCCGCCAACATCCGTTTCACCTGATGATATTTGCCTTCGGTTAACGTGAGTTTGATCACGGTTTCGCTCACCCGAACGCAGGCCATCGCTATCACGGGTTCGGGATCATCATTGAGCACGACACCCGCGAGCAACGCGCTGATTGCCGCATCATCAATCGCATGCTTGGCCGTCACCACATACAGCTTCGGCACGTGATGTTTCGGTGACGCCATGCGATGAATGAACTGACCGTCGTCAGAGAGAATCAAAAGGCCCGTCGTATCCTGATCAAGCCGACCAATCGCCTGCACGCCATCGACAGATGATTTTGTGGGCCGCAGGCAGAGCGGCATCGGTAGCAATTCGTAGACGCTCGGCCAATCTCTCGGCTTGTGTGAACACTCAAAGCCAGCGGGCTTGTTGAGCATCAAATACGCCTGCGCATGGAACGGCCACAGCGCGCCGTCCACGGACAGTGTGAGGCCGTCAACGGAGAACTCTATATCGCCACGACGCTGCACCTCGCCGTTGATTGACACCGCGCCTCGCTCGATGAGGGCAGTGCATTCGCGACGCGTGCCGAAACCTTGGCTATAGAGAATTTGCCGGAGTTTCAAGCGCGTTATTTCGCCGCCATCCGAATCGCACCGTCAAGACGAATCACCTCACCATTCATCATTGCATTATCAAAGATATGCATAGAAAGATTGGCGAATTCCGCAGGCTTACCAAGGCGCGACGGAAACGGCACCGATGCGCCGAGGCTCGCCTGCACCTCAGCTGGCAAACTCGCCATCATCGGCGTTTCGAATAATCCCGGCGCAATGGTCATCACGCGAATGCCGAAGCGCGCGAACTCACGCGCAATCGGCAGCGTCATGCCAACCACCCCCGCCTTCGACGCGGCGTACGCGGCCTGTCCAATCTGCCCGTCAAACGCGGCGACAGAGGCGGTGTTCACAATCACACCGCGCTCACCGTCGGCCAGCGCGGGCAGCGCTTGCATCGCAGCGGCGACGCGGTTAATCATGTTGTAGGTGCCAATCAAATTGATCTGCACCACCCAGGCGAATTTCTTGATGCCGCTCGCCCCCTCACGCCCGACCACTTTCTCCGGCGTGCCGACGCCCGCGCAGTTCACCAGCCCGCGCAATTCGCCCATCGCCTGCGCGGCGGCAACCGCCGCGATCGCGTCGTCCTCGCGGGTCACATCGCACTTCACAAATTTGCCGCCCAGCTCGGCTGCCAGCCCTATGCCCAACGCTTCGTTGACGTCGGCGATGATGACAATCGCGCCCTTCGCGTGCGCGGCGCGCGCGCTCGCTGCACCCAAACCCGACGCGCCGCCGGTGATGATTAGTACTTTGCCGGATATATCCACAAGTAGCCCCTAAAGTTGAAATAACGTCAGTCCGCATTATCAAGCATCGCTTTGCCGGAGAAAACGGCTACAGTTGTCAAAAATCAAACTACCCGGAAAGTTCCTTCAGCCCATGGCAAATCCTTACCTCGTCGCCAAGACCACCGACACCAACACCGACGTCTGCCTGCTACCGAAGCTCGCCAATCGCCACGGCTTGATCACCGGCGCCACCGGCACCGGAAAGACGGTGAGCCTGCAAGTGCTGGCCGAAGGCTTTTCGCGCATTGGCGTTCCGGTGTTCATGGCCGATGTGAAAGGTGATCTGACGGGCCTTTCGCAGGTGGGCGGTGGTAATCAACGTGTCACTGATCGCGTGGCCATGTTGAAGCTGACGGGCTTCACCAATGAGCAATTTCCGGTGACGTGCTGGGATGTATTCGGCGAGCAGGGACATCCGTTGCGGGCGACGATCGCGGAGATGGGGCCGCTCTTGCTGTCGCGCATTTTGAATTTGAACGACACGCAAAGCGGCGTGCTGACGGCAACATTCAAGATCGCAGACGACAAGGGCTTGTTGCTGCTCGATCTGAAAGACTTGCGCGCGATGCTCGTTCACGCGGGCGAAAACGCGAAGGAGTATCAGCTCGCCTACGGCAACATTTCCGGCGCCAGCATCGGTGCGATTCAGCGTGGCATTTTGACGCTGGAGTCGCAGGGCGGCGATAAGTTTTTTGGCGAGCCAGCGTTGAACCTCGAAGATCTGATTCAGACCGTCGATGGCAAGGGTGTCGTCAACATTCTGGCCGCAGACAAACTCCTGAATAATCCACGGATTTACGCGACGTTTTTGCTTTGGCTGCTCTCCGAATTGTTCGAGTCGCTGCCCGAAGTTGGTGATCCGGAGCAACCGAAACTTGTGTTCTTTTTTGACGAAGCGCACTTGCTGTTTAACGAAGCGCCGCCTGAGTTGCGCTCGCGCATTGAGCAGGTGGTGCGACTCGTTCGCTCGAAGGGCGTGGGTGTTTATTTCGTGACGCAGAATCCATTGGACATTCCCGACGTCGTGCTCGGTCAACTCGGCAACCGTATTCAGCATGCGCTGCGCGCCTACACGCCGCGTGACGCCGAAGCGGTGCGGACAGCTGCGTCCACGTTCCGCCCCAACCCGAAAATCAATACCGAGCAGGCGATCACCGAGCTTGCAACCGGTGAGGCATTGATCTCTTTTCTCGATGAAAAGGGACGCCCCAACCCGGTCGAGCGCTGCTGGGTGATTCCGCCCTCGTCCCGCATCGGGCCAGTGACGCCACAGGAGCGCGCGGCGCTGATCAAAAGCTCGTTGGTTGCCGGCATTTACGACACCACCGCCGACCGCGAAAGCGCCTACGAAAAGCTCACGGGCCGCGTTACGACGCGGATGGAAAGTGCTGACAAAGCGGCGGCACCGGACGCTGCGGCAAGCGCAGCTCAAACGAAGGAAGAGCCCGGTTTCTTCAGCAAAATTGGTGGCATGATTGGCGACGTGATGGAGAGCAAAAACTCCCCGCATAGCCGCCAGACGGTCGGTGAGGCCGCGATGAAATCCGCCGCGCGCGCGGTCGGCTCCGAGGTGGGTCGCCGCGTCATTCGCGGCGTGCTCGGCTCGATCTTTGGCGGGAAGCGGTAGGTCGCGGATGCAGGTTCTGCGCGCCTTGGGCGCGTAGCACCTGCAATCGCGCGGGATCAACGCCGCGACGCGCGTCGTTGACCAAGCCTCGCTATTGCAACCCGCAGAACGCGATCCCTTCATCGGTCCAGCCCAAGCGGTTCACCATATCCTGATGCTGTGCGAGGCTCGCACTGAAACGATGGTTACCGTCGTCTACGAAGCGAGGTGCCCCCTTGAACGCACGATAGATCGGGAGCGTGTCGGCGGGGCAGACACCAGCGGTTGTCTTGGGAATTGCGTAGCCTTCGACGCCCTCCAGTAGCGGTTTCGCATCGAGCGCTGCGTTGGTTGGATTGAGCGCTGCGAGCGCGATCTGATCATCCGGCTGTACCGTGAAGAAATGACTGCCCCGCGTTGCGCCGCGCGCAACCTTCGCAAAAAAATGACGCTCCAGCGGCAAGGTATCCATGTTCGCCGTCCGGTACATCTTGATCTCTTTTCCGGTGCGCACAAAGGCGGCGACCGTGTCGAGTGCGGCTTTGTCACTGTCGCGCCCGGTAAGAAAGTAGTAGTCAAGCCCGGCGTGGTAGTACTCGGTCAAGCTCACGCCAACTTTGTTACCGAGGGGCAGCATTTCGATGGCCTTCGCGGCGCTTGACACCGCGCACGACGCGCTCAACTGGTTGTACGCATACGCGGCTTCCTGTCCCGATTCTGCAAACTGGCTACGGCTAACCGTCACGCGAAGGGTCCGGCTGTCGACGAAAACGGGCGTGAACGTGAGCCCGGATATCACCACTCGTGTCGCATTGGTGAAGCCTGTACCAGACACCGTGACGACGGTCGAGACCGAATCATCGCCGAGGCTCTTTGGTGAAACATGGGTCACCGTCAGCGGCTCGGCAGTCGTGTTGAACGTCGCGACGTATTCCGGCACGGCGCTGCCTACCGTCGTCGCAACGGTCGTCGCAGTTCCGCTGATAGTGCCGGACCAGCCGGCGAATATTGCGCTCGTTGACGGGGCCACCGTAACCCCCAATGACGCACCAAAGCGCAACCACGCGCTCGAATCACTGAGGCTCACCGTGCCTGCGCAGCTCGGCAGCACCTGCTTGAACGGAGCGAGTTCGCGGTGGGCACGAATGGTGACGGAGCGCGTACCGCTTGTGGGCATGGCAACCTCACCGGTTGCCGCATTGTCAAAGCCGTCATAGCTGTCGAGAACGTGGCGAATGCTGGAGCCGATCAATTGCGGCGAAATCATCTCGTACTTCCACGTGCCGGGCGTATTAAGCGAAATGCGCGGCGCAATGGACGTGCCCGCAGCCCCCGTTGGGGGCGTGATTTTCACGCTAATGCCATCAAGGATGCCGTCGCCCACAGCGTCGACGGCGATGGTGCTGCCGTTGTAGAAGCCAGCACCTATCGTTTGCTGTGCGAGCGAGCCTGTGAGCAGCAAGGAGAGATTCGGGAGAATGCCCGCGCCGCCCGCCGAGGCAAAGGCTGATCCGAAGGCGAAATAGTGCTGATAGCCCGGATTCGGTACAGCCCGCAGATCAAAGCTGCTGAACTGCGGATAAAGCGTGGCCGTGCCTGGCCACGGCGTTGACTTCGGCAGCACGGTTGAAGTACCACCCACCGATGCAACAGGCGTAGTGACGACGTCAACGAGACGTACAAAATTTGCCGTAAGCACGGTCGAAGAAGGCGCGTTAGTTGGGCTGCCGAGTGAGCCGTCGCCCGCGCTGACTTGCCATGTCAATTGGGATGACGGTGAGGCTCCGGGGTCGTGGCTCCAGCGACCGAACGCGAACTGAAAGCCGTCTTTGCTTTGCAGCGCACCTGCGGTGGCCCACACCCGATGCACGCTGCCAATTGCCCAGTCAAATGTGGCAGGCGTGGTGACGGTCACGCCGTCCACGATGACCTGCAGACCCGGCGGATTGGTGTTGACTGTGGTGCGCGTTGGTGCTGCGCCGTAGAGCCTGATCAAGGCGTCGATATCAGCTGTGGAATAAGTGCCCGCTACGCCTACATCGATGCCGGCGGGCTTTGTTTCAAGCGTCACGCCACCAGCGTACGCCGGAAAGTTCGTGCGGCGGTATTGCATGATTGAGCCGTAGTCGTAGCCACCCATCTGGCGCGTCCCGAATATCGCCTGATTGTTGCCGCGCTTGCCCGGGTCCATCTGATTCAATTTCAGATCAACAAACGGGCTGGCGTTCGCGTCCTGTTGGACGTGCCAGAGGCCGAGCGCGTGACCCATCTCATGCACCAGCGTCGAAATGACACATTCCGGCTCACCCAGAATTTGCTGCCTGCCGCCAATGCGGCCAATACTGCTTGAACACGCGCCTGAATTCGAAACTGTCATGTTGAAAGCGACGTAGTCCGTCTCCGCCTTACGCGGCACCCATTGCAATACACCTGCCATGACGCGATTGACTTCGGCGACAGCACCTGCGATGTTGGTCGCGTTGCCGGCGTCAACGGTGTAGGGCACCTCGATCAGCCCGCTTGAAGCGCGCTGCCAAAGTCGGGTCGGTGCGTCGATGGTCAGCGCTTTGCGCGCCTCTTCCATCTGCTGCTGCCCGCGCTCAACCGCGAGTCGCCACGCTCGCACCTGCGCTTTCGGCCCCATGATGATGTCGCCATCTGTCACGGCGAAATCACCCTCTTCGACATAGTCCACCCACTGACCCTGCCATAGCGTGCGGAATCGCTCCGTTTCGGCGCTTGCGGGGGTTGTGTTCAACATCGCGGATGACAACAGAATTGAAACGAGAAGTGACGACAGGCGGTGTTGCATGAGCGATTACCTTGATGATTTAGATGTATTAACAATGCTGACAACGCGCCAGTCTGTTGATTGGGCCAGCGTCACTGCAACCCACAAAACACGATTCCGTCGTCGGTCCAGCCCAGGTTGTTGACCATGGTCTGATGTTGCGTCAGGCTGGTGCTAAATCGATGGTTACCGTCGTCGACATAGCGCGGTACGCCTTTGAAGGCACGGTAAATCGGCACCGTGCTGGTTGGGCAAGTTCCCGCCGCTGTTTTCGGGATCGCATAGCCTTCCACGCCTTCCAGAAACGGCTTCGCGTCGAGCGCTGCATTGGTCGGATTCAAGCTGGTTAACAACGTTTGATCAGTTGGCAACACGGTGAAGAAATGCGACCCGCGCGTGGCGCTCCGTGCGATGTTGGCGAAGAAGTGGCGTTCGAGCGGCAAGGTCTTCAAATTGGGCCGCGCAAACACGCGGATGTCGCTGCCGGTGCGAACCCAACCCGCAGCTTTATCCAATGCAGTCTTGTCGCCATCGCGCCCGGTGAGAAAGTAGTAATCGAGCGCTGCGTTGTAATACTCGGTGAGCGTCATGCTGACTTTTTGTCCGACCGGCAAAACGTCAAGCGCGACCGAGTTGCTGTTGACCGGACAGCCTACCGACAACGTGTTGTAGGCGTACACCGGCAAGCGACCCACGAACGGCAATTGCGTGCGACTGAGCACAAGGCGCAACGTGTTGCCATCGACAAATTGCGGCGTGATGAGCACGCGGTTGATCGACACGCGGGTGTCGGGGGTGAAGCCAGTGCCGACGAGCGTGATGGTCGAGGTGGCGGCGTCATCCCCAAAATTCGGTGGCGTGATGCTGGTGAGCGTCAACGGTGTAGCAACGCTGTTGAAAGTGGCAACAAATTCAGGCAGCTGGTCACCGACGGTTGTGCTCACGGAATTGGCCGTGCCCGCGACGGTGCCCGACCAGCCGGTGAAGATCGTCGAAAAAACTGGATTCACCGTGGCGGTCAGCGCCGCTCCGTGGCGGACGTAGGGGCTGCTATCGCTCAGCGTGACCGTGCCCGCGCAGCCCGGAATCACTTGTTTGAACGGTACCCATTCGCGATGCGCGCGAAGCGTGACAATGCGGGTGCCTGCCGTGGGCATGGTGACCTCGCCAGTTGTCGCGTTATCCAGTCCGTCGATCCCGTCGAGCACGTAGCGGCCCGATTCGCTAAATGATTGCGGCGATGTGACGGCGTACTTCCAGCTGCCGGCCGTCGTCTTTGAAACAAGCGGTGCGGTGCGTGTGGTGGCGGAGCCTCCCGGCGGCGTGACGGAGACTCTCATGCCGTCGGTCATGCCATTGCCGGTGAGTGCGACGCCGATGGAGTTGCCGGTGAAAAACGTTGCGCCCACGGTCTGCGCCGGGACGTTAAGCAGCAACAGCGATGTATCTGGCGCTAAGCCCTGACCGCCGCCAAACAATATCGCCAAGCCGGTCCAGCTCACGCTACTTTGATATCCGGCGGCGGCGACCGCGCGGATGTCAAACACGCTGTACTGCGGAAACAACGTAGGATTGCCGGGCCACGCTTTCGCGCGCGGGGTCACGCTCACCGTGCCTCCGGTTTGCGCGGACGGCATAGCGGTAATGTCCATGAGTCGAACGAAATTCGCGGTGAGTACGGTGGACATGATGCCCGTGGTCGGTGTGCCCAGCGTGCCGTCGCCCGCAATCACCTGCCACGTCAGCTGCTCCGACGGCTTCGTGCTGGCGTCATGACTCCAGCGACCAAAGCCGAACTGATAGCCATCGAGCGTTTGCAGCCCCGACGGCACCCACACCCGATGCACGCTGCCAATCGGCCAGTTAAATTTCACCGGCGTCGTCACCTGAACGCCGTCCACGATGACACTCAAACCCGCTGGATGGGTGACGATGGTAGTGGCCGCCGGAGCTGCGGCGTAGAGACGCGTGAGTGCATCCACATCGCCCGCTGAGTACGTCGGCGGATAGCCGATGTCGATGCCCGCTGGTTTGGTCTCCATGGTCGTCGGGTCGGGGTAGGCGTTGAAGCCGAAGCGTCCGTAATGCATGATCGACGCGTAGTCGTACCCGTCAATCGTGCGCGAGTAAAACGTCTGATCGCTCTGTGAGCGCCGCGACGGCGTGATGCGATCGAGACGGGTTTCGATGAACGGTGTCGTGTCAACGTCCTGCTGAACGTGAAGCAAACCCATCGCGTGGCCCATTTCGTGAATCAGCACACCGGCGTCGCAGGCAGGTTCACCGATGATCGTTTGCCGTCCACCGGAGCGACCGAGCGCGCTGGCGCATGCGCCCGCCCCCGGTGACACCAGATTGAACGCCACGTAGTCCACCTGCGCGCCGCGTGGCACCCATTGAATGACTCCTTTGAGCGCGCGGTTGACCTCGGCGAGGGCAGCATTGATGGTCGTGTCGTTGCCTGCCTCAATCACGTAGGGCACTTCGACGACGCCGCCCGCCGCGCTTTTCCACAAGCCCAGATCAGAGTCGACCGTCAGCGCCTTGCTGCCGCCAGCCGAATTTGATGCACTGGGCGCTGTGAGCGCCGTTTCAGCAGCGACACGCCAGCGCCGTGCGGCTTCTTTTTGAGCGATGATGATGTCGCCCTGGGTGATCGCGTACTCGCCCCGCTCCACATAGTCCACCCATTGCCCTCGCCACAAGGTGCGAAGGCGTTCGCTTGTCGGTGCCGCCGCCTCGGCCCCGACGGATGCGGCGGACGGGGGCACGGCAGCAAAAGCCGCGAAAGAAGCGAAAGAAGCGCACAGCGCGAAAAACGGACGAAGTGATCGCGCGCGAGCCGAGAAGGTGCGGAGCAGCATGTAGAAAAGATTCCGGTTGACCTAGCGCACGACCATGCGCATGACAATGGAATACTAGCAGCAACTGAGGGCGTCGCACGAGGCGTGCGACGTGCGTCAGTTATCGCGGCATGAACGACGTTGGCGCTAACAGCTTTTAGCTTAACTCAATCGCAAATGAGGGCTAGACGGTCATTTTGATAGAAATCAACTTATGTCAATTTATGGCGCTATCCCCCATAAATCCACCGCCGAGCAAAAAAGCTGTAGCGCTTTTCAGAAGCCTCGCGACTGTTTCCCAGCGAAGGGCTACGCCAGCGCCAGCTCCGTGTCCATCAACGGCTTCAAGCCCGCGCGTGCGGTGATGGCGCAGCTCTCGATTTCCGGCAGCAATTTCGCAAAGTAGAAGCGCGCGGTCTGCAATTTTGCCTTGTAGAAATCGTCACCCGAATCCTGCTTTTCCAGCGCAATCTTCGCCATCTTGGCGAACCAGAATGCGAACACCGTATGACCCGCAACGCGCATGTAATCGACCGCAGCCGCGCCCACAACTTCAGGCGTTTTCTGCGCGATGCTGCCGATTTCGAACGTGAGCGTTGACCACAATTCTGCGGCCTTAAGCATCGGCCCGATGAACTCCTGCATCGCCTCGTTGCCTTCGCAGCTCTGCGCAAAATCTTCCATGATCGCGCCCAGTTTTTTGAGCGTTGCCCCGTTGTTGCCGAGCACTTTGCGGCCCAGCAAATCGAGCGACTGAATCGTGTTGGTGCCTTCGTAAATCATGTTGATGCGAGCATCGCGAACGTACTGCTCCATGCCCCACTCGGCGATGTAGCCGTGGCCACCAAACACCTGCATGCAATGTGAGGTCGCGATCCAGCCGTTGTCGGTGATGAAAGCCTTCACAATCGGCGTCAACAGCGCGACCATTTCGGCGCATTCTTTACGCACCGCTTCGTCGGGGTGATTCAATTCCTTGTCGATCAGCAGCGCGCAGTACAACGACAGCGTGCGACCACCTTCGGCGTAGGCTTTTGCGGTCAGAAGCATCTTGCGGACATCGGGATGTACGATGATCGAATCGGCGGGTTTGTCCGGATTTTTCGGGCCTGCCAGCGAGCGCATCTGAATGCGGTCTTTGGCATACGCCAGAGCATTTTGGTAAGCCACTTCGGTCAGGCCTTGTGACTGCATGCCAACGCCAATGCGCGCCGCGTTCATCATCACGAACATCGCGTTCAAGCCCTTGTTCGGCGCGCCGACCAGCCAACCCTTCGCGCCGTCGAGCGCGATCTGCGCCGTAGCATTACCGTGGATGCCCATCTTGTGCTCAAGACCGGTGCAGAAAATCTTGTTGCGTTCGCCCAGTGTTTGATCGGCATTCGGGATGAATTTCGGAACGATAAAGAGCGAAATTCCTTTCGAGCCCACGGGCGCATCGGGCAAGCGCGCGAGCACGAGGTGAATGATGTTTTCTGCAAGATCATGCTCACCAGAACTGATGAAAATCTTGTTGCCGGTCAGCGTGTACGAGCCGTCAGAATTCGGCTCAGCTTTGCTGCGCAGCATGCCGAGATCGGTGCCGCAATGCGGCTCGGTGAGACACATTGTGCCGGTCCAAACGCCTGAGGTGATTTTCGTGAGATACGTCGCCTTTTGCTCCGGCGTGCCATGCGCATGCAGGCATTCGTACGCGCCATGCGTGAGGCCCGGATACATGGTCCACGCCTGATTGCCAGAATTCCAGAATTCGTAACAAGCCTGATTGATCACCAGAGGCAGACCCTGACCGCCGTATTCCGGATCGCACGAGAGCGCTGCCCAGCCGCCATCGACAAACTGCTTGTAGGCCGCTTTGAAGCCCGCTGGAGCCTTAACTTCATGCGTCGCGTTATCAAGCTTGCAGCCCTCAACGTCACCCGAATGATTGATCGGCAACAACACGTCAGAGGCGAACTTGCCGCCCTCTTCCAGAATCGCCATGATCGTGTCGAGATCGTTTTCGGCGTGCGCTGGCAGCGCTTTCAGCTCAGCCGGAACATTGAGCAGCTCTTCCATGACGAAACGCATGTCGCGCAGCGGGGGGGTGTAAGTGGGCATGGTGATCTCCTCTTGCAACAACGAAAAATGTGTTGCAACAGATTGTGCCGTACGACCGATTCAATTTATCGTTTGAAACATGCGATTTTTGCAGTATAGAGGCTTCACTCTACGAAGAGGATGTTCCGCAGAGTTGAATTCGGAGCCTCAATAACATCCGCAATGCAACGGCAGCCATGACCGGCCAACGTCACTGTACGCACATCACTGACGCGAGATTTGACGGCTTACCCGGCAAAAGATAAGCAACGACATCGCGATGAGCGTCGACGCTACGGTCGCCATAACAGCCTCGCGCGCCTGATCAAAGATCGCATCAATAAAGACCCGCAACAGCGGGCCAATGAACTGCTTTGGCGTGGCCGGATCACCGCGCCCGAAAGGCCCGCTCCGCCCAGTTGCGGTCAGACGTTCGTGAGTGTCTTGCCGAGCACGTTGCTGGAGTGCAACAACCACAATTGAGACGGAGTCGATCCTATTTTTTTTGTGGCGGCGCGTCAGGCCGGATGCGATAAATCATCTCATCTTGCATGTATTCCAGTGTCTCGTTTTTGGTGTAGCCGTACCAGTGCTCTGTGGTGAGTTTGTCTTGCCAAATGCGACGATTGTCCCTACACGAAAACATCATGAGGGCCATGCTGCCTTCGCTTAGGCTGGCTTGTTTGGCTAAGGGGCTCAGTAGCCGCATCGGACTGCCCGCCTCGCCGCCGACGATGTAGTACACCACGGGCTGAAGTACGGCATCGGTTTGCGTGGTTTGACACACTTTAGCCAAGAGCGCGGGCTGATATTGCCCGGCTTGTGCAAACGTCGCACCAAAGGCCAGCCACTCTTGGGTGAGATTGGCTTGAAACAGCATGCCAGCTGTTTCCTCAGTCGTCACAAAGCGTGTTGTTGGATAAACCTCCTGCCAAGCCTTCGCCCATTTTTTTGATATTTTTTCTTGTGTAATCGGATCAATTGCGCCGCCGTAAAAGGGCAGATAGGCGATGCTTGCCATACTACCTTCGGTTGTTTTTGGGGGCGCATAAGAGCTGTAGTCAACTTTGCTCCTGCTGGCACAAGCACTTAAAACCAGACCTGATTAGTTACGTGCCTCAGATAGAAAGTTGTCATCCTGAGCATCGCGAAGGATCAGTAAGCATACAAATACGGGCGCTACGAGCTTTTGCGCGCCCCACCGGATGCTTCGATTCACTCAACATGACAACGTGGGCT
>JANXUB010000112.1 GCA_025352105.1 Burkholderiales bacterium | reverse complement strand
CAATTACGGCAAATCTTCTTTACCGAAGCGTTGACTTTCATGTGTCGTTTCCTGTTTTGGTTATTTGGCGCGGAATGTAATCCGTGCCCGTGTCAAGTCATACGGCGTCATATCGACCGTTACCTTGTCACCCGGCAATATCTTTATATAGTTCATGCGCATCTTGCCGGAGATGTGCCCTAGGACAACGTGCCCGTTTTCTAACTTCACTCTAAATGTTGCGTTAGGCAACATTTCAAGGATCTCTCCCTGCATCTGGATCATGTCTTCTTTCGCCATGCGCTTAGACTTTTAATCCACCTTTCAGGTTAGCTTTTTTCAGCAAAGAATCGTATTGCTGAGACATCATGTACGCCTGTACTTGCGTCATGAAGTCCATCGTCACGACGACCACAATCAACAAGGATGTGCCGCCGAAATAAAACTGTACGTTCCATGCGCTGATCAGGAATTCCGGAATCAGGCACACAACGGTGATGTAGATCGCGCCGATCAAGGTCAAACGCGTTGTAATCTTTTCGATGTACTTTGCGGTCTGATCACCTGGACGGTAGCCCGGAATAAAGGCACCGCCTTTTTTCAGGTTCTCAGCGGTTTCTTTCGGGTTGTACTGAATCGCCGTGTAGAAGAAACAGAAGAACACGATGAGCGCCGCGTAGACGATCATGTGAACTGGCTGTCCAGGTCCCAACGAGTTTGCAACATCACGCAACCATGAAGGCCCCGTGCCTGGCCCCATGAAGCCGAGAATGAGCGGTGCGAAACCAATCAGGCTCGAAGCGAAGATCGGTGGAATTACACCGGCCATGTTGAGCTTCAACGGAAGGTGTGAGCTTTGACCGCCATACACCTTGTTACCGACCTGACGCTTGGCGTAGTTCACCAACACCTTACGCAAGGCCCGCTCAAAGAACACCACAACCGCCGTCACCACAATCACAAGAGCGATCAGAAACAGCAGTTTAAGAATACTCAGGTTGCCCGAGGATTGAAGCTCAAGTGTATTTTTCAACGCCGCAGGCAATCCCGCAGTAATGCCCGCAAAGATCAGTAGAGAGATACCGTTGCCCAAACCGCGCTCGGTAATTTGCTCGCCGAGCCACATCAGGAACATCGTGCCAGTCACGAGCGTTACCGCTGTCACCACGCGGAATGTCAGCCCTGGATCGGTAACCAAACCGGGTTGGCCTTCAAGCGCGATAGCGATGCTGATCGCCTGAAAGAACGCCAGAAACAACGTGCCATAGCGCGTGTACTGCGTGATCTTGCGGCGGCCTGACTCGCCCTCTTTTTTCAATGCTTCAAGCGATGGCACAACGACCGACGCGAGCTGCATGATGATGGACGCAGAGATGTACGGCATGATGCCCAACGCGAGAATCGAGAAGCGCTGCAAAGCGCCGCCCGAAAACACGTTCATCAGACCAAGAATGCCACCTTGCTGCGACTTGAAAAGCTCTTCGAGCACAGACGCGTTAATGCCCGGCACTGGCACGTGCGTACCAATGCGATAGACGATCAACGCACCCAACAAGAACAAAAGGCGACGTTTTAGGTCGCCGTATTTGTCGCCAGGTTTTTTAGCTGGGTTTAACGCCACGCGCTTTTCCTAGATTCGATTCAGTGAAGAAACGAGTGGATTACTCAAATTTGCCGCCAGCGGCTTCGATGGCTTTGCGAGCACCAGCAGTCGCGCCGACACCGCGAATCGTAACGGCGGTAGTGATGTCACCACCAGCAATTACTTTGCACATCTTGGCATCATTTGCGATCAATTTGGCGGTTTTCAATGCCAGCATATCCACTTCGGTCAAACCAAGTTTGGCCAACATGCCCACAGTGACCTGACCACGGAAGTCACGCATCAGCGAGGTGAAGCCACGCTTTGGCAGACGACGTTGCAAAGGCATTTGACCGCCCTCGAAGCCGATCTTGCGCGATGCGCCCGAACGTGATTTTTGACCGTTGTGACCGCGACCGGCAGTTTTGCCGAGACCGCTGCCCATGCCGCGCGCGACGCGACGGCGGGTTTTCTTGGAGCCTTCAGCAGGCTTGATCGTATTGAGTTGCATATTTGCTTCTTCTTACAACTTAGGCGACAACGACTACGAGATGGCGAACCGTGTTCACCATGCCGCGTGCCGAAGGCGTGTCAACGAGAGTGCGGATGTTGCCCATGCGCTTGAGGCCCATCCCCTGCACAGTTGCAACTTGATTGGACTTGGCACCAATCGGTGATTTGACCAATTTAACTTTGAATGTCTTGGCAGTCATGATCAGGCCTCCGACAACTGTTCAACGCTCAGGCCACGCTTGGCAGCGATTTCGCCTGGGGTCGACACGCGCTCTAGTGCGTTGAGCGTTGCACGAACCACGTTGTAGGGGTTGGTAGGACCGAAACATTTAGCGAGCACGTTAGTCACGCCAACCACCTCGAACACCGCGCGCATCGCGCCACCGGCGATCACGCCAGTACCATCAGATGCGGGCTGAATCAGAACGGTCGTCGCGCCATGCTTGCCCGTGACCGCGTGATACACGGTACCGGATTTGAGGCTGACCTTGATCATTTGACGACGAGCTTGTTCCATCGCCTTTTGAACACCGACCGGCACCTCTTTCGATTTGCCCTTGCCCATGCCCACGCGACCATCGCC
>JANXUB010000090.1 GCA_025352105.1 Burkholderiales bacterium | reverse complement strand
GGAATACAAAAAATTGATCGGTGCCAATCTGCTAAAAGGCTTCCGCAAGTCCATTGCTGAGAGCATGGGCGGCGTCAAGGGCTGCACGCACTTATCCGAATTGCTGGGTTATCTGCCAACCGCTGCGGTGCAGACGTTTGCCGGGATTCGCAGTGAGACCGATTCGCACGACGGCAAGAAGCCGTTTCAACTGGATTCCTGTCATGCGCTGGCAACCACCGGCGAAACTGTTCGCGTGTATTACCCGAAGTGGTACGTTGGCGAGACCGCTGAAGCTACGTCTTAGACATTACAGGTAGGAGCGGCTCCGCCGCGACTGGCGCCCAACGCGGCAGTGGTCGCGGTAGAGCCGCTCCTACAAACAGAAATCAGTCACTTAAATAAAAGAAGGGGTTAGCGTGAAAATTCACGAGTACCAAGGCAAACAGATTCTTCGCGAATTCGGCGTTCCAGTGCCACGCGGCATTCCGGCTTTTTCGGTTGAAGAAGCGGTCAAAGCCGCGCAAGAACTCGGCGGCCCGGTGTGGGTGGTCAAGGCGCAAATTCACGCGGGCGGTCGCGGCAAGGGCGGCGGCGTCAAAGTGGCGAAATCGCTTGAGCAGGTGCGCGAATTCGCCACCGCAATTCTCGGCATGCAGCTCATCACGCATCAAACCAGCCCGGCAGGCCAGAAGGTGCGTCGCCTCTTCATCGAAGACGGCGCGGACATCAAAAAAGAGCTCTACGTTTCGATGGTGCTCGACCGTGGGACGCAGCGCGTGGCGCTCCTCGCCTCTGCTGAAGGTGGCATGGACATCGAGGAAGTTGCGCACCGCAACCCCGACGCGATCAAGAAAGTATTCATCGATCCGGGCATGGGTTTGACCGACGCGCAGTGCGACCAAATTTCCGGTGCGATTGGCATCCCGTCTGAGTCATTTCTTGAGGCGCGCAAATGTCTACAAGGCCTGTATCACGCCTTCATCGACAAGGATGCCGCGCTCGCCGAGATCAATCCGCTGGTCGTCACTGGCAACGGCAGTGTGATCGCGCTTGACGCCAAATTTAACTTCGACAGCAACGCGCTGTATCGCCATCCTGACATCGTCGCGATGCGCGATCTGGATGAAGAAGATCCTGCCGAAATCGAGGCCAGCAAGTTCGACCTCGCGTACATCTCGCTCGACGGCGATATCGGTTGCCTCGTCAACGGCGCAGGCCTCGCGATGGCGACGATGGACACCATCAAGCTCTACGGCGGCGAGCCAGCGAACTTCCTCGACGTCGGCGGCGGTGCCACCACCGAGAAGGTGACCGAAGCGTTCAAGATCATGCTGAAAAACCCGAATCTGAAAGCGATTCTGGTCAACATTTTCGGCGGCATCATGAAGTGCGACACCATTGCCGAAGGCGTGGTCGCCGCATCAAAAGCGGTCGGTCTGAAAGTGCCGCTCGTGGTGCGCATGAAGGGCACCAACGAAGATCTGGGCAAGGAAATCCTCGCCAAATCCGGCCTGCCGATCATCGTCGCCAACAACATGGGCGAAGCGGCGGAAAAGGTCGTGGCTGCGGCTAAAGGATTCAAGCCGGGTGCGGCTGTCGTTGCTGGCGCTGCTGCGGCAGGTGCTGCCGCAATGGCAGCCACTGCGAAGCCGGTTGCAGCGGCTGCGGCAACCGTCACCAGTGCCGCGACAACGTCAAAACCGCTGGAGCCGTCCGCGCCCGCATCGGGCTGGATGAAGTGGCTGGCGGTCATCGTTTGCGCGATCCTGGCGGCGTTGTTGTTGAAACAGTGCACTCAACCGAAAGAAGCGCCACCTGCGCCGGCTGTGCCCGCCGCGCCCAAAGCGCCTGAGGCACCGAAAGCGGTCGAAGCGCCGAAACCCGTTCTGCCGTCATTCGGCAAATGGACGGCGAACGTTGCCGACGGCAAAGTCACCCTCGAAGGTGCGGTGAAAGATCAGGCCGCGAAAGACGCGATTCTGGCGGCTGCGAAAGCGACCTATGGTGACGCGAACGTTGTGGACAAACTCACCGTCGACGCGGCGCTCCCCGCGTTCTCGTTCGCGGGCAAATGGGCCGACATTTTCGGCTGGCTCAAATCGTTTGGCGGCAAGACCACGGGTCTCGCATTTGACGGCGCGGGCGTGAAAGCCACAGGCGAAATCGGTGACGCCGTCATGAAAGACGCCGAAGCCAAAATCAAGGCAATGTTCGGCGACGGCGTGACGTGGGCGAGCGAACTCAAAGGTGTGGCGATGGCCGCCGCCGATGCGTTCAAGGCCGGTGCAAAAGCGTTCAAGCTCGATGTCGAATTCGACACTGGCAGCGCCAAGATTCGTGGCGGCGAAGCCAAGGAATTGAACGACCTGGCTGAGCTGATTAAAGACGGCAAAACCAAGGGCGAAATCGGTGGCCACACCGACAACGTCGGCCTGCCTGAAAATAACCAGGCTCTCTCGCAGCGCCGCGCCGACAGCGTGGCCGCTTATCTGGTCGCCAAAGGCGTTCCGAAAGACGTGCTCACGGGCAAAGGCTACGGCGACACCAAGCCCGTCGCCGCGAACGACACGCCCGAGAACAAGCAGAAAAATCGCCGCGTTGAATTCGTTGCGCAATAAGTAATAACCAAGGAAAAGAACATGTCGATCCTGATCAACAAAAACACCAAAGTTATTACCCAGGGCATCACCGGCAAAACCGGTCAGTTCCACACCCACGGCTGCGCTGCGTACGCCAATGGCAAAGCCGCATTCGTTGCCGGTGTGAACCCGAAAAAAGCAGGCGAAAATTTCGAGGGCATTCCGATTTACGCGAGCGTCAAGGAAGCCAAGGCGCAGACCGGCGCTACCGTCAGCGTGATCTACGTACCGCCATCGGGTGCGGCGGCTGCGATTGACGAAGCCGTCGAGGCCGAACTCGATCTCGTCGTCTGCATCACCGAGGGCATCCCGGTGCTCGACATGCTCAAAACGCGCTACAAAATGCAGGGCAAAAAAACGCTGCTGCTCGGGCCAAACTGCCCCGGCCTGATCACGCCCGACGAAATCAAGATCGGCATCATGCCCGGCCACATTCATCGCAAAGGCCGCATCGGTGTTGTCAGCCGCTCCGGCACGTTGACCTACGAAGCCGTCGGTCAGCTCACCGAGCTCGGCCTTGGACAGTCAAGCGCCGTTGGCATCGGCGGCGACCCGATCAACGGGTTGAAGCACATCGACATCATGCGTCTGTTCAACGACGACCCCGAAACCGACGCCGTCATCATGATCGGCGAAATCGGCGGTCCGGACGAAGCCGAAGCCGCCATGTGGGTCAAAGCCAACATGAAAAAACCGGTCGTTGGCTTCATCGCCGGCGTCACCGCCCCCCCCGGCAAGCGCATGGGCCACGCCGGCGCGCTCATCAGCGGCGGCGCAGACACCGCAGACGCCAAACTCGCCATCATGGAAGAGTGCGGATTCACCATCACGCGGAATCCTGCGGAGATGGGGAAATTGTTGAAGGGTTTGCTGAAGTAATTCGCTTCGGCACTGCCTGAAAAGAGCCCGCCTTTTGGCGGGTTTTTTGTTGTACGAGCGCGGGTTTGGCCCCCTCTCCCGCAGCGAGGGAGAGGGTTGGGGTGAGGGCGCTGACAGTCAGAACCAACTGCGCGTCATCGGCACTCGCTCCAGCCACCATCTTCACGAAGCGTCAAGCAAAGCCGCTGGGTTCCTACCTTCGCGGGGACGCCAAGAGGACATCCAACTTTTATGTAAATAGACCATTTCACAAGGGCTAGGCGCCAATATCGACTAAAGTCGACTTGACGACTTTCAGGCGCTTAGACCAGATAAAATAGGTGTTTCACCGCAAAGCTGTACTCTCTTCTGCAGCGTGCAGCTAGACTTGCGACAGTTGTTCTCATGCTCGCCATCACGATGTTTGCTGTTTTTCCGTGTTCTCGACTGTTCGTGTTTTGCCGCAAGCGCCCGTTTGTGGCGATCTGCGCCATGTTGGGCTGCTTTTTTTGCGGTGCAGTCGTTGCCGCACCGGGGCAGCTTGATCCGTCGTTCGGTAGCGCAGGCGTGGTCTATCCGGTCGATTTCACCGATCCGGGGTTCGACAGCGACGTTTCTGGCCGACTCAGTGTCAGCGCCACGGGCGAGAGCGTGGTCGTTGGTACGTGCATTCAATCGGGCCAGCAGGCGATTTGCGCCAAGCGGTACTCGGACAACGGCTTGCCCGACGTGACCTTCGGTGTTGCCGGGACGGCGGCGGCGGCGTTCCCCACCGGCAATTCCATGGCCGCGTACGCGCAGCTTTATGGCTGGCCGTCTTCGACGGCGCTGCCGGACGGAAAAATCGTTGCAGTGGCGTCATGCAGATCGCTCACGGGTCCATCACCTTTTTACGGTTGGTGTATGGCGCGTTTTCTGGCAACCGGCGCGCTTGATACGACGTTTAACCCCTCAGGCCCGAACCCCGGCGCGATGAGCGGCAGCGGATACTTTTTGTATGCCGCGCCAATCGTTGTTGGAACGCAATCAAACAGCAAAATCGTGCTGGCTGGCAAGTGCGGTACCAGCGAAACATTCTGCGTAACGCGGCTCAATCTCGACGGATCACTCGACACCTCGTTCGCCAGCGCGGCGAACGGAATCGCCCGAGCGATGCCGTTCGGCTCGACGATTGCGTCAGCATCGGCAACGGTGGTTGCCATCGATAGCCTTGACCGGATCGTGGTGGCGGGCACGTGCCGCCAACGTCCCAACTACAATCCAGTCGCTTGTGTGGGTCGCTTGTCGGCGAACGGCGGGATTGACAACACTTTCACCAATCCTGACCCGCTTGCGCCTGGTTCTGGTAGCTGGTTCGTGGTGTTCACGGGTATCAGCGGCAGCGCCAGCGGCAACAACGTGGCATTGCAGAGTGACGGTCGCATGCTCATCATCGGGGACTGTGATGAATCGCCTGTTGCCTCAACGTGCATCACGCGGCTTCTCGCGTCCGGTTCGCCAGACACGGCGTTCGGTGGCCCCGGTCGACCCGGCACGGCAATCATCAGCGCGCCTGACGGCTTTATGGCGTCGCGGTCATTGACTGTCCAGACAAACGGCAAGATTGTGTTTGCGGGACAGTGCTCTTCGCTGTTTTCGCTGTTTTGCGTCGGGCGGCTGAACGCCGATGGATCACTGGACACCACGTTTGACGAGTCGACCGGCAACGGAATTGTGCAGCTCGCCATTGGTCCGGGCGCTGGGTACGCAACCGACATCCGCCTCAACAGCGGCGGCAACATTGTGTTGTCGGGTAGCTGCCGCGCTGGCAGCAGCGCAGCCACCGGCTGCGTAGCTCGCCTGCTCGGCGGTTCGCGCGATGCGTCAGCGTGCGCAGTCAATGCCGACGGCAACAGCACAATCGAATCGTCCACCGACGCACTGCTGATCCTGCGCTACCTTTTGGGTTACCGTGGCAGCGCGTTGACGGACGGCGCGCTCGGCGCAAACCCAAAGCGCACCGGCCAAGCGTTAGAAGATTATCTTGGCACGCTCAACCTCGACGCCGACGGCGACGGCCAGGCATTGGCGATGACCGATGGTTTGCTGATGCTTCGCGCCATGCTCGGCCTCACAGGCGCCTCGCTCACGCAAGGCGCGACCAACGCGTCACACCCCAACGTGCGCAACGCGCAGCAAATCCTGACGTGGATTGAAAACACACACGGCGTGGCTTGCTTGTCGTAGCCGCTCGCCAACGGGTGAACACGACCCGGATCAAATGAAAAAAGAGCGGCGCTGGCCGCTCTTTTTTGTTTCTGCATGCTCCCTCGTGGAGCGAGCGCGCAGTCGTTGCCGAGCTACCCGTGCTTCATGCCGTGACCATGACCGTGCATGGCTTTGCGGGCTTCTTTCAGTTTGGCCATCTCGTCTGCGCTGAGCACCTGGGCTAGCTTGCCTTTAGTACCCTCGCCGATGGCTTTCATCTGCGCGTGTGCGGCTTCGCGGGCGGCGGCGTCGCCGCGCTTGCCTTTCATCGATTCCATCACGGCGCGGCGCTGGCTTTGCGACTCGGTCATGATGGTGGTGACTTGAGCGGCGCGGGTGGCGTCGAGGTTCAGCAGTTTGACGACGCGCTCACCTGGCTGGTGATGCATGCCAGCGGCGGGCTGCGCCAGCGACGCGCCGGATGCGATGAGTGCAACGGCGACAGCGGTTGCGGTGAGAGTAGATTTGAACAGTTTCATTACGGTCTCGCTTTCTGGTTTTGATGAAACATGGCGTTCGCGGTGCGCTGCATCTCGCCTTGTGATCATTTGAACGCGCCGCGGGTGAAAAACTCCGTCTGCGGCCAGCTTGCTTCGTAACAAAGTGTTAGTTTTGCGAATGGCTGAAAATCAGCTTTTTGCTGAAATTACCTCTTTGCTTGGGCTGTAACGACGCAAAGCACAAAGTTGACTTAAGACTAAAGTACCGCTTAGCCCCTATTCAATGGTGTTTTCACGCAAAAGCTGTTGCAGCTGTGCGCCGCTTAACCGAACCCGAAATCGTGGATCTGACGGCCGACCGCGTTCGCGAACAACGATGCGCATGGGCCAGTCGCCGTCGGTCACTTCGAGCAAAACCGTGCCATCTTTGGCAAGCGTGGGCTCGAACTCGACGCCAAGTTCGATCAGCGCGTATTCAACTTCTTTCGGGTTTTCGGGCTTCAATTCGATGCGGATCTCGCTGCCCGCATGCGCCCAGCCTTCGGCGACCGGGCCGACCAGCACGGGGTTGAAGCGATTGAGCTCGACCATCGCTTCGAGCGCAAATTCGCGTTGCGCCCGCAATTGCTCAGTCCATTCAGCGCCGCCGAACAGCGCATGATGGGTCTTGATTTCAGCAATGATTTCGTCATCTGACGGCAGCGGTGCGCCGTGCGCCGGTAAGCCCAACTCGGCTGCGGCTTTGCGCCGCGCCAGCGCCCAGTCGGTCAGCTCGGACTCAACGATGATGCGGGCCGCGACGGAAGCCAGCGTTTCACGGTCAAACGCCATCAGAAGAGCTGTTGACGGACTTCCTCATCCTGCTTGCTGCGGCTGCCTTCGTTGCCGGTGAGCGGATCAACGAAGCGTTTGGGCGGGAATTCGGAGTAGTACCAATCGGTTACGCCCGCCGATTGCACCAGCGCATCGCCTTCGCCACCCGCACCTGTCGTTGCGCTGACCACGCCGGATGGCGGTTTGAGCGGCACCTCGGGCATGCCCTTCATGGCGGTTCTCATGTAATTGATCCAGATGGGCAGCGCGACGCCGCCCCCGGTTTCGCGTTCGCCGAGCGATTTTGGCTGATCGAAACCAACCCACGCGATGCCAACCAACGACGAGTTGAATCCGGCGAACCACGCGTCGTAGCTGTCGTTGGTGGTGCCGGTCTTTCCGGCGAGATCGTTGCGTCCGAGCTTCATGGCCGAAGTGGCCGTGCCTGCGCGCACGACGTCTCGCAGAAGCGTGGTCATCACGAAGGCGTTACGTGGGTCAATGGCCTGCTCGGCATCCTTGCCAGCGACCGCTGGCGTTTCTTCGAAGATAACCTGCCCTTTGTTGTCGACGATTTTTTTGATGAAGTACGGCTTGACGCGGAAGCCACCGTTGGCAAAAACGGAGTAGGCTGCGGCCATTTGCATCGGGTTGGTTTGCCCGGCACCGAGCGCGAGCGTCAGGTAGGCCGGATGTTGCTTGGGGTCGAAGCCGAATTTGGAGATGTAGTCCTGCGCGTAGCCCGGCCCAATCGAGCGCAGCACGCGAATCGAGACCATGTTTTTTGACTTGGCGAGCGCTGTGCGGACACGCATCGGACCTTCAAATTTGCCGTCATAGTTTTTCGGCTCCCACTCTTCGCCACCGGTCTGGCCTGCGGAGAAAAACAACGGCGCGTCGTTGATGACGGTGCTGGCAGTGATACCTTTTTCCAGCGCAGCGGAGTAGATGAACGGCTTGAACGACGAACCAGGCTGGCGGCTGGCTTGGGTGACGTGATTGAACTGGTTGCGATAGAAGTCGAAACCACCGACCAAGCTTCTGACCGCGCCGTCCTTGGGATCCATAGCCACGAGCGCCGCCTCAACCTGCGGCATTTGGGTGATGCGCATCACATTTTTTTCGTCCTGCGTCATGCGCAGCACGGCACCACGCCGCAGCCGCTCACCCGAAGGCGCGGTGTCGGACAACGCGTTCTTCACGAATCGAATGCTGTCGCCCTCGAGCGTGTAGTTCTCGCCATCGCCCCGCGTGACGACCACGCGTTTGGCACTGGCCTCAAGCACCACCGCTGTCAGTAAGTCGTCACTATCGGGGAATTGCTGCTGTGCACTGTCGATGGCTTCGGCGAGCGCCTCCTTCGATTCCTTGGTTTCCTTGCCAGCGGCGGGCAATTCGACGTAGGCTTCCGGGCCCCGGAAGGCGTGGCGACGCTCATACTCCAGTACGCCGCGACGTAGCGACTGGTACGCCGCCTCCTGATCGCGCGCCCGGATCGTCGTGGTGACCGATAGGCCGCGCGTGTACGCAGATTCGCCCACGAGATCGAATACGAACTGGCGCACCATTTCATTCAAAAACTCGGAATGAACCGTCGTGATGCCGTCGCGCGAGAGCGTGGACGGCGCTGCGAGCGCCGCCTTGAACTGTGCGTCGTTCAGGTAATCAAGCTCATGCATGCGCCGCAGGACATATTGCTGGCGCAAGGTTGCGCGGCTGGCATTGGCAAAAGGGTTGTAGGCCGACGGCGCTTTCGGCAATCCGGCCAACATGGCGGCTTCGGCGACGGTGATATTAGCCAGCGGCTTGCCGTAATACGCCTGCGCCGCGGCCGCAAATCCAAACGCTCGCTGACCCAGAAAAATTTGATTGATGTAGAGCTCAAGAATCTGATCCTTAGTCAGCTCCTGCTCAATTTTGTAAGTAAGTACTACTTCATTGGCCTTACGCAGGTAACCGGCCAAACCCATTCGTTCGCGCGTCAGGAAGAAATTGCGCGCCACCTGCATGGTGATCGTGCTGGCACCGATGCGCGAACCCGTGGTGACGTTGGTATAGGCCACCCGCAGCGCCGCGAGCCAGTCAACGCCCGAATGCTCGTAAAACTTGCCGTCTTCCGCCGCCAGAATCGCCTGCCTGACATGCACTGGCACATCCGCGAGTTTGACCACTCGACGGCGCTCTTCACCATATTCGGCCAGCGTGATGCCCTCTTCCGAGAGCACCCGCAACGGCAATTTGGGTTGATAGTCGGTCAGCACGTCAAGCGAGGGCAGCCGCGCGCTGATCAGCGCCCAGACCAAAGCGCCTACGACGCCGCCCACAAGCAATACGCCTGCGAGCACAGAAGAGAGATAAACCAGCCAGCGCTTGAACATTAAAGAGACCTTTTCCCCCCGGATCCCGGCCGCGACTCACAGGGCCTTTGTCACAGATTCTGCATTTCTGCATCGCTTCTGCGGGCTTGCCCGTTATGCCAATGTTGTATTTTTCCGATTATAGATGCGCTAATTTTTGGCCACGTCTTGCCAGCGGACGAACCTTATGCAACACTCCTCTCCCAACTTAAAGTTTCAGGCGACATAAAGTGGCCTAAGCTCTGAATGCAAAAAGATTTTTTGGGTTCACTCCGGGGAGTATTCGGTGCAAAAAGCACCCCGCTCATCGGTGTTGACATCAGCAGTACTGCCGTAAAAATGGTGGAGCTGTCCGGCACCCGGCAGCGACCGGAGTTAAGTCGTTATGCCATCGAGGCTCTGCCCCGTGACGCAGTCACGGACGGCAATATCGCCAATCTTGAGGCCGTAGGTGCCACCATTGAGCGCGCATTGCGAAAATTGGGCTCACGCTCAAAGACAGCCGCCGTCGCTCTGCCGACCAGCATGGTGATCTCGAAGCGCATCACGCTCCCGGCGGCTGACCGCGAGGAAGATCTTGAGTTCGCGGTTGAAGCGGAAGCAAATCAATACATTCCTTTCGCCCTCGATGAGGTGAACCTTGACTACGCAGTCATTGGTCCAGTGGCCAATGACGAAACTCAAGTCGAGATCATGATCGCTGCGGCGCGGCGCGAAAAAGTCGAAGATCGCGTAGCGGCGCTGGAATCAGCGGGCCTGAAGCCAGTGGTCATGGATGTGGAAGCCATGGCAGTGATGGGAGCCTACGAGCTGATGGCTGAGGCACTTCCAGGTAAAGGCATCGATCAGAACATCGGGGTGCTGGATGTGGGCGCGACATCCACACGGTTTTATGTGTTTCGCAATGATGAACAGATTTTCATGCGCGAGAGTCCGTTTGGCGGCAATCAGTTGACGCAGGAAATTCAGCGTGCCTACAACATGACTGGCGAGGAAGCCGAAGCGGCAAAGCGCTCGGGTAACCTGCCCGCCAACTACGACAACGACGTGCTACGCCCCTACGTGGATACGCTCGCGATCGAAGCGGCGCGGGCGTTGCAGTTCTTCCTCACATCAAGCGCACAGGGCCAGCTCGACTACATGCTGCTAGCAGGCGGCTGCGCTGCGCTGCCAGGCTTGTCGGACGCGGTATCGCGCCGCACCAATGTAATTTCCTCGGTCGCTAATCCGTTTTCCGAAATGGGTTTGAGCCCGGGTGTGAAATCGAGGCAACTCGCGGCAGACGCCCCGACGCTCCTTGTGGCCTGTGGCCTCGCCCTGCGGAGGTTTGACGCATGATTCGCATAAATCTCCTGCCGCACCGCGAGATGAAACGCGCGGTGCGACGCCGCGAATTCAATTTCATTTTGTTGGGTGTACTTGTTGGCTGTGCCGCGTTCTGGTATCTCGGCAAACTCTATCTGGACGAACGGATCGCAACGCAGCAGCGGCGCAATGATGTGCTCGTCGCAGAAAACAAAAAGCTGACCGAGCAGATTGACGAAATCAAAAAGCTCAAAGAGCAAACCGCCGCATTGCTCGCTCGCAAATCCGTGGTGGAAACCTTGCAGGTCAATCGAAGCGCGTCCGTCAAGCTAGTCGATCAACTGGTGCGCCAATTGCCGGACGGCGTTTATCTGAAGGCAATCAAGCAAACCGGGCAAAAAGTCAATCTGGTTGGGCTAGCGCAATCAAACGCGCGGGTGTCAACGCTGATGCGCAATCTGGAGTCGTCTCCGTATCTGGAAAAGCCGGAATTGGTCGAGATCAAGGCCGTCACGGATCGCAATCAACGGGCGAACGAATTTAGCCTCAACATCAGCCTCAAGGGCCTGGAAGCGGCTGTGGTCAAATCGGGTGCGCCGGGCACTCCGGTGACGGCAGCGCCTCCCAACTCGCGTGAAAAAGTCATGCAAGCAATTACGAAATAGGGCGCAGAGATGACCTGGGACGAAATCAAACGCCTTAATCCCCGCGATATCGGGATTTGGCCGCTACCCGCAAAATTCGGCGCGATCACGCTGCTGATTCTGCTGCTGATGGGCCTTGCGGCTTACTTCGGCTGGATGCCGCAGTACGACGAGCTGGATGCAAAAGAAAAGCAGGAAGTGACGCTGCGTCAGGAATACAGCTCGAAAAAGGCGCAAGCAATCAATCTCGATTTGTACGTTCAGCAATTGAAGGAAGTTGAACAACAGTTCGGCGCATTGTTAAGGCAACTGCCAAGCAAGAGCGAAATGGACGCATTGCTCTCGGACATCAATCAGGCGGGTCTGGGTCGCGGCCTTCAATTTGAATTATTCAAGCCTAGCGTCGAGCGGCAACAGGATTTTTACGCCGAACTCCCCGTCGATTTGCGCGTAACGGGCAACTACCACGACATCGGAGCATTCGCCAGTGATGTGTCTCAGCTGTCGCGTATCGTGACGTTGAACGACATCGCCATCATCAACAAAGACCCGAAAGATGGTGTGCTGACGATGGAAGCCGTCGCCAAAACCTTCCGCTACCTCGATGACGAAGAAGTGTCGAAGCAGCGCAAGGCGAAGGAAGCCGCAAAGGCACCCAAGTGATGAACACACTCTTTGCGCGCCCGGTAAGTTGTTTGTTGGTTGCTGCGAGCGCCATTGCGCTATCGAGTTGCGGCGGTGGCGACGATCAGGATTTGAAGTCATGGATGGCTGAGCAGGGTTTGGCCGCCAAAGGCAAGATCGACCCAATTCCTGCGATACGCCCTTACGAGGCGTTCACGTACAACGCTTTCGATCAAGCGGATCCGTTCAAACCGAGGAAAGTCGAGACCGGCAAGGGTTCACGCGGTCCCGATTTGGCGCGACGCAAAGAAGCACTGGAAGCCTATCCGCTCGAAACACTCAAGATGGTCGGCACACTACAAAAGGGCCGCGCCATTGTTGGTTTGGTAAAGGCAAGCGATAACCGCGTTTTTCAGGTTCGACAAGGCAACTATATGGGGCAGAATTTTGGCGTAGTCACCGCCATTTCTGACGGTGAAGTCACGATGAAAGAACTATTTCAAGACGGTGCGGGCGATTGGGCCGAACGTCAAACCAAGATCATGCTGCAAGAGCGGGAGCAAAAGAAATGAACACCACGCAACTACTGCGCGCGCTTTGCGGGAAGGGACGAACGTTAGCGTTAGTGCTACCGATGACGCTTACTGTCTGCGCTCCGGTCGCCACGGCACAGAACGTCATCGAAGATGTCTCAGTGGCCAAAGGGGCGGCGGGTCGCACCACGTTAACTTTTTCGCTGAAGGATCCGCTGCCCGCCGCACCGTCGGTGTTCGCTATCGCCACGCCACCTCGCTTGGTGCTCGATTTCGCCAATACGACCAGCGTTGGCAAGGCAACCAACGAGGTGACGGACTCGGTGCTCCGCAGCTACAACGTTGTTCAGGCTCAGGGACGCACGCGTGTCGTGTTGAATCTGCTCAAGTCGCAAGCCTATGACGTTAAGTCAGACGGCAAAAAACTATCAATTGCGCTATATGACGCACCGGGGGTCGCAATAGCGGACGCGGCGCCAGCAACTGGGCGTTTCACCGGCGCTGCTACAGAAGGTGCAAGCTTTGGCTTACGCGACGTTGATTTCCGTCGCGGTCAGGCAGGGGAAGGTCGCATCATCGTTGATCTGACCGACGCAAACTCCGGCATCGACATCAAGCCGCAGGGCAAATTGTTAATCGTCGATTTTCTTCGTACTACCGTGCCAAGAAACCTCGAGCGGAAGCTCGACGTTTCGGATTTTGGAACGCCTGTTCAACAGATCGACACCTTCACGCAAGGCACGAATACGCGCATGGTGATCGAACCCAAAGGACTTTGGGAGCACTCGGCGTATCAGACCGACAATCGTTTGATTATTGAAGTCAAACCGGTCATCGAAGACCCGAACAAATTAACGCAGGGAACTCGCCCTGGCTACAAAGGCGAAAAACTCTCGCTTAATTTTCAGGACATCGCTGTGCGCTCGGTGCTGCAAGTGATTGGCGACTTCACCGGACTCAACATCATCGTATCGGACACCGTGGCTGGCAACGTCACCTTGCGCCTTAAGGATGTGCCATGGGATCAAGCCCTTGACTTGGTTATGCAAGCGCGCTCGTTGGACATGCGAAAAAATGGCAATGTAGTCTGGATAGCGCCTAAGGAAGAGTTGGCGCTCAAAGAGAAGCAAGAGCTCGAAGCCAAGGCACAAGTCGCTGACATTGAGCCGTTGCGTACCGAGATGTTTCAGCTGAACTACCAAAAAGCCGATGAGCTGCGCAAGATTCTCATACCCACTACGAGCGGCACTGGTCAGAGCGCGACTTCAACCGGCGTGCTTTCCAAGCGCGGTAGCGTAAGCATCGATGCCCGCACCAACGTACTTATCGTGCAGGACACTCCGTCCAAGCTGGATCAAGTTCGCGCGTTGATCCAACGCATCGATATTTCCGTGAAGCAAGTCCTGATTGAGGCGCGGGTTGTGATCGCTGACGATTCGTTCAGCCGCCAACTAGGCGCGCGATTCGGCATTGGCGTTGGTATGAATAGTAATGGTCGCAACATTGGTATAACTGGAACTCCGATTGGCGACGCCGCACAGGCTAACGTTCCGGGGACTGGTATCGTTACTGGGTTCTCTCCATCCAGCTACTACTGGCAGCAAAAACCAGACACGACGACAGGCGGGATTACCGGTACATACATCAATTCGGTGCCCTACAACGTAAACCTCCCCGTCAGTAATCCGGCAGGCACACTGGCGATGACTTTCTTGAACCTAGGTAACGGTAATCTGGTCAACCTCGAACTATCAGCTGCAGAGGCGGCCAACCGCGGCAAGGTAATTTCCAGTCCGCGCGTGGTCACCGCCAACAACCAAAAGGCATCCATCTCGCAAGGTCAGGAATTCAAACTTCGCGTTTCTGGCGGCGTCGGTGGGCAATCTTCTGTGGTGACCATCCGCGCCGTGCTGGGCCTAGAAGTAACGCCACAGGTAACGCCAGACGGGCGCGTTATCCTCGACGTCGATGTGACCAAAGACTCGATCGCGGGTTTTCAGGATGGGAGCCCCATAGTGAACACTCGGCACGTCACGACGAAAGTCATTGCGAACAATGGCGATACGGTTGTTCTGGGTGGAATTTACGAAGAAACGATCACTGATTCAACTGACAAGGTGCCGTTGTTAGGTGACGCTCCTTTGATCGGCAATTTGTTCAAACGCACCAACCGCGGCACCACCAAACAAGAGTTGCTAATATTTTTGACGCCACGGATCCTGACCGATTCGGCCGGCTCAGTGAATTAAGCGACGCGCAGCATTTCATTCGGAAGCAATAAAGGCGCGGGCCAAATCCGCGCCTTTTTTATCGCCTTAGTCGTCGTTATCGCCACCTCGTGAATATTTACTAAACCCTGTTCTGACGGCTGTGCTCACTCAAAACATCTTTCTGATCGGACTGATGGGGTCTGGCAAGACCACTATTGGGCAATTGCTTGCGAAGCGACTGGGGCGTCCGTTCTTCGAT
>JANXUB010000021.1 GCA_025352105.1 Burkholderiales bacterium | reverse complement strand
CAATTTCCGGCGCTGCTTCTTGGCAACCGATGACTTCTTCTTCAACATAAAAAACTCCAGTTCGCGAGCGCTATTAACGCCTCGCCTTATGCCCTGAAGTTTCGCTTAAATCGCTGTCTGAATTCGCTGAGCCACTTCTCTGCGTCGACCACCGCGCTCACGCTCGACCCACGATTCGATTTGAAGAAGGCCTACTTTCTGATCGCAGGCATCGCCGGGATCGATCCCGCGCGCGGCACCACGGGAACGGCGGCTTGGGCACGCTATCTCGTTGACGTTGGCGTTGCCCATGAAATTGATGCGCGCGAAATGCCAAAAAAATGGCAGTCTGGTTACTTTGGGATCATGACCAAAGGGCCGGGACAAAAGCCCAAGTTCGAGTATCAGACTGAAGTCGCGCAGCTCGACGAAGCCTTGCTGCAAAAAGCACTCGCGCTGACACTCGGTGCCACGCTGGCCGATAACGACAAAGCCCGAGCCTATCGCGCTCAATACAAAAAATTGCCCGCCAATCAACCGCCCACCGTCACACAATGCGACACGCTAGGCGGCGACACGTGGTGGCACGGGCATCGCCTCGGGCAGCACGCGCGGGACTGGACGACACTGCTCACCGACGGCAAAGGGGTTTACTGCACCACGCAGCAAGAAGACAACGCCACCTACAACGCTTTGGCTCGCGCCGCGGCATCCGGCAAGGTCGATATCAAACGCCTCGCCGTCCTGCGTACTGCTTCAAACTTTGACCGCCCGTACCCCGGACAAACAGCGTACGCGTCGCTCATGGCCTCCACCAACGGCGGGTCTGGCGGCTTCGGCCCGGCAACGGCCAATCTCTACAACGTGGGTGGCCTCCTGGTGCGCGACATCGTAGCGCGATGGGCACAATGGGAAGCGGGCGTACCAGCGCCCTGATTTGTCGTGATCGGTTGAATCAACTGCGTGTGACCGCACATGTGCATAACAAGCCCAACGCCTCCACATTCCTCAAGGACTCACCATGACCGATCTCTCCAGCTTTCCCATCACAAGAAAATGGGCTGCCCAGCATCCTGACCGCATTCAGCTCTATTCGCTGCCGACGCCCAACGGCGTCAAAGTCTCGATCATGCTGGAGGAAACGGGCTTGCCGTATGAGCCGCACCGTGTCGACTTTGGCAGCAACGATCAGATGACGCCGGAGTTTCTGTCACTCAATCCGAACAACAAAATCCCCGCGATCATTGACCCTGAAGGCCCTGGCGGAAAACCATTGCCACTGTGGGAAACCGGTGCGATCCTGATTTATCTCGCAGAGAAAACCGGCAGGTTCATGTCGACGGATGCCGCGAAACGCTACGAGACGATTCAGTGGGTGATGTGGCAAATGGGCGGCGTCGGCCCGATGTTCGGCCAGCTTGGTTTCTTCCACAAATTTGCCGGTAAAGAATTTGAGGACAAACGCCCGCGTGATCGCTATGTCGCGGAATCGAAGCGCTTGCTGGGTGTGCTGGAAAAACGCCTCGCGAAAAACGCGTGGATCATGGGTGACGACTACAGCATCGCCGACATCGCAACCTTCCCATGGGTGAGAAACTTGGTCGGGTTCTACGGCGCAGGTGAGCTGGTGGGTTTTAGCGAATTCCCGAATGTCGCGCGTGCGCTTGTGGCGTTTGTTGCACGGCCTGCGGTGGTTAGAGGGTTGTTGATTCCGGCGGCGCCGTAGCCGCATTCAATCGAGAATCACAGACCAATCCCGCCGGTCATCGTCGTCGGTTCGAACGCTTGTGTGGGCGTTTTAACATCGATGTTTTGTCGCGAATGATGCGTTTTGAAGGGTGGGCACCCCGTGCCCACCAAGCGTCGGCAAACGAACTAACCTCTTGCGCCAAGGGAGGGTTGGCACCGGCCGTCAACTCTACCGGACTTTATAAACATAGCTAGCGCTAGATTGAGCGTCGTACGCCGCAATGTCGCTCATCTGCTGCTCGTTGAAGTTAAGCTCGGAGAGCCTCCCCTCTTTCTCGGCCGTAGCTCTCATAAGCACCCACAGCAATCCGCGAACAATACTTGCCCATTGATCACAACGAGCAAGGAATCGTCGCAGAAATGCTTCTGGGTCGGTCAACTTCTCACCACCGTTGATATTGGATTTGGTCAAGCGCCAATAGTTGTGAGCGATTAAATTTCTGTCGCGGACGAAGTCTTTTAAATCGCTGGTGCTTATCAATAATTTCTCACTAAACGCTGTTTCCAACTGCCCTAAAGTCGCCTTTAGGTCATCTACGTTTCCGCGCAAGAACTTCTCAGGTGTTAAATCCCGAAATCGCTTTTCTTTCTGCGCCTCTGGTAGATGCGACAGATGCGCGACTATTCCATACAGCGCGAACTCCAGCTTCTGAGCAGAAAGTATTGCTGCGCCAAGCAGCGCGCATTCATCTATTAGTTCCATGAATTTGTTTTGGGTGAGGGGGTTGGGCAACTCGTTGCCGCAGTGATCGCTGAAAACAAGCATATTGTGTTTCCACGTCCACGCAATCCGCCCGCATGATTCAATACGCCCATGCTCACCCTCTACCACTGTGTCAGCGCCCGTTCCTTCCGCGTCTTGTGGATGCTTGAAGAGTTGCGTCTGCCTTACGAGCTGCGCCTGCTCTCCTTCCCGCCGCGCGCGCATGACAAATCTTTTCTTGAGCTGAATCCGCGCGGTACGGTGCCGTTGTTTATCGACGCCGAAACGCGGATGACTGAATCGGCAGCGATCTGCGAGTATCTGGCTTTGCGGCACTCACCAGGTGTGCTGAACGTCGCTGCGGATGAGCCCGATTTCGGCGACTACCTGAACTATCTGCACATGAGCGACGCCACGCTCACCTTCCCGCAGACGCTCGTGCTGCGCTACTCGCGGTTCGAACCTGCGGGGCGATTGCAGCCGCAAGTGGCTGACGATTACAGCAAGTGGTTTTTGTCGCGGCTGCGTACCCTGGAGCCGCATCTCGCTACGCATGAATTTCTTTGTGCAGGGCGGTTTACGGCGGCCGATGTCGCCGTGGGCTATGCACTCATGCTGGCTGAATTGCTGGGGCTGCACGAGCGATTCGCACCGGCTGTCGCGCATTACTGGCAGAGGCTGCGAACCCGTGACGGATTCGTTTGTGCGATGGCGGCGCAAGACGCGGCGGCTCGCGAGCAGGGGATTTCTACGTTGCCCGCAACAGCGCTCCTTTGATGGCGTCCGGCGGTTCAGCTTTTTCGTGTATGCGCCGCTAGAAAAGGGCTCAGCCATTAACGGGCTACGAGTCGACTCACGCCAGTTAATGGCTACATCCCCAATGCAGTGGTCGTTACAGCGAAAAGCTGAATGTCATTTCCGTCTGGAGTGCTGCAACTTTGGCGCTTCCTGAATTAAAGAATTTCCCGCTCACCGTTTTCGTAGCCTCGATGCAGCTACAGCGAAATCGAGGGCGCGTTGGCAACGATTCCGCCGCGCGGCATCGCAGCTTCGTGACATCGCAGCGACCGGTCAAAAATCCGCCTTCACTTCGACCACGAACATACGCTGCGTGTACGGATGAAACGCCCAGTATTTTTCGTTGTTGAGATTGTCGATGCCCGCTGACAGCGTGATCGTTTTGTTCACGTTGTAACGAGCCCGCACGTCGGCGACGAGGAATTTAGACACACCGGTGTAGGTTGCGCCGTTCGGGTCGCTGTTGTCGAGCGTGCCGTATTGCAGGCCGCTGTAGCGCAGGCCACCGGTGAAGCTCCAGCGGTCATTGGTGCGATACGTTGCGAGGACGTTCGCACGCCAGTCCGGCACGCGCGGTTGCCATTTGCCGACACTGGCGGGGAATTTGTCGTTCTTCGTGATGACAGAGCGCGTCCAGGTGACGCTGCTGGTGATGTCGAGGCCCTTGATGGCAACATCGGCGGCTTGCAGCGCGAGTTCGATGCCATGCGTCCGGATTGCGTCGACGTTCTGGATGTTGGTCACGTTCGGTGTGACGCTGACATTCGTTTGTGAGAACAACGCGTCCTTCGTGCGCTCGAAGAAGGCGGTGGCGCGTAGACTGCCGAGACCGATATCGCGCTCAGCGGAGAGTTCGCTGGTCCACGACTTTTCCGGTTTCAGGTTGGGATCGTTGTTGACGATGGTCGTCGCTGAGATCGAGCCCTGATACAGCTCAGCTACGGTCGGCGTGCGCACGGCGCGACCCAACGAGCCCTTGATCGTCCACTCCGGTGTTGCTTGCCAGGCCAACGCGAATTTCGGTGACGCGTACGATTCAGTTCGCTCGCTCAGATTGGTGATCGCGGCGGCGTTGCCGATTTACCCGCTGAACGCATGCCATCGCTCCCAGCGCAGACCGAAAGTCGAACGGAGCGCGGGCGAAATCGTCCATGTGTCCTGCGCGTAAAGTCCCTGCAAATCGGTGTTGCCGTTGAATGCAGAGAAACGTGCGCCCGCCGCACCGCCACGCCAGTCGGCGGTATTGGAAACGAGCGTACGCAGTTTGCTGCGATAGTCCTGATAGCCGAATTCAACGATGTGATTGCCTAGCGCCGCATCGCTTGCGCCCGGTCGCCATACGCCGCGTGCGGACACCGTGCTCCAGCCGGTGCCGTTGAGATCGGTGATGCGGCCTGCGCCGCCTGCGGCAGTGCCGTCGTACGCACCGAGCGCGGCGCGCGACAAATCTTTCGAGTAGTCATAGATACTGCCCGCTAGCTCCCAGTCGAACACGCCCCGCGTACTCGACTTGAGCGTGAGGCCGTGAATGACGTGCTCCAGCCGCTGCGTGCTGCGCGAAAAATCGGTGTTGGCAATCGCGTATTGACGGCCATCGATATTCACGTTGCCGCTGTAAATCGTGTTGCCGTTGGCGTCCTTGAAGTAGCTGTTGGAGAAACGATCCGCATCGTTTTTCCAGAGGCCCAGTGTGTAACTAGCGCGGATGGTCGGTGAAAAATCGTAAGCGATTTTGGCTTTGGCCTGATCCTGAACGGTGTCGATTTGATTGGTGTCGCCGAGGATCAGCCAATCCTGATTCTTCGGATTTTTGTCAGCCACGGAACCCGTGACACGCGTGCCGCTTGCGCTGACTGTGCCCTGCGTGAGCAGCTTGTTAGCGAACGCGATGGGATGACCCGCGTTGTCGAGTCGATTGACCGCCAACCACCACGACCACGCGCCGCTGCGACTGCCGAGCGATGCCGACAGGGCGTAGCCGTTGTAGGTGTCGTGGGTGCCGTATTGCTTGTAGTTTTGCGTGAAGTACGAGCCTTTCACGCTCGCCTCAAACGCTTTCGGCATGCGGGTCACATAGTCCACCACCGCGCCCACCGAGTTGCCAGGATAGGCCGCAGAGAACGGGCCGTAGAGCACGTCAACACGCTCGATTTCCTCGGGGCTCACGAGGCCCCAGCGCGGCGTGTAGCTTGCGCCATTGCCGAGCAGGTTCGACAGCAAAATGCCGTCGGCGTACACCAGCGAGCGTGCGCTGTTGCCGGTGCCCGATGCACGCGTGGCAAGCACCGCATGGTCGTAGTCGCCGACGTAGCGCTTACGCACGAGCAGGCTCGGAAAATATTTGAGCGCGTCTTCGCTGTCAAACGCGTTGATTTTTTCGGCGATTTCTTTGCCGGTAATGCCTTCAATCGTGGTCGGAATTTGCGTGGGGAGCGAGGTGGGCTGATTGCCGGTCACGGTAACCGTGCCGAGCGTTTTGACTTGTGATTCGGCTTGTGCGAGTTGGGTCGATGCTTCGGGTGTGCTTTGGGCTGCGGCTTGCACTGCGTGGGTTGCGTAAAGCGCGAGCAGCGCGGCGGCGAGAGGTTTTATGGAGAAGTTCATGGGGATCGGAGAAATCAATGTTTGTGTTCGTCGTTGGCCTTCGGCGCGGCGGGGCTCGCGGCGGGCGCAGGTGCAGCGTTGAGGGCCGGTGTGAGCTCGAGTAACGCGGCGGGCGACTTGAGGCCACGCGTGCTGGTACCCGTCGCGGGCACCATCGCCCAATCGGTCTCGCCTCTTTCGCATTGCTGCAAGACCTTGAACCAGATCGGTTCAGGCGTTGCGGGCAATTGCATCTGCATGATGAATTCGTCGTAATGGGCATCGGGCATCGGGCCGCCGCGCCAGGTGATGGCCGTTACGTCTTCGCTAATGGTCTTGCCGTGTGAGTCATACGGCTTGGCAAGCTTTTCGACGCGACGCTCGATGGTCCAGCCGGGTTTGGGCATGGGCTTAGCGCCGCGCACGCCGTCAGGAAGGCGCACCGTGATCGCTACCGTCGCCGAGCCGTCGCAGCCGTGACCGACGCGAAATGCGCCGCGAAAATAGCTGCCCGCGACGGCGGTTTTCTGGTCGAGGACTATGTGAGCGTTTGCCGTAACAGGCCAAGTCGCAAGCGACGCAATCGCGAGCAATGCAAGCCATGAGGAGCGCCGCAAATTGGATCGCTGTAGATCAACCGGACGAATAGCGATGGTCGTTGAAATGTTCTGTGTATTCATTGGTTATCTACGCTTCCTAGATGCTTTGGCACCGATGCTTTGTATGGTTTCGTTGAAGCCCGTGAACATCTCGGCGACAAACTCGCGCACCAGCGGTGGTGCTTTGTCGGGTGAGCCCGCGTTGAACGGGGGGGCCGGGTCGTATTCGAGTAAGAGCTGTACAGCCTGCGCATAGAGCGGCGTGCGCAGCAGCGACACCAGCGTCAGCGCGAAATAGATACCGGCTGTGACGCCACCGGCGGTGATTCGATTGCGATCGGTGACGACGAGCCCGCGGGTCGGGATCGCGCCGAGATGCTTGAGCGCGTCAAGTGTGGCCCAGTACGACGACGCCCGATACCCGTCGAGTAAACCCGCCGCGCCCAGGATCAGCGAGCCGGTGCAAACGCTTGTCACGTAGCGGGCACGCTGCCCGCGTGAGCGCAGAAAGCTCAGCACCTCCTGATCTTCCATCATGGCGAGCGTGCCCGATCCGCCGCCCGGCACGAACAGCACGTCGACAACTTCGGGGCAGTCCTTGAGCGTGGTGGTGGGATGAATAGGAATGAGCGCGGGCTCGTCCGGCTTGTCTCCACGAACGGGGTCGAGCGTCTTGGCGACGATGTGAATGTCGCGATTGACCAAGGCGTCAAAGACCGCCAGCGGCCCGACAAGATCGAGCGGGAACATGCCCGGATAAGCGAGCATCGCGATGGTGAGCTTCGGGCCTTCCGTCAGGTGCGCATACTTTTTCATCACCTCCATGTGCTGAGCCTCTGCGGCTCGCGTGGTTGTTGCTGGCTTGTGGCCGGGTACTGCTGTGCTTGCTTGCGCGGGTGTTACCGCCTTGCCGTCATGTCCGCTTGCGCGGGCTGCGGCGATCAGGCTGGCAAGGGCCGCAGCGCGATTGAACTGTCGTCGGTTCATTTTGATGGCTCCTAGAACTCAACACGCAACGAAACCGATGCGCTGCGCGGCGCGCCCACTTGCACCCAGTCGCTCGAAAATTGGTGGCTGCCGGTGAAGTAAACGCGGTTGAATACGTTCTTCACGTTGCCTTGAACGATGGCTCGATTGCCGCCCATACGAAAGCTGTAGCTCGCCATCAAATCAGTGGTGGCGTAGCCCGGTAGCTGAAAGGTGTTGGCGGTGTCGCCCTGTCGCTGCGATTGCGCGAACACGCCGCCGCCGAACGCCCAGGGTCCCATGGTGTAGCGTGCCCAGACACTGCCGGAATACTTCGGTGCGTTGGCTAACGCCTTGCCTCGATTGCCTGTGTCTTCCAGCACCTCGGTGTCGGTGAAGGCGTAGCTTGCGATGACGGCAACGTTAGTGCTCAGCTGACCGAGGGCATCCCACTCAATGCCGCGAGAGCGTGCTTTACCCGTGGTGCGGATCGAGTTCTGGGTGAAGCGGAGCGCGTAATCCGCAAGGTTGCGCTTCTCAAGCTGGTAGGCGGCGAGCGTGGAGGTGACGAGCCCGTCGAACAGCGCGGCTTTATAGCCAATCTCAATTTGCTTCGCCCGCTCGGGCGCGAGCGCCGTGCCGTCCGCCGGATTGCGGCCATTGTTGGCAGCGAGCGAATCCTGATATTGCGCGTAGAGCGAATGGTTCGCCGACAATTGATAGACGAGCCCCGCGCGTGGTGACGTGAGCGAGACCTCGTTGGGTCGGGCTGAATCCTTTGCAGCGTAGACCGCCGCGGTTTTGTCATGGCGAAGTGCGAGCACCGCGTGCAGTCCGCCGCCCAGCGCGATCTGGTCTTGCAGCGTCACACTTGTCCAGCGCGAACGGTCATCGCGTGTGTCCGTGACAGCTCTGGCTGTGTCCAGTCGAGGCGTATTGCTGGGCCGGGGATTGAAAAAATCGACCGACGGCAGCGTTTGCAAATAGGTGACACCCGTTCTTTCATCGCGGAAGGAATCGACGGTTGCGAGCACGCTGTGCGTCAACGCGCCAGTGTCGAATTTGCCCGTGATATCGAGCGTGACCTGATCGAGCTTGGCACGTCCGTTGGGACGCGCGTAGAAGTAGTAGCGGCACATTTGCGGCGGCTTTGCGCTGCTGCAATCGTCACCGGTTGCGAGATCAATGCGGTAGGGCGTGACGTCGACTTCATGCGTATCAGCGCGCTGCGTCAACAGCCGCAGCTTCGCTTTCCACGCGTCGGAAAAGCGATGCTCGGCGGTAATTGCGACGGTGTTGCTCTTGGTGCGCGACGCTTCGGGAGAATCGTTGTATTGCAGATGATCGTTCGGTGTAATTGGGCGCGTACCTTGCACCGGCACACCATAGTCGGTGCGGTAGCGCTGGTCGTTGAAGTTGAATGACGCAGTGATGGCCGTCGACGCAGTGGGAATCCAGCCCAGTGTGGCGCTCAGCGCAGCCAGATCGTTCTTCACGAAGTCGCGCGGCGAACCGTCTTTGACATAGGAGAGGTTGGCGCGACCGAGCAGCGTTCGCGTCTCGTTGAGCGCGCCGCCACCCTCAAGCACCGTGCGCGACAGCCCGTACTGACCAATGGTTTGATCAAAAGAGAATGCCGTGTTGGCAGAGAGCGGCCGACGCACCACATTCACCAGACCGCCCGGCTCCGAACGGCCGTAGAGCACGCTGGCGGGGCCTTTCACCACCTCCACCGCCTGCACATCAGCCATGTTGACCGGCACGCCCTTCACCGGGTTGCCGTCGAGGTAGTAGGTCGAGCTGCCCAACATGGACGACTGCGCGCTCATCGAAGTGGACGGAAAGCCACGAAGGATCAGCAGCGGCTGCGCATTACCGTTGAAGCCGAAGTCGCTGGCAACGCCGGAGACGTTTCGTACGGCATCGGTCAGCGTGATGGCACGTTGCTCATTGAGAACGGCACGAGGCACGACGGCGATGGATTGTGGTGTGAGCAGATTCGGTGTGTCGGTCTTGGTTGCAGTGGCGCGAGCGGGTGGGGTGTAGCTGTCGTTCGAACCCGTTACTTCAACCGGTTCGACTTTTTGCGGGGGGCTTTGAGCGAGCACTGGCGCGGCTAGCGCGGCAGTGATTGCGATGCAGAATAGCGATTGGTGGTGGTTCATGGTGTGAGTTACTGAATGAAATTGCGAACGTTACGAAAGCGATTGATCGCGAAGAACAGCTAGTGTTTGTGCTCATCCGCGCGCGGCGCGCCCGCGTTCAGCGCACGTACCGGTGCCTTGATTTCAAGCGCCTGCTTCTTGCCGTCGAGGCCTTCGAAATTAAGGGTGATCGGTACGGTGTCGCCCGCTTTGACGGTGTCCTTGAGGTCGATCAGCATGACGTGATAGCCACCCGGTTTGAGACTCAGCGTTTGTCCTGCAGGAATTTCGATGCCTGGAATGGCGCGTATTTTCATGAGGTTGCCCTCCATCACCATTTCGTGGATTTCAACGATGGCGGCGACGGGCGACTGTGCGGAGATGAGTCGCATGCTGGCGTCTGCCTTGAGTTGCATGAAAGCCCCGGTGGCCTTCTGCTGCGGAACGGTGGCGCGCACCCATGTTTCGTTGACGGTGACCTGTGCGTGCGTGATTGCGAGTGGTGCAAGAAACGCGGCGGAAGTGATGATGAATTTGAAGAAGGTGGTTTTCATAAGAGTGCTTTGCTAAAAATTAGTGTGTTGACGCGCGCTGCGCGAGCAACGCGCGAACGTCGGCGGTGAGGAGTTCCGCCGGCAAATCGTGTTTGACGGCGAGGCGCAATTTGGTTTGCGTGTCGTACACGTAGGTGACGGCCGAGTGGTCCATCGTGTAGCTCGCACCGGTGGGCACTTTGCGAAAAAAAATGTGAAACGCATCGGCCGTTACCTCAGTGTTCGCGACATCGGTGCTTAGTCCCAGAAATGCCGGATCAAACGCCTCGGTATAGGCTTTCAGCACCACTGCGCTGTCTCGCTCCGGGTCGACGGTGACGAAGATCACCTGCAATTTGTCGCCGTCGCCTCCGAGTTGTTTTTTGACTTCAGCGGCGCGAGTGAGCGCGGTGGGGCAGACGTCTGGGCACTGAGTGAAGCCGAAAAAAAACAACACAATCTTGCCGCGAAATTCTGCGAGCGTTCGGGTCTTTCCATTAACGTCGCGCAAGGAGAACTCACGCGCGTAGTCGGCACCTGTGATGTCGATGGCGTTGAATTTCGGCGATGCGGAGCACGCGGCCAAGGAGGCTAGCGAAATGAATGCAAGCAACGCGCAACACTTGCGCCGCGTGAGAACAACGTACGGCCACAGCAATGGCATGCTGGCCTCCCTGATTGATGAGTCGACGAACCGGCAAGCACACGACTGATCGAGCGCACCAAAGGTGCGCGCGCTCAGCGCGCGGTCAAATGCCGATGACGGGGATCAGGAAAGGGCGGGAGGGGCACGCGCAAGGGCGGGTGCCCAGGCGTGCAGGGGCCGCTTGGCGGCGTAGAAAAGCGCAGGAAAGGCTTGATGAGCCTGCGTTTGCGGGACTGCGGGCGCTATCGCGGGCGGTAGCGCGGCGGGTGTGTGCTCGATATGGCAGAACGGGCAGTGCTCCGAATGCTGCATCACCTGTTCTGCGGGGCTGATCGGCTCGCCCGCCGCGTTGACCGCGATGCGCTTTGTGCCCTGCGCAGAACAGAGTTCGACCCAATTGGCCACAGGCGTGTGACCCAGCGCATTGGTGATCGCAGGCGCAAGCGCAGCAAGCGTCACCACGATCATGGCGAGTATCGTCATGAGGCTGCGGAGTTGACGGCTAGCGTGAGTGCGGAACATGATTAAATTGTAAGCGCAAAAATGCGACGCGGGACGTGATTTGCCGTGGCTTCCAGAATCGTCAACACTGTCGTTAGCATTACGGCAGGAGAACGAAACCATGCGGCGAATCACAATTTCTGTCAATGATGATCTGGCCGACGAGTTTGATCGGTTGCTTGATTTACGCGGCTATCAAAATCGGTCGGAGGCGTTTCGTGATTTAGTGCGCGGTGCACTGGAGGCGGATCGTTTGGCCTCCGATACGGCCACGCATTGCGTCGCCTGCTTGAGCTATGTGTACAACCATCACGAGCGCGACCTCGCAGCGCGCGTGACCGCCGCGCATCACGCGCATCACGACGTGAGCGTGTCCACGATGCACGTACACCTCGATCACGATCATTGCCTGGAGGCGGCGATTTTGCGTGGCCCCACGTCGGAGGTGAGGCGTTTTTCGCAAGCGTTAATTGCAGAGCGTGGCGTGCGTCACGGGCAGGTGAATCTGGTGCCGGTTGAGGTGGGCCGTCCGCATGATCATTCGCGCGATGAGCAACACCATCATGACCCAGCGGACGATCACAGCCGCGGCGCTGATTTCGCACCACACGTGCATGTTCATCCCAAGACTTAGTTGGATGCCATAGTAAAGGCAGCACGAAAAACGGGCACGTTGCCGTGCCCGCCGAAGGAGATCCATAGTCTCAACCGACGTAGCAATCGTTACCGACGCACTTGCTGATATGACGCGTCTCGACTGCGTTGAAATCAAAAATTCATTGACGCACCCACCATGAACGTTCTTGGGGGAGCAGGGTTGTAGGTGCGTGTGCCGCCGGTCTGGCCCGCTGACGTTGCGTAGCGCCGATCCGTGACATTCGCGACTTGAACATAAACGCTTCGCTTCGACGCGCTACGATTGTTGAAGTCGTAGGTCGCCATCAAGTCGAGCATTTTGTAACCGTCGTAATACAGCGGCTTAACCGTGGCACTGGGCTGCGAAATCGCGTAGCGGCCTACCGAGCGTGCGGTGGCGGTCAATGTCATGCTCTCGATAGGTTTGACTGCCGCAACCACGGTGACGAGATTGCGCGCGACGCCGGTTAATTCGCTGCCCACCAAAAACGGCGTCGTCGGTAGTGATTCAACGACCTTGGTGCGAAACGAGGCAAGGGCGGCGGACAATTCCAGCCACTGCGCGGGCGTGTAACGAATCTCGGCTTCGAGACCTTGACGACGTGTCTTGCCGATGTTGGCGTAGGTCAACGTTGCGGGGACAATTAGCGCTATTTCGTCCCGGCTATCGATACGAAATCCGGCGATGTCAACGTACAGATCAGCGTGTGGGCGAAGCGTTGCGCCGATTTCGGTTTGCCTGAATTTGGTGGCGTCAACTTTGAGCCCAGCGGTGAACTTAGCCGCATCGCTCGGCAGCGCAAAGCCTTCGGCAACGCTCACTCGTGTGTCAAAAACACTCGGAATCCAGGTCGAGCGAACGCCGACTTTAGGTGTGCTGATGTTGAATTTTGGTTGATCAAAACACTGCGCGCTCGCTCCGGTGCGCGTCTCGACGCCCGCTTTCTGGCAACCTCCCGTCACGCTGTCATAGCGCGCGCCAGCGGTGGGTTTGAATAGCGGATGCAACTGCCATTCAGCTTGGCCGAACAGCGAGGAAAACTCATTGCGCAGATTGCGATTGAGCGTGCCGATGCCGCCCGATACGCCACTGGTGAGCGTGGTTGCCGTGAACGCACCGTTGTTCAGTGCATCGGCGTAGGTGTAGAGCGTTTTCTCCTGATAGCGCTCTGCGCCGAAAACCCATTTAAGCGTCGCGCCGAGCGGCTTGTGTTCGCCGTTCAGGTTGACCCCAAAACCAAGCACGTCGCGGTCGTACGCTTCTTCTCGCTACTGCCACGTCGTCGCGTTGGTCAGACGAGTGAATGATCGACGAAACGTTTGCTGCGTGCCATAAACAAGCGCCAGTGCCTTCAATTCAGAATTGATGCGATGCGAAAGATCGGCCCGCAGCGTCTTGAAAACTTTGTCAGTGCTGTCGTTTTGCACATTCGGGTTGAGATCGAAGAAGCGATCACGGTTGTCGAACTGCGCCTGCGTGATGATCGACGCCGTATTCGATTGGCCGTTGTACAAACGCGTCGCGATGGCCAGTTGTGTGTCGCTGGAGAGATTGAATGCCGCGCGTCCGGCAAAGGCGCCGCGCTCGCTGTCCGACTGCGGGCGGTAACCATCGGTGCGATAAACCTGCGCGGCCAGGTTCACGGTTGCGCCGCCCACTTGACCGCCAAACGCGCCCTGCACGTCGGCCGTTCGATACGAGCCAAGACCGATGTCGAATTCGGAGTAGCGGCCACCTTTGCGCGTTTCGATGGCGATTAGGCCCGCACGGTTAAAGTTGCCGTACAGCGCGGACACGGGGCCTTTGAACACGGACATTGAAGCAATTTCCAGCGGAATCAACACGCCCACGTCGGCGTAGCCGTCGGCATGGCTCGACGCTTCGTTCAACGGTATACCGTCCACCACAAAGCCAATATCGCTGCCGTGACCACCGCCCGAAAAGCTGCGCAGTGTGATGGAGTTCGCCACATTGCCATAGCCAAGTCCGCGCACTTCCATGCCAGCGACTTCGCGATACAACTGCTCTACTTGCCGCACCTGACGTTCACGAAAATCGTCTTTGTCGAACGTCTTCACGCTGAACGGCTGCTGTGCGCTGGTGCTGATCGCTTGACCTTTGATGATCACGTTATCGAGCGTGACGGCCTTAGCCTTTTCCGGGTCGCTGGCGGCGACGACCGTCTCCTGGCGTGTTGTATCCGCAGGTGGCGTTGCGGTTTGCGCGCCAACGACGCTGACGAGCGTGAGCGAAATGGCGGCGGCAAGGGGACGTTGGCCACGCGGAAAAGTGTAATTTTTCATGAAGGTGATCACTTGCGCTGAAGGGCTATTTGGTCATAAACACGAGCGAGGCGTTGAGCCCCAGCTTGTCGGTGTCCGGGTCGCCTTTCATCGGAATATCGTAGTCAACGGCAAGTCGGTTGATGCCCTTGACCAGCGTCAATGTGGCGAGTCCTTGGGCATCGGTTTTTGGGCCAGTTTCGTTGCTGTTGTTTTCGACCATCAAACCTGCCACCGGCTTGCCGTCGAGTAGCACGCGCACCTTGAATTTGCTGCCTGCTGCGGGCGTACTGGTGTCAACCGGCAATACCTCAAGGCGCTGGCCCACGGGCTCGGTCATCCACGGCGCCCATTGCACGATGGTTTTGCCCGATTTCACGGGATGGTTCGTGGTGCTGCCAGCGGGCGCGTCACGCTTGCTCATCTGCACGCTCTTGCCGTCCACCTTGGTATAAAAACCATTGTCGAATTCAACCAGCAGCATCGCCGGTTTGCCGCTCGCCTTGACGCTCGCGCCTTTGGCGTCACGGGAAATTTCTACCGCGAGCGGCGCACGCGCAGCATCAAACGCGGTGACCGCTTTGACCTTGGCTGCCACATAGTCCTGAGGTGCTTTGTGGCCGAAATGCACGGGATATATCGGCCCGTCGACCGGCGCGACCCAGGCGTCATGGGCGGTCGCACAAGTCCCACCGACCCATGCGACGATACCTAACGTAGCTAACAATGCGGTGTGAAACTTCACGGTATTCCCCAGAGATTTATGGACGAGTAACAACAGGATTTGCACTTTTTTGCGTGCAAACTGAGTGCACGCGTTAATACGTAATTTAATTACTTCATACTGTCTACGCAAAGTTTGACAAATCGGTTTCAGCCGGAAACCCTGCCTGTCGACTTTTCGATAGATCGTGCTGTAGCCCATTAATCTAGTGGGCTTATGGAAAAAGCTGTTGCTCGAAACGATTGCGACCGGACTAATCCCTACAAAACTGCTCGGGCTTTAGCTTGACTAAATTACTCGGGAATACTAAACTTATAGCGATGGATCAATAGGGTTTGACAACCACTATACGTTGCAGTGACAGAGACAGTAGCGATGGTGAGTGAGCTTGGCTCGATGTCAACAGCTAAAGCTCATTGGTTCAGAGTTGACCGTTATTGCCAGTGCGTTTCACAATCTGTGAAGCGCAACTAGCCCAAAGAGAGTGCGACAACATCAATGAAGCTCACCACCAAAGGCCGTTTCGCCGTTACCGCCATGATTGACGTGGCGCTCTTCAATCACGAAGGGCCAGTCACGCTGGCCGAAGTCTCCGCGCGGCAAAAAATTTCGCTCTCCTACCTTGAGCAGCTGTTCGGCAAGCTGCGTCGAGCCGGTCTGGTCGAAAGCGTGCGCGGTCCGGGTGGTGGCTATAACCTTGCGAAACCACCAGGCACGATGAGCGTGTCCGACATCATCATTGCGGTCGACGAGCCGATCGACACGACCAGTTGCGGTGGCGAAAAAAATTGTCACGACGACAGCATTTGCCTCACCCATCACCTGTGGGCGAGCCTGAACGCGCACATCTTCACCTACCTGCAGGGCGTGAGCCTGCAATCGCTCGTGGATGACGCCAAAGCGCGCAGGAATCCCTCGATTCATATGGTTAAAGATCTGCGCAAAGTGGCCGTCCCCGCGGCGCTGGCGGCTTAGTTTTTTGTTCGTTTTCTTGTTCTGAAGTTTTTATGAACCACCTCCCGATTTACATGGACTACAGCGCCGGAGCATGCGTATGAGTCTCCCGATCTACATGGACTACAGCGCCACCACACCGGTTGATCCGCGCGTTGCAGCCAAGATGATTCCGTTCCTCACCGAGCATTTCGGCAACCCGGCCTCGCGCTCGCATGCCTACGGCTGGGAAACAGAAGCCGCCGTAGACGAGGCGCGCGAGCGGGTCGCAGCGCTCGTGAATTGCGATGCCAAAGAAATCGTGTGGACGTCGGGCGCAACCGAGTCCATCAACCTTGCCGTTAAGGGGGCAGCCCAGTTCTACAAAGAAAAAGGCAAGCACCTCATCACGGTGAAGACCGAGCACAAGGCCACGCTCGACACCATGCGCGAGCTGGAGCGGCAGGGCTTCGAGGTCACGTATATGGACGTGATGGAGAACGGCCTGATCGACATGAACGCGTTCAAGGCAGCGTTGCGGCCCGACACGATTCTCGTTTCGATCATGTGGGTGAACAACGAAATTGGCGTGATCCAGCCGATCAAAGAAATCGGCGAAATCACGCGCAGCAAGGGCATCATTTTTCACGTTGACGCGGCGCAGGCCACGGGCAAAGTGCTGATTGATTTGCAGGATGTCAAGGTCGATTTGCTCAGCATGAGCGCGCATAAAACCTATGGCCCGAAAGGTATGGGCGCGCTGTTCGTGCGCAAGAAACCGCGCATTCGTCTGGAAGCGCAAATTCACGGCGGCGGTCATGAGCGCGGCTTCCGTTCGGGCACGCTGGCGACGCATCAAATCGTCGGTATGGGCGAGGCGTTTCGTCTTGCCAAAGTCGAAATGAATACCGAGAACGAACGCATCCGCATGCTGCGCGACCGTTTGTACAAGGGCCTCAAAGACATTCCCGAAGTGTTCATCAACGGCGACATGGAGCAACGGGTTCCGCACAATCTGAACATCAGCTTCAACTACGTCGAAGGCGAAAGCCTCATCATGGGCGTGAAGGAAATTGCAGTGAGTTCGGGCTCGGCGTGTACGAGCGCGTCGCTGGAGCCGAGTTATGTGCTGCGCGCCTTGGGCCGTAGCGATGAGCTCGCGCACAGCTCGATCCGCATGACGGTGGGGCGATTCACGACTGAGGAAGATGTTGATACGACGATTGCCACGATGAAGCGCACGGTAGAGAAACTGCGCGCGATGAGTCCGTTATGGGATATGCATCTGGACGGCATCGACATTTCGCAGGTGCAGTGGGCGGCTCACTAATTTGTTTTAGTCCCCTCTCCCTTCGCGGGAGAGGGTTAGGGTGAGGGGGCACGTGGCTTCCTTTTCCGAAGGTTTGAAGAGGTAACTAAAAATGGCATACAGCGAAAAAGTCGTCGATCACTACGAAAACCCCCGCAACGTAGGCGCGTTTGGCAAAGATGAAGCGGATATCGGCACCGGTATGGTGGGCGCGCCCGCCTGCGGTGACGTCATGAAATTGCAGATCAAGGTGGGTGCCAACGGCATCATCGAAGACGCGAAATTCAAGACCTACGGCTGCGGCTCAGCGATTGCCTCAAGCTCGCTCGTGACCGAATGGGTCAAAGGCAAAACGCTCGATGAAGCGATGAACCTGAAGAACACGCAAATCGCTGAAGAACTCGCGCTTCCGCCGGTAAAAATTCACTGCTCGATCCTCGCAGAAGATGCGATCAAGGCGGCGGTGCTGGATTACAAAGCGAAGCATCCAGTCGCGGAAAAAGTCGCCGCGTAATTCGTTCGTTTTTGTGGGAGCGGTTCGACCGCGATTGCTTCCGGGTCGCTCGGCCCTATCGCGGTGAAACCGCACCCACATTGTTTATCGTCCGTCGTTTAGTGAATGCATCATGTCAGTCACCCTTACTCAAGCCGCCGCCAACCACGTTCAGAAATACATTGCCAAACGCGGCAAAGGGATCGGCATTCGTCTGGGTGTGAAAACCACAGGCTGCTCCGGCCTCGCGTACAAACTTGAGTACGCCGACGACTCGCTGCCTGAAGACATGGTGTTCGAAAGCTACGGCACCAAGGTCATGATCGACCCGAAAAGCTTCGCCGTGCTCGATGGCACCGAGCTTGATTTCCAGCGTGAAGGTTTGAACGAAGGCTTCAAATTCAACAACCCGCGCGAGAAAGCTCGTTGTGGTTGTGGCGAGAGTTTTACCGTTTGACGCGTCTTCTCTCTAGCGGGAAAGCTTAGAGAGCGTTTTGAATGAATTACTTCTCCGCCTTCGATCTTGTTCCCGCGTTCGCAGTCGACACATCGCAATTGGCGTCTCGCTATCGCGATCTGCAAACCGCCGTTCATCCTGATCGTTTCGTCAACGCCACCGATGCCGAGAAGCGCATTGCGATGGAACGCGCTGTG
>JANXUB010000197.1 GCA_025352105.1 Burkholderiales bacterium | reverse complement strand
TCGGTCAAGAGCTTCCAGATGTTTGTCGTCGGCGAGGGCATTGAGAAGAAGCCGACGCTTGACTTCGCGGCTGAGGTTGCGGCGATGGGCAAGGGCTTGTAAGTTTTGCGCCGCTGAAAAAAGAGGCCCTTCGGGGCCTTTTTTTGTATTTTTGCGGAACCTAATATTTCAAACAACTTTCCCGCGAACGCCATATTTCACCGGGGCTAGATGCGTATTGCCTGAAAAGTTGACTATCACTATATATCGAACCAAGCCCATTTTTGATAAGGGTTTCAACTTAAAGCTATAGTTCCACCCTTACGCTAAATCGTTCAACTGACGCGCGACTCCCGATTCCAGTTTCTTCCGCATACCGCTTCGTGCTCGGCAAACGTGCAGCGCGCTCCGCCCCAAGCTAAAATTCAAAGTTATGCCTGACGAAAAGCCCGCCTACAAAAGAATCCTGCTGAAACTCTCCGGCGAAGCCCTGATGGGCGACGACGCGTACGGGGTCAATCCCGCAGTGATTGACCGGATCGTCGGCGAAATCAAGGAAGTTTCCGAGATGGGTGTACAGATTGCCATCGTGATCGGTGGCGGCAATATTTTTCGCGGCATCGCGCCCGCAGCGTCCGGGATGGATCGCGCGACGGCCGACTACATGGGAATGCTCGCGACGCTCATGAATGCGCTGGCGCTGGCGGACGCGTTTCGTCGCGCGGGTTTAGTGGCCCGCGTGCAGTCCGCGCTGACCGTCAATCAGGTCGCTGAGCCCTACATTCGCGGCAAGGCCCTACGTTATTTGGAAGAGGGCAAGATCGTGATTTTCGGCGCAGGAACGGGCAATCCGTTTTTCACGACGGACACCGCAGCTGCACTTCGTGGCCGCGAGATGAACGCGGATCTGGTGCTCAAGGCCACCAAAGTCGATGGCGTCTACACCGCCGATCCGATGAAAGACCCGACCGCCAAGCGTTATTCAAATCTGACGTTTGACGAAGCAATTGTCAAAAACCTGAAGGTCATGGACGCCACCGCGCTGGCGCTATGCCGTGACCAACAACTACGACTCAACGTGTTCAGCATTTTTAAAGCAGGCGCGCTCAAACGCGTTGTCTGCAATGAAGATGAAGGCACCACGGTCGTCTGCTAGGAGCTATCAACGTGATTGCAGAAACCAAAAAAAGCGCTGAGCAGCGGATGGCCAAAGCCTTCGAAGCGCTCAAGAATAATTTCACGAAAGTTCGCACTGGGCGCGCCCACGCGGGCATGCTCGATACCGTGATGGTTGAGTACTATGGCGCGATGACGCCGATCAGTGGCGTCGCCAGCGTCACGCTGCTTGACGCGCGCACGATTGGCGTGCAGCCTTACGAGAAAAAAATGATTCAGGCGATTGAGAAGGCCATTCGCGAGGGCGATCTCGGTCTCAATCCTTCGGTGAACAGTGACATCATCCGTGTGCCGATGCCGATGATGAACGAGGAGCGTCGCCGCGAACTGGTCAAGCTCGTGAAGGGCGAGGCTGAGGACGCACGCGTTGCGATCCGAAACGTTCGCCGCGACGCCAACAATACGTTCAAGGACGCGCTGAAAGCGAAGACGATCTCCGAGGATGAAGAGCGCGGCGCGCAGGACTACATCCAGAAATTGACCGACAAGACGATCTCCGAAGTCGACAAAATGTTCGCGGCCAAAGAAGCCGAGTTGATGGCGCTGTAGCGCCCCGCTAGCGCTCGTTGCTGCCCGTTATTTTGCGTCGCCACTCTAGCCCTGACACTAGCGCGTCGTCAATGTCTGCCCACTCGATCCCTCGCCACATTGCCGTCGTCATGGATGGTAATGGTCGATGGGCGCAGAAGCGTTTCCTGCCGCGCGTAGCGGGACACCGGCAGGGCGTCGAAGCCGTGCGGGCGCTCATCCGGAGCGCTGGCGAGCATGGCGTTGAATCGCTCACTGTCTTTGCGTTCAGCAGCGAAAACTGGCAGCGACCGGCCGATGAAGTTTCGTTCCTGATGGATCTTTTTTTGCGGGCATTGCGCGACGAAGTGCAAAAAATGCACGCCAACGGCATCCGTTTTCGTGCGGTCGGTGACACCTCTGTTCTGGACGACGAAACGCGCAGATTGATTGATGACGCAGAGCGGCTTACCGCGCAAAACTTGAAGCTGAAGTTCAACGTTGCAGTCAACTACGGCGGACGTTGGGACATCGAACAGGCTGTGGCCAAAGCTGCTGGACTGGGGGATTCGAGTCGGTTTGCGGAGTTCCTGGCTTTCGCCGGACAAACCGATCCCGATTTATTTATTCGCACTGGCGGTGAGCGGCGAATCAGTAATTTTTTGCTCTGGCAAATGGCCTACACCGAGCTTTATTTCACCGACACGTTGTGGCCGGATTTCGGGGCTGACGAGTTTGAGAAAGCACTCGCTTGGTATGCCATCCGCGAGCGTCGATTTGGCAAGACCAGCGATCAGATCCGCGAAACCGTTCCGGCGGCGCTTTAGTGCTTGATCGGTCATGAACTTCCTGACGGCGGAGCTGAAGACGCGAATCGTCACGGCGGTCATTCTGGCCGTGATTGTGATCGCGACGTTAGCTGCGGGATCGACCGCGTTGTGGGCACTGCTGGTGTTGGCGTTTTGTGTCGCAGCCGGATGGGAGTGTTTGCGACTGATACCGAATTTGTCTTCGGGCGCAAAAGTTTTTTCCTGGGTGTGTGTCCTTGGCGGGCTCGGATTTCTTGCATTCGCCCTGTTTGACAAAGGCGTCGTCGCCCGCGATCCGTGGACCTCGAATGCGCTGACAGGTCTACTGGTGCTCGCATCGGCGTTTTGGCTGTTTGTTGTGCCCCTTCAAGTGCGAAGCCACAGCATCTCGATCCGTTCGTGGTGGGCGCGGCTGACCGTGCCGTTGCTCATGTGCTCGGCGTGGCTCGCAGCGGTGGTTTTGCAGCGCTCGGGAACGGCCTTGTTGGTCGCGGTGGTCATGACGACGGTTGTTGCCGACGTGTCGGCTTACTTCGTGGGGCGAGCGTTTGGGCGCGTGAAACTCGCCCCCGCCATCAGTCCCGGCAAGACGCGCGAAGGTGCCATGGGCGGCGTAGCAGCCGCATCGCTCTGGGTTGCCCTGATGGCTTGGTATTTGGGCCTTGTTGAGGGTATTTCGGGGGTGTTACTTGCAGCGATTGCAGGTGCGTTTCTCGGCGTGTTTGCGGTGCTGGGTGATCTGTGGGAGTCGCTACTTAAACGTCAGGCTGGAGTGAAAGATTCAAGTCGTTTGTTGCCGGGGCACGGTGGCGTGCTTGATCGTATGGACGCGCAGTTCGCGGTGTTGCCCTTGGCGACGCTTTTGCTGACGCTCGTGAAGCCGCTGTGGTGATTGCATGATTCGCGTAGCTTTGCTTGGCGCGTCAGGCTCGATCGGTGCCAGCACGCTCGCGGTGCTGCGACAGCATCGCGATCTGTTCGAACTCGTGGCCATTGCCGCGCGTAGCGACTGGCAGCGGCTGCTCCCCATCATCGACGAATTCAAACCCTCAATCTGCGTGCTTGAGGATACCGGCGCGGCAATGGCGCTGCGCGAAGCGTTATCGCGGCATCACGCCGATGTTCACGTTGAAGCCGGGGCCGACGCGATCACCGCGCTGGCAGAGATGGTGAGCGTGGATGTTGTTGTGGCAGGCATTTCCGGCTTTGCGGGACTGCCGTCAACCTGGGCGGCCGTTCGCGCAGGCAAAGCGGTTCTGTTGGCTAACAAAGAAGCGCTGGTCGCCGCAGGCCGATTGCTGCTCGATCAGGCGCGTACCAGCGCAGCACGACTGCTGCCGATTGATAGTGAACATAACGCGGCGTTTCAATGTTTAAGTGGGCTTGAATGCGATCCCGCTCGCGTGCGCGCGGTGACGCTCACGGCGTCGGGTGGGCCGTTTCGAACGCGCGATCTATCCACGTTTGATTCGATTACGCCGGACGAGGCGTGCAAGCACCCGACCTGGTCGATGGGGCGCAAAATTTCGGTGGATTCGGCGACCTTGATGAACAAGGGGCTAGAGGTCATTGAGGCATCGTTGCTGTTCAATCGTCCGGCGCGAGACATTCGCGTGCTGATCCACCCGACCAGCACCGTGCATGCAATCGTCGAATTCGTCGATGGCTCCATGCTCGCGCATTTGGGGCCAGCGGATATGCAAGTGCCGATTGCGCATGCGTTGGCGCAATTGCTCCCCGCAGCGGACGGTGCGGCGCGCGACATGAAGAACCGTCTTTCACTTTCAGTGCCGCCGTTGTCGCTGGCCAGCGCGCGAACGCTCGAATTTTTTGAGGTCGACGCCGCGCGTTTCCCCGCGGTGGAGTTGGCCTATCAAGCGCTGGAGCGCGGACAGGGCGCCTGCCTTGCCCTGAATGCGGCAAACGAGGTGGCCGTCGCTGCATTTCTCGCTGGCAGTGTGCGCTACACCGACATCGTTTCACTGACCGAGCGAACTCTTGCGCGGGTTGACTTGTCCGAACCTGCAAATATCGAGGAAGTGTTCGCGCGCGATGAGCTGGTTCGTAGAGAAACTCAAGAATTGTTGTCCAACCTGTCCATGAAGGCTCGCACCTGATGGCCATTTTCGGCAGCTCGTTGTTCGGCTTTCTGATCGCTGTTGCGATTCTGGTGACGATTCACGAGTTGGGTCATTACCTGGCCGCTCGCTGGTGTGGCGTCAAGGTGCTCCGCTTTTCGGTCGGATTCGGCCCCGTCCTCATCAAGTGGATCGGCAAACGCAGTATTTTCGAAGGCACGGAATTCGCGATTTCGGCCCTCCCTCTGGGCGGCTATGTTCGCATGCTCGATCTGCGCGATCCGGAATGCGCGGGCGTCAAACCTACCGAAGGCGAGGCGGCTTTCAATACACGCCCGCTTTGGCAACGCTCAATCATCGTCGTCGCCGGACCAGCCGCAAATTTTTTGCTCGCAGCCCTGCTTTATGCGTTCGCCCTTGCTGCGCCAGATCGTGATCTGGCGGCGCTGGTCGCAGCACCCGAGGCCAGCACGCCTGCGGCTGAAGCGGGCCTTCGGGGTGGCGAGAAAATTCTGCGTATGAACGACCGGGCGGTTGCGCACTGGGGCGACGTTCGCTGGGAGTTGTTGACCAGCCTGTTTCAACAGGAATTGAAGCTCGATGTCGAATCACGCGGCGTCGAGCGAAGCTACACGCTGCAACGCCGAACCGAGGACGTAGGTGCTGCTCCGGCGAGCGTCGGTGCACGTCTTTCGGGCTGGGGCTTGGGCTTCGACCAGCCAGCAGTGATCGGCAATGTGAAGGCTGCGGGGCCCGCCGAGAAAGCGGGCCTGAAAGAAGGTGACCGCGTCGTCGCCGTTCAGGACGCACCCATTCGCCAGTGGTCGCAATTTACCTCGGCCATTCGCCTCGCGCCGGATCAACCTGTCCGCCTCGCTATTGATCGCTCTGGCAGCCGGCAGGAAATCGTGGTGACGCCACGCAAGGAAACCGTCAATGGACAAACGATCGGGCGGATTGATGTCGCCGCAATTAGCGCGCTGAAGCTGGGCGACAACTGGCTTGTTGATCGTGAGCGTTCCATACCGGACGCGTTAGTCGCCGCGGTGCAGCGCACAACGGATGCGACCACGCTCACGGTTCGCGTGCTCTGGGGCATGCTTACAGGCGAGGTTTCGCTTCGACAAATTTCCGGCCCGATCACCATGGCCGAGGGCGCTGGCGTGACGCTGAATCAGGGCGCGGTGGCGTTCACCCTGTTTCTGGCGATTGTCAGCGTGTCGATTGGCGTCTTGAACCTGTTGCCCGTGCCCATGCTGGACGGTGGACAGTTGCTATATCATCTCTTGGAAGCCCTCAAGGGAGCGCCCCTTTCAGAGCGAGCTGAGGCGTTTGGACAACGTATCGGCATCGGTTTTGTCACCGCCCTCACCGCGCTCGCGCTCTACAACGACTTTTTG
>JANXUB010000034.1 GCA_025352105.1 Burkholderiales bacterium | reverse complement strand
CGTTCTACAACGGTGAGCGGCCACATCAAGCGCTTGACAACCGAACGCCAGAGGCCGTGTACCGAAGTGGCAGTGGCGGTGGAGCCCTCATCATCGACAAATATCCGCGCGCAGAGCCTGTGTCCTGCGCGGAGCGTAGCTCCCCGCAGGACACAGGCTCTGCGGCGAACACCAAAACATCAAATCACGAACCAGGGCAGCGCTGTTCAGCTGTACGTCACACCGAGTGCACAACTTAAATTAACTTCAAAGTTGTCTTGACAGTGGGATCCACTTTATGGCGGCACAAAACCCAACACTCGATTGATCAAAGGGCCGCTGGGTTTACGACCCAGCCTACTAGTTGCGACGCTCGATCTTCTCGGTGGTTCTGGAGAGTGACTGCACTTTTACTTCGCTGTCAACACTGTCCCACAGAGTTGCAAAAAAGCCTTCGCCGTTTATAGATATGAAGTGTCGTTCGATGAAATCCCGCACTCGTTCAATATCCGTGATCAATGATTGAATATGAGAATCGTGAAAAGCATCACGATTGGGCTGAATGTACGGGTTCAACTCATGCAGCCAAGCATGAAACCGTTTGTAAATCCCAACCAATTCATCGTGGGTCAGTCTTCTCTCTGGAATGCCCTCGATAACAGCACGAACATTTACTTCGTCTCCAGTGAAATTGTCTGGATATCGAATTTTGCTGGGGGACGGGAACGCAGATATTTTCTTCGACTTCAAGCTCAGCAGTATTTCCTGAGCGTTCCATTTTCCTTTGGCATCACGCGGCACCTGACGAAGTCCATTTTCCGTGGCGACCAAGCATCCAAACGCGATTGCTTCGACAATTTTTCGTCCATGAAATGCCGCAAGTTCAGCCTTCGAGAATCGGGGCACATTGCTTGTACTTAGTTCGGCCAGCGTCTCGAATCTGTATCGAATGGTCGCCATTAGCCCCCAATAGGTTTGCAGCGCGGTCTGATTCATTGAATTCTGCAAATGTGTAGGTTCATATGATCGCTTTTAGCCTAGCTCGTAGCACGAAGTGCGTAGGGCGGGTTTCAACCCTGCGACTAACACATCGCAAACGACGAGCTGGGTTTATCAACCCAGCCTACGTAACGGTTGCACAACGATCACGTCTCCTCCAACTTCTCCTGCAACCAAACCTTGATCAGCGACTGATACGGCACGTCCCGTTTGTTGGCGGCGTTCTTGATGCCTTCGAGCATGTGGGCGGGCAGGCGCAGCGCGATGCTATGCGTGCTGGGTTTGAGGTTGGCAAACGTGACACGCTGCGCCTTCGACAGATCAAGGTAATCGGTCGCGTCGTGCGTCTTCCAGAACGTGCGTTCCTCCGCCTCGGTCTTGAAGGTTGGCAACGCTTTAAGTGCTTTGTGTGGCATACCATTTCCTTTCCCGAAGGCTCATGTCTCGCGCGGAGATGACGCGAACCAGCGAGCCCTCAACCCGCAACGTAAACGTGATGTGCAGTCGCCGCGCCGTGTCCGTCACGCCGAATGCGTGAAAGCGTGATTCATCCGAACTGTGGCGAACATCCTCAACCAAAAATAACGGTTGATTGAAGAAAACTTGCTCGGACTCAGCGGGCGAAACGTCATGCTTGTCCTTGCTCTTGTGCGCATTGCCATCGTCCCACTGGAAGCCAACAACTGCGCTCAGATCAACCATGTTTGTATATTACCATCATATACAAAATACTATCCATCGATCTCATCTAACGCTTGTCGCGGCGTGACGATTCGCAACTCCACATTCGCGATGGGATCAAGGCAGAGCAGGTCGTCATCGCCCGTTACCAGCCGCAGCGTGCCCGCAGCGAGTGCTGCATGAATGAACGCATCATCAGTTGCATCGCGCGAATAACGAGCGCTTGCTATCTGCGCAGAGACGTCAACCCAATGCGCAACCGCGTTGAAGTCGTGCAACAAACTGTGTCTGCGCTCCATCGTGATGTAGCGGTCAAACTTGAGTTTCCACAGACGCGATTTGAGTTCGGCGAATGTTTGTTCGGAGAAGACGATTTGCACTTCTGCCAGCAGACGATCAACGAATTTTGCGGGTGCGCCGTTGGGGGACAGCGCTGCGCTCAGCAGAACATTGGTGTCGATGACAACGCGGGAGTAGGCTGGTGGAAGTGCCTTTGCGGCTTCCATCAGCTTTCATCGGCGAGCAACGCGGCCAGGCCTTCGTCGGTGAGACCGTTCTTTGCGGCCTCTGTTGCGCTCGCGCGCAGATTGGTGCGCAGGCGATCCGCGTAGAAGGCGCGCATGGCCTCATAGTCTTGCGCACTCACCATCACGCCCACCACGCGCTCATGCCGCATAACGCGCACAGGCTCTCGCTGCGCCTGGTCGATGAATTCACCGAATCGGGTTTTGGCTTCGTTGGCGGTGTAGGTTTGCATGATTCGTCCTCGGTTTGGCCAAGTTACGGTATTTCGCTTATTTTAAGCGAATCGTTCGATTTGGACGAAATGCGGGAATTTGAGGTGAACTGACTGTGTCCGGCGTTTCGGTCCGAATTTGTACTTTCGCCGGGATGACTCGTCCGCACAACGGAAGCTAGCTCAACGACGCCCGCATCGCCAATGTTGGCATGCGATATGCTGGAATTTAAGTTCTGACCACTTCCCCAATGGAGCTACCCGATGCATTTTCCACGCGCATATCGATTGCTTTGTGTCCCGCTAGGCGCGCTCGCGCTCAACGGTCTGGCAATGGCTCAAAGCAAATACCCAGACCACCCGGTCAAAATCATCGTTGCTTTACCTGCGGGCGGCAGTGTGGACATGATCGCCCGTTCGCTCGGCCAGAAGCTCAACGTGTCGCTGGGGCAGCCGTTCATCGTTGACAACCGCGCGGGAGCTTCCGGGCAGATCGGCATGCCTGTGGTCGCCAAAGCGCCCGCCGACGGCTACACGCTCACCGTTTCTCCGGCGTCGTTCCTCACGACGAACAAGAGCATTTTCAAGACGCTGCCATATGACCCGGAGACCGATTTCGCGCCCGTGTCGCGACTGGTGAATCAGCCGATGGTGCTGGTGGTGAAGGACAAGCAGAAGTTCCCGACTGTCGCTGCGCTGCTGGCGGCGGCGAAAGTTACGCCCGGACGAATTACGTACGCATCGTCCGGCGACGGCAGCCCGCAACATCTGGCCGGACTCATGTTTGAAACGCGCACCCAGGCGAAGCTTTTGCATGTTCCGTACAAAGGCGGTGCGCCCGCCGTGAACGACACGCTGGCGGGTAGCGTGGACGCGATGTTCGCGGTGATGCCCGAGGCCATTGCTCATGTTCAGGCGGGCAAGCTGCATGCGCTGGCTGTGATGAGCCCGCAACGCTCGCCCGCACTGCCAAACGTGCCGACGATGGTTGAAAGCGGATTCGCGGACTTGAGCCTGTCGGCATGGATTGGGCTCTTTGCTCCAGCAAAAACGCCCCGCCCAATTATCGATCAGTTAAACCGCGCCGTGGTGGCTGCGCTTGATGCAGAGCTAAAAACGAAGCTCGCAGAAAACGGAATGGAAGTCGCAGCGAGCACACCGGAAGAGCTTCAGCGGCTGATGGCACGAGACATGAAGCTGCACGCTGAGTTGGTTAAGGCCGCTGGCTTGATGCCGCAGTAGTGGGCGGCCGTCAAGGGCAAAAACGGAAAATTTCAAGGCCCAAAATCTTGAAAAAAACTCTAATCCGAGCGCTTGAAAGACGTTGCCACATCGCGTCGAAGCGTCCTTTAAGCGTGAAACCGGCGACGGCGAAACCTCAGTCTTGACCGAGCGACTGACCGGTGTGCTTTCGCGCGCTTTCAAACTGCCGCAAAGCGTGGATGCGGACCAAGCGGGCGCAAAGCACGAGCACGGCGTTTTGACGCTCACACTGCCGAAGAAAAACGTCGCTGCGCAGAAGCGCTTGACGATCAACTAATCGTTGAACGGGCGGTCATCAGCTCTGAGCTGTAATGACCGCCACACCTAGGCTAGCGGTCGATTTATGTCTGAAGTTGATTTAAGCACATTTTGGACGCTAGCCCACGTTTCGTAGGCGTTTCACACAAAAGTTGCTAGCTGAGCCTTGCCTGAAAGGCTCGCCTCAACGCTTGCTTCGCTTGAGTATCGGGGCAAGAAATCTTGCAGTGTGCGAACCCTTCGCCTGCGCCACAATTTCTGGCGTTCCAGACGCCACGACCATACCGCCACCATCGCCGCCTTCCGGCCCCATATCAACCACCCAATCGGCGGTTTTGATGACATCCAGATTGTGCTCAATCACAACCACCGTATTGCCGTGATCGCGCAGGCGGTAGAGCACTTTCAGCAGTAAATCAATGTCGGCAAAATGCAGACCGGTGGTGGGTTCATCGAGGATGTAGAGGGTGTTGCCGGTATCGCGCTTTGACAGCTCTAGCGCGAGCTTGACGCGTTGCGCTTCGCCGCCTGACAGCGTCGTCGCGGACTGGCCAAGACGGATGTAGCCAAGGCCCACCTCGAACAGCAGATTCACTTTCGCGGCAATCGCGGGCACCGGCTGGAAGAAATCGCGTGCGACTTCAACCGTCATTTGCAGCACCTCGGAAATGTTCTTGCCACGATACTGAACGTCGAGCGTTTCGCGGTTGTAGCGCTTGCCGTGGCACACGTCGCATTCCACATACACGTCGGGCAGAAAGTGCATTTCCACCTTAATCATGCCGTCGCCTTCGCAGGCTTCGCAGCGCCCGCCCTTCACGTTAAACGAAAAGCGGCCCGGCTCGTAGCCTCGCTCACGCGCCTGTGGCGTCTGCGCGAAGAGATCGCGAATCGGCGTGAAGAGGCCCGTGTACGTCGCAGGGTTTGAGCGCGGCGTGCGGCCAATCGGGCTTTGATCCACGTTGATGACTTTGTCGAACGACTCCAGACCACTGATGCTCGTGTGCGGTGCAGGTTCTTCGAGGCTGCGATAGATTTTTTTGGCGGCGGCGCGATATAGCGTGTCGTTCACCAGCGTTGATTTGCCGGAGCCGGAAACGCCTGTCACGCAGGTGAGCAAACCGATCGGAATGCTCACATCAACGTTCTTCAAATTGTTGCCGCGCGCGCCGTAAACGGTGATTTGCTTCTCGGGGTTGGCCGGGATGCGACGCTTCGGCACCGGGATCTGCATCTCGCCCGCGAGGTAGAGCCCGGTCAAGGAATTCTTGTTTTTCTTGATGTCAGCGGGCTTGCCGTGGGCGATGATTTCACCGCCGTGAATGCCCGCTGCAGGGCCGAGGTCAACCACGTAATCGGCCGCCATGATCGCGTCTTCGTCATGCTCCACGACGATTACGGAGTTGCCGAGATCGCGCAGGCGCTTCAACATTTCGAGCAGGCGATCATTGTCGCGCTGATGCAGGCCAATCGAGGGTTCGTCGAGCACGTACATCACGCCAGTGAGACCTGAGCCGATCTGCGAGGCGAGCCGAATGCGCTGCGCTTCGCCGCCCGAAAGGGTCTCTGCGCTGCGATCCAGCGACAAGTATTCGAGACCGACATTGTTCAAAAAGCCAACGCGGTTTTTGATTTCCCAGATGATGCGTTCTGCGATTTTTTGCTTGGCGCCCGTGAGCTTGAGCGTGTCGAAAAACTTGGCAGTGTCGAACAGCGCGAGACGACTGACTTCAAAAATCGCTGCATCGCCGACCTTTACGAATCGCGCTTCACGCCGCAGCCGTGCGCCGTTGCAGTCAGTACACGGACTGCGGCTCATGTACTTCGACAGCTCTTCTCGCACGGCGGACGATTCGGTCTCAAGATAGCGGCGACGGAAGTTCGGCAGGACGCCCTCGAACACGTGCTTACGCTTCTGGATCTTGCCTTTTTCGCTCACGTAATCGAATTCAATTTCTTCGATTCCGCTGCCGAAGATGATCGCGTTTTGCGCTTCATCGGGGAGTTCGGTGAACGACGTTTCAATGTCGAAACCGTAATGCGCGGCGAGTCCCTGCAGCATCTGAAAGTAAAAAATCGTGCGCCGGTCCCAGCCCTTGATCGCGCCGCTTGCGAGCGACAATTCGGGATGCGCCACGATGCGTGACGCCTCAAATTCATCAATCTCGCCGAGCCCGTCACAGGTCGGGCACGCGCCCATCGGCGAGTTGAACGAGAACAGGCGCGGCTCCAGCTCAGCGAGCGAGTAGTCGCAGATCGGGCAGGCGAATTTTGACGAAAAAAGTTGCGACCCGCTTTTGTCAACATCAGCGCCAGCTTCCACGTCCATCATCACAACGAGCGCACGACCATTGCCCATGCGACACGCGGTCTCAAACGATTCAGCGAGCCGCTGCTTGGCGTCGGGCCGCACCTTCAGACGATCAACGACGACCTCAATCGTGTGCTTGTGATTCTTCGCGAGCTTCGGTGATGGCTCCAGCTCCACCACTTCACCATCGATACGAACCTTGGTGAATCCCTTCGCTTTCAGCTCGATGAAGAGCTCGGCATGTTCGCCCTTGCGATCCGCGAGCACTGGCGCTAGCAGCATGATGCGCGACTCAGGCGTGTAGCCGAGCACGGTGTCCACCATCTGCGAAATCGTCTGTGACGACAGCATGATTTCGGGATGATTCGGGCAATACGGATCGCCCACGCGGGCATACAACAGGCGCAGGTAATCGTGAATTTCCGTAACCGTGCCAACGGTGGAGCGCGGGTTGTGGCTGGTCGCCTTTTGCTCGATGGCAATGGCCGGTGCGAGGCCTTCGATCAGGTCCACATCCGGCTTGTCCATCATCTGCAAAAACTGCCGCGCGTAGGCCGAGAGCGACTCGACGTAGCGGCGCTGCCCTTCGGCGTACAGCGTGTCAAACGCGAGCGAGCTTTTGCCCGAACCCGACAAACCCGTGATCACCACGAGTTTGTGCTTGGGAATATCAATGTTGATATTTTTGAGGTTGTGCGTGCGTGCGCCGCGTACGCGCAAAAAATCCATCGTTTTCGACACAGAAAAAACCACTTACGCCCGCGACGGGCAACCCGTGATTATCGCGCTTTGTGCCTTGGAAGCGCTAGTTCAGACACCAACCGCTTGATACACCAACCGCTTGAACTCGAACGAAAACGGATGCCAGAACGCCATCACGCGCTGTGTCATGACGACCGCAGCCAGATTATTTCTGGGCGAAATCCACCAGTGCGTTCCAGCGAGACCGCCCCACTGAAATTCGCCAGTGGCGGCGGACGGTTCAAGCGATGACGGCGCATGGGTGACCGAGCCACCCAACCCGAAGCCTTTGCCGGGAACATCCCCCTGCGCCGCAAAGCGAACGCTGACACCCTCCGGCAACTGATTCGTCATCATCTGCGCAATCGTTTCGGGCTTTAACAACGTCTCACCACCCGGCACCAGACTGCGCGTCAGGGCGACCATGTCAGCAAGCGATGTGACCAGCCCCCCGCCGCCGGACAATTTAGGCACGGCATGCAAAAAGGCCCCCGGATACGGCGAGTTGCCAACGCGCGTCAAACCTGGTTTCATTTCATCCAAGATGTCCGCACCGCGGTAGTAGGCAGTCAAACGATGCTGCTGATCCGGCGGTATCACGAACGACGTATCGACCATGTCCAATCGGTCAAAAATGTGAGTCTTGATGAACGCGTCAAATCGCTCATCAGCAACGATTTCAACGAGCCGCGCCAACACGTCGGTCGCCACCGAATATTCAAACGAGGTGCCAGGATGAAACACCAATGGCAAATCAGCCAGCGCATCCACCATTTCGGCGAGCGTCAGCGTCGGGCCGAATACTTTGCGCTGACTGTAGGCCGTAAAAATGAGCGTGCCGGGATCGAACAGGCCGTAGCTCAAACCGGCGCTGTGACTCAGCAAATGGCGAATCGTGATCGAGGAATTCGCGGGCTCGGTGTCCGCGAGTGTCGTTGCGCCAGGCCGCAGCACACGGCGATTCGCAAGCAGCGGGATGTAGCCATCAATCGGATCGTCAAGCTTCAATTTGCCCGCTTCAACCAACAGCATCACGGCGCAGGAGGTGACGAGTTTTGTGTTGGAAAACGCGCGAAATAAATGATCGGTCGTGAGCGCTGTTTTCGCTTCACGATCCGCCCAGCCAACGCATTGCACGTCAATCAAATCGCGGCCCCGAAGCACGGCCCAGGAAACGCCTGGAAGCAGCTCGCGATCCACGTAGCTTTGCATTGCAGAGCGCACCGCGTCGAAGTCGTAGTCAGTCGTTTTGGAAGTCAGTTCACGCATGCAGGGCGTTCGACAAATGGGTGGTAGAAATCGAAACGAATGTAGCGCAGTCCGGCTGTTTGCCAGCGCTCAACGCAGCAAATCCAAGTTTGCGATAATCTCCCGGTCTTAAGTAAGCGCAGCGAGGGCTGCGCTCATGTTCGTGGCGGTCTACCCAACAACCCCGCCACTTGATTGATAGAAGGAGAAAACGATGGCATCCATCAACCGTGTCACCCTGATCGGCAATCTGGGGCGCGACCCCGAAATGCGCTACCTGCCCAGCGGCGAAGCCGTAGCGTCATTCTCAGTCGCCACCACCGAGCAGTGGAAAGACAAGTCCGGCGGCAAACAGGAACGCACCGACTGGCATCGCATCGAATTCATCGGTCGAACAGCGGAGGTCTGCGGCGAATACCTGAAAAAAGGCGCGCCGGTCTACATCGAAGGCCGCATCCAGTACGACAAGTGGACGGACAAAGACGGCGTCGAAAAAACGATGACCAAGATTCGTGGTGATCGCATGCAGATGCTCGGCGGACGCACCGGCGGAGGTGGCAGCGATGCGCCGTACGACGACACCGAAAAAGGCGGATCAACCCCACGCTCAACCGGACAGCCCATGGGCTCCGGCTCAGCTGCCGGTACCGGCGCACCGAAGAAAGCGAAGCTTGACGATTTTGACGACGATATCCCGTTCTAGTCGCCAGACAACGGCAATCCCAAGAATTGCGCGGGGCGTCCATCGCCGCCTCGCGCGTTCGCGCCAAATACGCCGTTAGCCGGTCATACGAATTTCAGCGGACTCGCCCAAATTCGTAGGGGGCGTTCCGGTGACGGTTGCCTTGGCCATCTTGAAAAGCTGCGTGATTTTGCTGTCAGTCACATCCCAGTAATGGGCATGTGTGATTTTGACTTCGACCAGCGCCAGATCGGGATCCCCCGGGCCGCCCGGAAACCATGCCTCGGCAAACTTTGTCCATAGCGCACGAATGCGCTCCGGGTCGTTGTCAACATGTCCAATGCCGGACACTGATACGTACCGATCTTTTCCGGGATGCGCGTAACTCAATGCGACGTTGGAATCGTTCATCAGATCGTCGAGCGATTCGCTCTTGCGCGACATAAAAAACCACAAGCAGTTGTCGCTTGTCAACTCGGAATTTTGTGTAGTCATAGGACGTGAATGCATGCGCCCATCGTCATGACGCGTGGTGAGCATTGCAAAACGGATGTCTTTAATCAAATCCCACAATTGGGTTCGTGCTTCATCCTGATTTTCGAATTCCATAAGACAAGATCTTTCGTGGGTTTGAATGATGGCGGCACTGTCACTGCTGCACGCCGAACATCACATTGCGACGGATCGCCTAACAACTTTTGCAGAGCAGCAGCGCCAAAGATTACAGGTTAGTCCGAGCAGCCGTTGGGCGCTATCAGACGCAGCACTCGCATGTTGTCGGGCGATTGCGAGGGCCGTGTAGGCAACGACCTACGCTCATGAGCAGGCGGCGCTGCTTCTTTCCTTCGATGCTGCCCCTATCCCTCCTGCCGCAAATGCTCAATCAAAAGCCGCGCAGCAGCGGAAAGATTTTCACCATTGCGATAGCAAATCGCGAAGCGCCGCCGCGCCCACGGCTCATCGAGCGGAATGCAGCGCAAACCGTAAACCTCAAGATAAGCCTCGGCCACTTCACGCGGCACCACGCAGATGGCTAAGTTCGCGCGAACGACACGCAGCGCTGCTTCAAAATTGGTCACGACAACACGATGCAGC
>JANXUB010000192.1 GCA_025352105.1 Burkholderiales bacterium | reverse complement strand
TCTTCCTCGGTCATATTGAGCAGCACGCCGATCAATGCGATGCCATCGGCGATACAGTGATGGATGCGCGTGATCAGCGCGGAGCCGCCCTGATAGTTTTCGACCAGATGCATCTGCCACAGCGGCTTGCCCTTGTCGAGTCGCTCACTTGCGAGGTCGGCCACCATCGCCTGCAACTCGCGCTCGCCGCCCGCTCCGGGCAGGCGCACGCGATGCAAGTGCGCATCAAAATCAAACGATTCATCGTCAATCCAGTGCGCCGACATGCCGTCATCAACGACGTATTGGCGAAAGCGCGGATACACCAACAGGCGACCTTCGAGCACCGTCTTCAAACGGGCAACGTCGAGTGGCGTGTCAAACATCATGACGCCGACAATCATCATCAGATTGGCGGTCGAATCCATCCGCAGCCATGCGGTGTCGACGCTGCTCATTTTGTGTTTAGCCACGATCCACTCCTTATGTGCAAGGTTCTAGATTTTTCCCGCTTGCAGCGGACGCCTTGCATCAACAATAATAGCCGCTAGGTTCCAAAAATTAAGGAGATGAAACCATGGCGGTCAAGGACGATTTCGAGAAAGCGCAAGCCGACGTTAAAACGCTGAAAGAAAAGCCGGATAACGCGACGCTTCTGGAGCTGTATGCGCTCTACAAGCAAGGCACAGAGGGCGATGCAGCGGGACGCCGCCCTGGCATCATGGATCCGGTTGGGCGCGCAAAATTTGACGCCTGGGCCACGAAAAAAGGTGCGAGCAACGATGATGCGATGAAAGCCTACGTTGCTTACGTGAAGAAATTGTTGGCGTGATTTTGTCGTCGGGCGAATCGGTTGTGCGTATGAAACACCTCGCGAAGCATCTTGTCTTGATTCTTGGAGCAGCGCTTTTTTCGGGCGGCGCGACTTCGGTTTGGGCCGCAGGTGAGCCGCTCACCGTTGTCTACTGGTCGGCAAAAGATTGCCGCTGGTGTACGTGGTGGGAAGGCTCGGTCGTGGGTTCAGGCGGTGAAGCGAAGTTTCTGAAAAGTCCGGAGGGCAAAGCGGTTCGCTACATGGTGGTCAAAAAGCCGACCCTGTCACAGCCATTTGTCGAGCGCGATTTCAAGCCGGATCAGCAGTGGTTATGGCCGCGCGTGAAGAACGAAACCGATGGGAAGATCAAGGGCTATCCGAGCTTTAGTCTCTACGAGGGCGAGAAGTTTGTCGCCTATGCGCTGGGCGAAGAGGACATTGACGGCAAGCTATTGCCTGCGATCCGCGAGCGGATGAAGAAGTAGCAGACCTGCCGCAAATCATTGCCGTCATTCTCGACGTGAAACGTCGGAAATGCAGAGGGTTGGACTATCAACCGTTTGACCTAAATCGACCGCCTGGATTCCCGCGACTGCGTCGCGAGAATGACGCCAGATTGAGACCGTCCTCAAATTCCGGTTTGACTAGCGCGCGGGATACGGCGTCGGCAGCGCCATCCCCCGCGCTGTCATGAGCGCGCGCAAACGATCCGGATAATCCGTAATCAGACCGTCAACTTTCCAGTCCAGCAGCCGCGCGAGATCGGGTTCGTCGTTGACTGTCCACGGCACGACTTTTAGTCCCAGCGATTGCGCTTCAAGCACTAGCGCTTCGGTAACGTCCTTGAAATTCGGGGACCACACCGTGCCGCCGGCCGCTTTCACCAGCTTCGGCACCGAGCCCCCACAATCATCAACGTCAAGCCCCGCGAGCCACGGCGATGCGCCCGGTTTGCCGACTTGCACCATATCGCCCGCGCCCTGCTGGCTGGTGAGATGCACGGTGACAATCTCTGGCGCTTCACGTTGCGCGATTTGCAGTGTTCGCCAGTCGAAAGATTGAATCGTTGCGCGATGGGTGAGCCCGGCTTTGCGGATCTCGGCGATCAGTGCGCGTACGAACGGCTCGGGCGCGAGCGTCTCGGTGGCAGCGTTCGGCGAGAGTTTGGTTTCGATATTGAAGCGCACATCAGTCGCACCCCGCTTTTGGACGAGATCAAATAGTGACGCTAACGTCGGCACGCGCTCACCGTCCGTACCCTGCTGTCGCGGGAAGGATTTCGCGTAATTGCTCGCAGGATTTTGCCGACCTACGTCGTAGCGTTGCAGCTCGGCGAAGGTTAGCGACATGATCGTCGGGCCGCGCTCAGCAAGGAATTTTCCCTGTGCGTCGCGCGTGATGTCCGCGTTCAAATAGCGATCATGCGAAATCACCATCACGCCGTCTTTGGTGATGCCGACGTCTAACTCGAGCGTGCTCACGCCAATGGCGAGCGCTTTGGAAAACGCCGTGAGTGTGTTTTCAGGCGCAAGTCCGCGTCCGCCACGATGTGCCTGCAAATCAAAGCGTGTTGCGCATCCCGACAGCGCCAGAAGCGCTGCGCCGATCAATACGATTTTGAAACGGGTCATGTTTTTGCTGCCTCAATCTGCGTTTGCATTTCCGGCGCTAACCGGTCGCTGCGACCGTCCGCTTCGGCGTCTTCGCGCAGGATAGTGTCAAGCTCCGCGCGCGCAGTTTTCGACAGCGCAATCAGTTTCGCTTCGTCCTGAAACACCGCCTGCTGTCTCTCGAGCATGGCGGCATCGTGTTCAACGAAGGTGGTCAGTGTCTTTTCGATTTGCTCACTGGTCTCGCCCAAACCTTCAAGCACCAGTTTTGACAATTCAACGCTGCCAGCAAACGTTTCGCGGATCGGCGATTCCACGCCAATTTCCCGAAGCTTCAGGAGGTGTGTGCGGTTCCGCGCGCGCGCGAGCACTCTTACCGCCGGAAAATGTTTCTGCACAAGTTTGACCGTCGCCAGCGAGGCTTCGACGTCATCAATACACACCACGAACAGTTTCGCCTGTTCCGTCTTCGCGGCGCGCAGCAGGTCGAGATGAGTGGCGTCGCCGTAGTAAATCTTGTTACCGAAACGACGAACTGAGTCGACGTGATCCGGGCTCGCGTCCACCGCCGTGAAGGCGACACGCCTCATGTTGAGAACCCGGCCGATGATCTGTCCGACACGGCCGAATCCGGCGATGATGACGGGTGTTCCTGGATCGTCAATACGATCAAAGGGCGCTGGCTCTTCGTCAGTCGCGAGCCACGGGGTGAGCACTTTGTCGTTGAAAATCCATGCGAGCGGCGCTAGCACCATGGTCAGCACGACCACCACCGTGAGCACTTCATTTTCCTGCGCCGAAATGAGCTTGGCGTCAGTGGCCGCGTTGAACAGGACGAATGCGAATTCGCCACCCACCGCCAGCGCCAGCGCCTGCGGTCGCGCGAGCTTGTCGGTGGCGCGAGTGATGAAGCGACGGACGACATAGAACGCGCCCGCTTTAAGTAGCAAAACGCCTGCCGCCAAACCGACCAGCGCCAGCGGCGCGCGCTTCAACAATTCAAGGTTCACGCTCATGCCGACGGCCATAAAAAAGAGGCCCAGCAGCAGCGATTCAAATGGCTCAATGCTCGCTTCCAGCTGATGCCGAAACTGCGAATCAGCGAGGAGCACGCCGGCCAAAAAAGCGCCCAGCGTTGTCGACAAACCGACGCTCGTCATGAGCCACGCCAAGCCCACTGTGGTGAGCAGGGCCGCAGCCGTAAAGATTTCGTGCGAGCCGAATTTCGAGGCGTACTTGAACATGAGCGACAGGACGGGACGCCCGAGCAACACCACCGCGACGACGGCGATCAGCGCGGGCCAGCCGAGCTTGACGCCGTCGCCCGCCGTCGCGCCCACGAGGCCGACCAGCGCGATGATCGGAATGACGCTCAAGTCCTGAAACAAGAGCACCGAGAAGGTTTCGCGACCGTATTGCGAGTCGATTTCGCCGCGCTCACCGAGGAGCGGCAGCGCGAATGCGGTGGAGGTCATTGTCAGCGCGACGCCAACGATGATCGCCGCAACCCCCAGAATGTTGAACGACCACGCGAGCGCGGCGAGCACCACCGTGCAGGCCAGCATGTGCAGGCTGCCGAGCCCGAATACGGATTTGCGCAACGCCCACAAACGCTCTCTTTGCAGCTCAAGCCCGATGATGAACATCAGCAGCGTCACGCCGAATTCGGCCGTTTGCAGCACGGCCTCGGGTTCGTGAATCACGGCAAACGCAGACGGCCCGATCAGCACACCCGCAACCAGATAGCCCATCACCGAGCCGAGGCCCAGCCGTTTGAACAGCGGTACGAGGAGAACGGCGGCGGCGAGCAGCGCGGCAGCGGTGGCTAGAGCGCTCATACGTCGGTCTTGTCGGCCGGTTTGTCAGCCTTCGGTTTCGTATGCAGGTTTTTCACAGCGCTCTCAGTATCGCCCGTAGCTAAAAATTTCCAGACGGCGAGCGCGCGCTCAATCGCCACTTCAATCGCGTCCTGCTCGTCGCGACGCGGACGCTGAAGCACCCAATCCGCAACGGGTTGTTGCGCGTTAATCGAGTCGCGCGGATGGCCGATGCCGATGCGCAAACGCCAGTAGTCGCCGGTGCCGAGCTTCGCTTGAATGTCACGCAAGCCGTTATGCCCGGCATGACCGCCGCCGAATTTGAATTTGATGTCACCGGCTTCGAGATCAAGCTCATCATGGGCAACGAGGACTTCAGCGGGCGCAATGGCGTAGAAATTCGCGACGGCGGCGACGCTTTGGCCCGAAAGGTTCATGAACGTCTGCGGCTTCAACACACGCGCTTCGCTCATGCTGCCGACACCCCGTGCGATCTGCCCGAAAAACTTCTTCTCAATCGCAAAACTGCCACCGATTTCGTGCGCAACATCCTCAGCGAACCAGAACCCAGCGTTGTGCCGCGTGCGCTCGTATTCCGGGCCGGGATTACCGAGGCCGACCACGAGTTTGATGGGGAGTTTGGGGAAAGTCACAGAGCGATTGAGCGAATGGATTGGGAGTTTCGAAGTGTAAACGCTGATTAACAGCTTTTTAGTAAAAAGCCCGCTGCATTGGGGCTAAGCGGCATTTTGGCAAATAATCGACTTACAGCCAATTTATCAGCCAGCCCCATTGAAATGGCGATTTCAGCATAAAGCTGTAGCTTCGGATGCAATAAAAAAAGGCCCGCAACCGCGAGCCTTTTTCCGAACCGAAGAAGACTATTTTTTCTTCTTGAGATCCTTGTCCTTGTTCGCGCCTTCTTTGTTCGGCACGGCAGCAGGCGCGGCCGGAGCCTTCTGCTTGGACGCTGCAACTTCACCTGCGACCGGTGCGCCATCAGCGGGCGCAGCCTCTTCCTTGACCATCGATGCGGTGGCAAACACTGCATCTTTGTTACGGCCATGGAACACGAGAGCAACGCCGTCGGGCAATTTCACGTCAGAGGCGTGAATCGACGAACCGGCGACCAGATTTTGCAGATCCACTTCGATGAATTTCGGCAGGTCTTTTGGCAGGCACGAAACTTCAACGTCGGAGAGGACGTGGTTGACCACCGCTGCGGAGAGTTTCACCGCAGGCGAGATGTCCTGATTCACGAAGTGAACCGGCACCTTCATGTGGATTTTCTTGGCCGCATCAACGCGCTGAAAATCGATGTGTTGAATCAGCTGCTTAAACGGGTGATATTGCACGTCGCGCAGGAGAACCTGGCTCTTGGCGCTATCGACCGTCATGGTCAGGATCGAGCTGTGGAAGTCCTCTTTTTTGAGGGCGTACCACAGGGCGTTGTGATCGAGTTCGATCATTTCAGGTTTATCGGTACCGCCATAAACGATGCCCGGCACTTTGGCCGTAAGACGCAGGCGGCGGCTCGCACTACTGCCCAGCGCTGACCGCGAGAACGCGGTGAATTCGGTTGCCATTTCTGTAACTCCAGTTTGGTTAATAGTTTTGTCGAGACACCGCGACCAGTGTGTCGTCAAAGGCCCGCCTGCGTTGTTGCATACGGGAAAAATCGCTCTACCCCTTCTCCCCTCGCGGGAGAAGGTTGGGATGACGGGGTGTTAGCCAGCGCGGCATTCTCTGCGCGCCCATTCACCTACCCCATCACCCTCACCCTCTCCCACAAGGGAAGAGGGGACTAAATGGTTACTCTGTAAACAAGGACGAAACGCTGTCCTCATTACTAATACGTTGCATCGTCTCAGCGATCAATTGCGCGCTGGAAATCTGGCGAATCTTGCCGAGCGCCTGCGCCTCTTTTGACAGCGGAATGGTGTCGGTAACCACCAGCGAGTCGATGGCGTCACCAGCAATACGATTCACCGCTTCGCCCGACAACACCGCATGTGTGCAGTAGGCGATGACTTTCACCGCGCCGTTATCCTTCAACGCCTGCGCGCCCTTGCACAGCGTATTGGCCGTATCGACGATGTCGTCCATGATGAGGCACGTGCGACCCGCCACATCACCAATGATGTTCATGACCTCGGACACGTTCGCTTTTGGACGACGCTTGTCGATGATCGCGAGATCGGTGTCGAGGCGCTTGGCGACGGCACGCGCGCGAACCACGCCGCCGACGTCCGGTGACACGACCAGGAGGTTTTCGTATTTCTGCTTCCAGATATCCGCGAGCAAGATCGGCGTCGCGTAAATATTGTCAACGGGAATATTGAAAAAGCCCTGAATCTGATCCGCATGCAGATCCATCGTCAGTACGCGATCCACGCCCACGGCCGAGAGCATATCGGCGACGACTTTCGCCGAAATCGCGACGCGCGCTGAACGTGGGCGGCGATCCTGACGTGCGTAGCCGAAGTACGGCATGGCGGCGGTGATCCGCCCGGCTGACGCACGCTTCAGCGCGTCAACCATGATCACCAATTCCATCAGATTGTCGTTGGTCGGCGCACAAGTAGACTGCAACACGAACACATCTTTGCCGCGAACGTTTTCGAGAATTTCAACGTTCACTTCGCCGTCAGAGAACTTGCTGACCTGCGCTTTGCCGAGCCGCAAACTCAAATGCTCGACCACCGAATGCGCCAACTTGGCATTCGCGTTGCCGGTAAAGACCATCATGTCATGGAAACTCATGGCGGGCTCGAAACAATGGTTTGCGGACTATCGAAAAAAAAGCGGCCTTGGAGTGAAGCTCTAAGACCGCTTTGATATGTAGGTGTGGCAGGGGAGGAAGGGATCGAACCTACGCATACCGGAATCAAAATCCGGTGCCTTACCACTTGGCGACTCCCCTACACTTTTTCTCATGATGTTTTGACAAATCAAATCATCACAGGAAGCCTTAAATTATAGCACCGTCAACGCCAGCAATTCAACCGGGCGCGAATCCGATGAGCGGGTGCTGCGCGATTGATTTCACTGCCCAGCATTGCCAGTTTGCACCGCGCAGCTGCATCGCCAGCGCCTGAGCAGAGGTCGCGTCCGGGCTGGGCGCAAACACGCATGCGCCCGAGCCGGTCATGCGCGGCCCTGCTCCCGCTCGAACAAAATCCTCGCAAAGCACCGGAATTCTGTGTTGAATCCGCTCCGCAACGGGTTGCAAATCGTTGCGGCCAAAGTTTGCTGCGAACGCGCTTCTTTGGGCATTGGGTGTGTTTCGCTTGAGATTGGGATCAGTAAAGACATTCCCTGTTGCCACGCCAACGCCCGGAAAAGCGACGACATAATGGCTCAGCGGGAGCGACATTGCGAGTAGGTGCTCACCCACGCCACTCGCGAAGGCAGGCTGGCCAAAGATGAAGAATGGCACATCCGCGCCAAGCGTTGCCCCAATCGCGCGCAACTGATCGCGCGATTGCCCCAACTTCCACAGTCGATTGAGCCCCAGCAAGGTGGTAGCCGCGTCCGAGCTACCGCCACCCAGGCCGCCGCCTTGCGGAATCATTTTTTTTAGATGAATGTCGACACCAAAGGGCGTGCCTGTGGCTAATTTCAACGCCCGCGCCGCGCGGCAGGCCAGATCATTTTGCTCGGTCAAACCGGGCGGCGGATCAATCAGCACAATTTCTCCGTCGTCACGCAACGTCAAAGTCACCGTGTCCGCCAGCGTGATGGGCACAAACACGCTTTCCAATTCGTGATAACCATCCGCTCGGCGACCTGTGACATGCAAAAAGAGGTTGAGTTTGGCCGGTGCCGGTAGCACCAGCCGTTTCGGCACCTTCGACCGCATCGGCGCAGTCATGGCGGGCCCCACTCGTCGATCACCCAGCGCACCTCCGTGTCCGGCTGACCCTGCATGCTCCAGCGCATGCGTTTTGGCGCAGCGGTATTTCCGTCCATTCGGGCCGAGATCACAATCTCCCAGCCCGATTCAACAAATCTTGACGGCGCTCCCGACGCATCAAGCTCAACATTTTTCACGCCAAGCAGCGCCGAATCAAACGGCAAACCCTGAAGCCACGCAGAAAGCGTTGCATCCGTCACTGGCAAATCGATAACCGTGCGCATCAAGTCGGTCAGCGAAGCGGCGCGCTGAACCTGACCGTTCGCCAACGTCAGCGTTGCCGATTGCGGATCAGCGTTTATTTCGGCGAGCGGCGTTCCAAGCGGTGAAAACAGGCTCATATGTCGCAGCGAGCCGTCTGCGCCGCTTTGGGCATAGCGAAACTGCCCGCTGACCTGTTCGTTGCCGTTTTTGGCGCTGAAGCGGCCCGAGAGCGAAAACTGGGTTCGGACGGTGTCCGCCGTGAGCGACTGCGATTCCGTCGGTGATCCTGCTGGTTGCAGCGCACATCCCGATAACAGCATCGTCGCACTGGCGACTGCTGCCAAGCGCGCGCGAAACAATTTACTTCGCAAGTCGCGCAACAGTCTTCTTCAAGATGTCGCTGTCAGGCTGCACTTTAAGCTGCGCTTCCCACACTTTTTTCGCCTCATCCTGACGACCCTGCGCCCACAGCACTTCGCCCAGATGCGCCGCAATCTCACCGTCCTGAAATTTTTCTAGCGCGCGCTTGAGATAGCCCTCCGCATCGGCCATCCGACCCTGCCGGAACGCAATCCAGCCCATGCTGTCGAGAATGGCAGGGTCCTCCGGCGCAATGGCGTGCGCCTTTTCGATCAGCGTGCGCGCCTCGTCGAGGTTGATGTTGCGATCCGCAAAGCTGTAGCCCAGCGCGTTAAACGCATGCGCCCGCGTCGGCTGCAACGCGATCACGCGGCGCAGTCGCTTTTCAGCGTCTTCCATGCGGTCGATCCGCTCGGCCAGCATCGCGCTGTCATAGAGCAGATCAGGGTTGTCAGCATCAGTCGTTAGCGCCGCTTCGAGGGCAGCGAACGCTTTCACGTTGTCGCCCGCTTCGCGCCATAACGTCGATTCAGTCTGCGCAAGGCTCAGCCGCTCCAGTGGACTCGAAGGTTGAAGCGTTCGCAAATGACTGATTGCCTGAGTCATTCGTTTGTCCTGCGCCAGCGCGCCGGTAATGCGAAGTTGCGCCTCCCAGTATCGGTCTCCGCGCGGCACCTGAGTAAACCGCTCGACGGCCTCGCCCCAACGTAGCTGCGCCTCGGAGATGCGCGCAAGGTAGTACAACACCGCTGCTGGATCACCGCGATCCGCCGCGAGTGACTCCGTGAACTCGCGCTCCGCGACTTCCCAATCCTTGCCCTGAAACGCGGAAAGCGTAGCGGCCAGCCGCATCTCGTCGGCGTCTTCCATGCCGTCATCAGCCAACGCCAAAAAGAGCTTTCTTGCCTCAACGAATTTTTCGAGATCGAATTGTGTGCGCGCTAAAACCAGACGCAGTTCGCGCGACTCGTCTTTGACCGGCACAGTCGAATTTGCAGAAGGCGCGTTCGTCGCTGAGTTAGCCGCGATGGCGTTTTCCAGCAACGTCACCGCCGCCGCGCCAGGCGACAACTCCACGCCCGTTGCGACAGGGCCGCGCGCCAGCAACAGCCGCGACTTCACGGCAACGGCCTGCGGCCAATTCGGCTTCAACTTCAACGCCTGATCAATGGCCAGTAATGCCTCGCCAACGCGCTTGTTCTCGTTGCCTGTACTTGCCACAGCCAGCGCGTAGTGCGCTTCAGGCAATTTTGGCAATTGCTGCGTAAAAACGCTCGCGAGTTTTACGGCCAAATCGCGATCCCGATAGAGCGCGAGCTGGCGCGCCGCGTCCATGATGGCTCCGCCACGTACATCATCCGGGAGCGTGGCGATGGTTGTGATTGCACCCATCGCCCGAAACTCGTCGGCACTGGTCAAAGCAAGCGCTAACGCGACCTGATGCGGGCGCACCGAGCCACCGTCGGCCTCCTGCCACAGCGCGGCGATCTCCTTCGCCTCATCAATGCGTCGAGCCCGCAACAGCAAATCCACCGCACGCTCTGCGACCTTGGCATCGCGGCTGCGTTTGGCGACTTCGTAATACGTATTGGCAGCGGCTGCAAAATCCCCGCTCTGCAATGAAAATTCTGCCGCGAGAATGCCCAAGACCACCGCGCGATCATTGATCGAAGCGGGAGGTGAAGCCACAGCGCTTTGTGCGAACGAGCTGCCACTGACGCACAGGGCAACCGCCGCAACCAGCGGCGCAAATTTCGAAGAAAACGGTGCGATAAGGTACTTCATAAACGGGAGCATACACCGCCGCCCGCCGCCGCTTTGACGCTTGCTTCTACACTTGCTAGATGCCTGAACTACCCGAAGTAGAAACCGTCCGTCGCGGCCTTGAATCGATCCTCCTCGGGGCCAAAATTGGTGGTGTCGTGGTGCGCAATCGCAGGCTCCGCTGGCCCATTCCGCCCGAATTTGAAGCGCAACTCGCTGGGCTCACGCTGGTGCAGGTCGAGCGCCGCAGCAAGTACCTGCTTTTTCGGCTAGCTGCCCCGGAATCTGTGGGAGCGGTTCCACCGCGATTGGCGTCGCAACGGGGAATCGCGGTAGAACCGCTCCCACAGGGCTCCGGCACGCTGCTCGTGCACTTGGGTATGACCGGCAGCTTTGTTGCGCACCAAGCCAACGTACTGCCCACACCAAGAACACATGATCACGTTGACATGCATCTAAGCACGCGCGATGGCCCCTATGTTTTGCGCTACAACGATCCGCGCCGATTCGGTTCGATGCATTTCTTCGACGGTGAAGACGCGGCACAACCGCTCCTCGCACATCTCGGCCCTGAGCCGCTGACGGATGCGCTCGACGCGGCACACCTGTATCGCGAAACCCGTCGCCGCACCGGCCCGATCAAACAGGCGCTGATGGACAACACGCTCGTCGTCGGCGTCGGCAACATCTACGCAAACGAATCGCTGTTTCGTGCAGGCATTCACCCCAGCCGCGCCGCAAACCGCATCTCGCTCGCCCGATACGCGAAGCTCGTGCATGAAGTGAAAACCGTGCTCACTGAGGCCATCAATGCAGGCGGTTCAACCCTGCGCGATTTCGTAAACACGTCAGGCGAACCGGGCTATTTTCAGCTCGATTACTTCGTCTATGGCCGTGATGAAAAACCGTGCAAAGTCTGCGCAACGCCGCTGAAGCTCATGCGGCATGGCGGGCGCGCAACCGTGTTTTGTCCGGTGTGTCAGCGCTAGGCCGGGGCGCATTCACGCATTCACGCATTCACTTCGGCGCGCGCGTTGCACTCTATACACGCGGCCTCGCCGCATTTTCGCGCCACCACAGGCAAACACAGGTAAGCGCAACCCCGGCCAACACATGCTTCACAGTGTGCCCGCTGACCGTCTGTTGCGTCCACCAGAATACATCGCTGTCGTGATGCTCAAACCAGGTGAGTACAGGATCGAGCGCTAACGCCAACACAAACCAGCGATCCACGCGCCACGAAAAACCGCGCAGCAAGAGCACCATAACGCACAAGCCTGCTCCCATACGAATGACCAGATAGGGCAACAAGTCGCCACGCGCCACCCACCAGACGACGCTTAGAACACCCAGTGGCAACAAAACGCGAAGAAAGTTTTCGCCCAGCGCCATTCCAAATCGGTTCGCGATCACCAGCGCGAGTGAGGCCTGCAAAACAATCGTCATTGGCAGTCGATCCCACACCAACCGCGCATCGCTCGGTGCCCAGTGATAGAAGCCCGATCCGATGGCGGTCCCGAACGCGCCGATCATGAACACGAAAAATATCCAATCGGTTTTACCTGCCCGCGAGTCGCGTCGTGCTCTTTCAAGCAGAGTGGCAGCGAACAAGCCACTGCACAGCATGACAGCGTTCGACAGCACGTCACCGACGCGCGGCACGCCGCACCAGACGCGCACATCCACGAACTGGTGATACGCGCTTGTTTGGCTGACAGGCCCCATAGCGAAATGCAGCACCGTCAGTATCGCTGCATAGCCTGCAACGAACAGCCAGTGTGCGTGATTAGGGTTGCCCAAACGAGAAATCAATTGCATGTTGTTTGCCGCCGACGTTCAAAACAATCGCAGTGTCATCGCCGGAAAAAGATCGGTCAAACGTCAGGCAAACGGTCGCGATATCCGCTACCAATCGTAGTGGGGTTGCATTTGACAGGCTCGCTTTGACGGACAAATCGCCGAACGACGAACGACGAACCGCGGCAGCGGGTCTGCAAAAGCTCGGCGACATGGGTGTTCGCGCCGAGCGCCACTTGGACAGGAAACTGATTTTTATGAATTCCTGACGAATTGATTTGTAAAGGCGAAAGACTCGCGGGTGCACACAGCTTTCTGCTGACCGCCCCAATTCATAGGGGCTAAACGTCGATTCCCGGCCTTGTCGACTAATGAAAATGTATCCGCGCAGCGCCTTCTCGATAAAGGTTTTCGCAAAAAGCTGATTGATATTTTTACGAGGATGACTTTTGCGGAAACGGGTAGTCTGCGGTAGTTCCGCAGTGCAGCATAATGCTTCGATGAACAACCAAACGCCCCCCGTCGAAGACAAAGACGCCCCCCTCAAAGCCGACACTCGCCTGCTGGGCCGTCTGCTTGGTGACGTGATTCGCGCGCAGCGCGGCGACGCGACATTCGACAAGGTGGAATCGATTCGTCAGGAATCGGTGCGCTTTCATCGCGAAGGCGCGTCGCATCGCCTGCTGGACGCCACGCTCACTGACTTGAGCGTGGAAGAAGCGCTTGATGTCGTGCGCGCGTTTACCTACTTCTCGCACCTCGCCAATATCGCGGAGGACGTTCAGCAAAATCGTCGTCGCCGTCATCACAAAAAGAGCGGATCCGCGCCACAACCGGGCTCGCTGGCGGCGGCGTTTGATCACCTGAAATTGGCCAGCATCAGTGGCAATGAAATCTGGCATTGCCTGGCGCGAGCGAACATCAGTCCGACGCTCACCGCGCACCCCACCGAGATCAAACGGCAAAGCACGCTGGATGCTGAGCGCGCGATTGCCAAAGCGTTAGCGCTTGACGAGGATGACCGGGAAGCGCATCTGCACCGCATGATTTTGCAGCTGTGGCAAACTGCGATGCTGCGTTTGACCAAGCTCCGTGTGCGCGACGAAATCGACAACGCGCTTAACTATTTCCGCGCGAGTTTTTTGTCCGAAGTGCCGCGCCTCACAGGCAATACGTTAGTCGCGCTCGAAGCGCATGACGGCACGCTGGCGCAACTCCCAGCCTTCCTGAAAATTGGTATGTGGATCGGCGGTGATCGCGATGGCAATCCGTTCGTGAACGCCGACACGCTCGACTATGTGATCGACACGCAATCCGAATTGGCGCTGTCGCATTACCTTGCCGAGGTTCATGCGCTGGGGGCGGAGCTCGCGATGTCGAGCCGTCTGGTTGAGGTGTCGCCCGCGCTGAACGATCTCGCCGAACGCGCGGGCGACGCGTCGCGTTTTCGTGTGGACGAGCCCTATCGTCGCGCGCTCACCGGCATTTACAGTCGCCTCGCTGCAACCTATCGCAGCGTGACGGGCGAGACGACCGCTCGCAAGCCGCACAACCCCGACGCGGCTCCGTACGTCACGCCCGATGAGCTGTCGGATGATCTTGAAATCATCGCCGAATCGCTCGCGCAGCACGGCTCGGGTGTGATCGCCGACGCGCGCGTGATGCCGCTCAAGCGGGCGGTGCAAATATTCGGGTTTCATCTCGCGCCGGTGGACTTGCGGCAGAACTCTGCGGTGCATGAATCGGTGATCACCGAGCTCTTCGCAGGTTGCGGGTTGTGTGCAAATTACGCCGCGTTGAGCGAGGACGAGAAAGTCGCGCTGCTCAGCCGTGAGCTCGAAAGCGCAAGGCTTCTCGCATCGCCGTACATGAAGCTCTCCGAAACCGCGCTCTCGGAGCTCGCGATCTTTCGCAAAGCCGCCGAAGTGCATGCGCGGTTCGGTGCGGCAGCGCTCCCGCGAATGATTATTTCGATGGGCGAATCGCTCTCGGATTTGCTCGAAGTTGCCACACTTTGCAAGGAAGTCGGTCTTGCGCGCGGCGGCGAAGTGCCGCATCTGGCGGTGGCCATCGTGCCGTTGTTCGAGACGATTGAGGATTTGCAAAACGCGCCTGCCGTAATGACCGCCGCGTTTGCGCATCCGCTCTATCGCCGCTGGATCAAGGCGCAGAACGACGCGCAGGAAATCATGCTGGGCTATAGCGACAGCAACAAGGACGGCGGCTATTTCACCGCCAACTGGTCGCTGTATCGCGCGCAGCAGGCACTCGTTACTTGCTTCGCCAAACACGGTGTTCGCCTCTGTTTGTTCCACGGTCGCGGCGGCAGCGTCGGTCGCGGTGGCGGGCCAAGCTATGAGGCGATCCGTGCGCAGCCAGCCGGTGCGGTCAATGGCTTTTTGCGCCTCACCGAACAGGGCGAAATCATCTCCAGCAAATACGGTGACCCGGAGCTCGCGCAAAGAAATCTTGAGACGCTGCTGGCGGCTGTGCTGGAGAGCACGCTTCTGCCCAGCGTCACTGGAGATTCGGTACAGCAAACGCGCTTTGAGGCCATTGCGGATCGTCTTAGCGCCCACGCGTTCACCTCCTACCGCGCACTGGTTTACGGCGATGACGGTTTCGTCACCTATTTCCGCGAAAGCACGCCAATCAAGGAGATCGCCGAACTCAACATCGGCTCACGACCCGCTTCGCGAAAAGCCAGCACGCGGATCGAAGACTTGCGTGCGATCCCGTGGGTGTTTAGCTGGGCGCAGGCGCGCGTGTCACTGCCCGGCTGGTACGGGTTTGGCAGCGCCGTTGCGCAATTGATTGAAGAAGAACCCGCAGTGATTGACGCGCTCAGGCAGATGGCGAAAGACTGGCCTTTCTTCGCCACCGTACTCTCAAACCTTGGCATGGTGCTGGCCAAAACTGACATGCAAATTGCCGCTGCGTACGGCGCGCTAGTGCAGGATCGCACAATTCGAGAACGCGTCGGCGGCCAGATTCACGCGGAGTGGGAGCGCACAAAACATGCGTACGAATCAATCGTTGGCGCGGCGCCGCTGGCCGACAACCCGACGCTCGCGCGATCCATCCGCAACCGCTTTCCGTACCTTGATCCGCTGAATCATTTGCAGATTGAGCTCATTCGCCGCGTTCGCTCGGGCGATATCGAGGAGCGTACGAAGCGCGCTTTGCACTTGACGATTAATGGGCTGGCAGCCGGGTTGCGAAACACAGGCTAGCGGCGTGGCATGAATGCTGTTTGCAGCACAGCCGCAAATGCCCGAAAATAAAGCCTTCCGACCCAAAGTACCACCCATTTGACTACCACCTCGCTCGAACTTTCTCTCGAGCCCATTGATAACGCGACGCTGGCCACCGTGTGTGGCGCGATGGATGACAACATTCGTCGGGTTGCGGCTGCTTTCTCGATCACCATCAATCGCCGTGTGGGTCTGCTGCGCTTCGACGGCGAAGCGGCGGCGGCGCTGGCGGCAAAGCGGGCGATTGAACGCTTTCGCTACATGGCGAAGCAGGGCAAGCGCGATTTGACAGAAGAGGATATTGAGCTCACATTGGCGGAGTTGAAATTGTCGGTCGCACCAAATTCGGTTTCGACGGTCGAGCAGCTCGAAGCCGCCGCCGCATCGATTCCCTTGAAGGTCAAGCGCACCGATCTCGCCGCGCGCACGCCGACGCAGCTGACGTATCTGCAAAACATTCGCGATCACGATATTACGTTTGGCATCGGCCCCGCCGGGACGGGCAAAACCTTTCTTGCCGTTGCCTGTGCGGTAGATGCGTTTGAGCGTGATTTGATCAAGCGCATCGTGCTGGTTCGACCGGCGGTTGAGGCGGGCGAGCGGCTGGGTTTTCTGCCCGGTGATTTGATTCAGAAGGTGGATCCGTATCTGCGACCGTTGTACGACGCGCTGTTCGAGCTGATGGGGTTGGAGAAAACGACGAAACTCATGGAGCGCGGCACCATCGAAGTCGCGCCGCTTGCCTTCATGCGCGGGCGCACGTTAAACGGCGCGTTCATCATTCTCGATGAGGCACAAAACACGACGCCCGAGCAGATGAAAATGTTTTTGACGCGCATCGGTTACGGCACCAAAACGGTGGTCACAGGCGACCCCACACAAAACGATTTGCACAAGAATCAGAAGAGCGGTTTGCATGATGCGCAGCACGTGTTGCATGGCGTGCCCGGGATTGCGTTCACCCGGTTCACCAGCGTTGATGTGGTGCGTCATCCGCTAGTGCAGAAAATCGTGAACGCGTATGAGCGACAGAGCTCACAGGACAATTCGTGACGCTATCGGTGTCTGTGCAATTCGCCTCGGTCGCGAAGCATCTGCCCGAACGCGCGCAGGTTCGTCGATGGGCGCTGGCCGCGCACCGTGATGGCGGGGGCCAGGCGACCATCCGCTATGTTGACGAAAAAGAAGGCCGCACGCTCAATCGTGATTTTCGCGGCAAGGATTACGCGACCAACGTGCTTACTTTTGTGCATGATCCGTCGCCGTTTCAGCCAAAAACAGCGCGAAATTATTCGGCCGACATCGTGATCTGTGCGCCCGTCATCGCCCGCGAAGCCCGTGAACAGAAGAAACCGGTCGCGGCACATCATGGCCACATGGTGCTGCATGGCATGTTGCATGCTCAGGGTTTTGATCACGAAAACGAGACTGACGCGTCAGCTATGGAAGCCATCGAGATTGCGCTGTTGCGCCGATTTCGTATAAAAAACCCGTATGAAATTGAATGATTTGTGTTCATCAGCTTTTTTGCTAAAAGCACGATTGCATTGGGGCTGCACGTGAAAAACGCTTCAGGTCGATTGTTTAACTATTCGGCAGTTAGCCCATGCGCAGTGGTCGTTGCAAGAAAAAGCTGTTGCGTATCAACAGCGCCGGTTTATCGTTTATGAGCGAAGCTGAACCACGCTCAAAACCAACGCTCTTTGAGCGCCTGTCGACGATGCTCTCCGGGGCGCCGGAGGATCGCGATGACCTGCTCGACATGCTGCGCGATGCGCACGAACGCAAGCTGCTCGACGCCGATGCGCTGTCGATATTCGAGGGGGCGCTTGAAGTCGCCGAAATGACCGTGTCGGACGTCATGGTGCCGCGCTCGCAAATGGACGTGATCGAGATCGACGATGATCCCGCCGCGATCATTACCGAGATGGTCGAGACGCGCCATTCGCGCTACCCCGTGATTGGTGCGGATCGTGACGAAGTGGTGGGCGTGCTGCTCGCCAAGGATTTGCTCGCGTACTTGGTCAATGCCGAGGCGTTCTCGCTCAAGGCCGTGCTGCGCGCGCCCGTGTTTGTGCCGGAGACGAAGCGGCTGAATGTGCTGCTCCGCGAGTTTCGCTCGCAGCGAAATCACATGGCAATTGTCATTGATGAGCACGGCTCGGTTGCGGGCCTGGTCACCATCGAAGACGTGCTCGAACAAATCGTGGGCGAAATCATCGACGAATACGACTACGACGAAGAAGCCGACAACATCATTGCCGAGACTGCGACGCGGTGGCGCGTCAAGGCTTCAACCGAAATCGACGCGTTCAACGAAAAATTCGGCACCGAGTTCAGTGATGACGACTCAGGTACGGTTGGCGGTCTGCTCACTCAGGCGTTTGCACGCGTACCTCATCGTGGCGAATCGGTCGTGCTCGGCGGGTTGAAATTCACAGTGCTGCGGGCTGATGGACGACGCGTCTGGTTGATGACGGTAGAGCGGGCTTGATCGCCCGCTGGTCGATTCCTGTCGCCGCTGCGGCAGGGGCGCTCACGGCGTGGCTGGGCTTCGCGCCGATGGGCTGGTGGTGGTTTCCGTTTGTCGGATTCGCCATTCTCGCGTCGCTGATTGGGCGTGCGCCAACGCTCCGGCGTGGCGCGTTGATCGGGTTCTTGTTTGGCCTTGGCTACTTTCTTGCGGGTGTGTCATGGGTGCGAATCAGCCTGAACGAGTTTGGCGGCATGCCGTTGCCGATGGCGTGGCTGGCGGCGTTTTTGTTCTGCGCATTTCTCGCACTCTATCCGATGCTCGCGGGCGCGTTCACCGCTTGGGCGAAACCAAAAAATCCGTGGTTCTTCGCGTTTGTGTTTGCGTCAACGTGGACGTTTGCCGAGTATTTGCGGGCACATTTTTTCACGGGGTTTGAGTGGCTGAGCGTGGGCGTATCGCAAGCGCCTCTTGGCTTGATGAAAGGAATGGGCGCGCTGTTTGGATCGTTCGGTGCCAGCTTTGTCGTCGTGTTTCTCTCGGTGTTGCTATCGCTCGTGCTGTCGTGGATTGTCAAGCCGGATGCCTCAGCCCGGCGCGGTATCGGTTGGCGGTTGTTCAGACTGGATTTGCGATCAGAACTGGTGTTGGCAGGACTGTTCGGCGTCGTGACCATCAGCTACGCGATTGGCGATCTGTCGTTTTCCGAGCCCACTGGCAACCCGGTCAAAGTTTCTTTGCTCCAAGGCAACGTCCCGCAGTCCATGAAGTGGGAGCCCGAAAAATTCGCTGACACACTGGTGATGTACGAGCGGCTGATCAACCGCGCGAAGGGCGAACTCATCATCCTGCCGGAGACTGCTTTTCCAGCACCGCTTTCGCGTATTCCGCCCGAATACATCGCGCGGCTCGAAGCGACGGCGAGGGCGAAAAACGCAAACCTTGTCATCGGCGTGCCATTGCAGGAGCAGGGCAAGTTCTACAACGGGGCCGTCTCGCTCGGTGTTGATCCCGCGCAGCAATACCGTAAGGCGCATCTCGTGCCGTTCGGCGAATACATGCCGTTGCGTGGACTCCTCGGGTGGTTTTACGCCAATCTCTCCATTCCAATGAGCGATTTTTCGAGTGGTGACGCACTGCAACCCGTGATGAAGTTGAACGGCCAATCGCTCGGCATTTCCATCTGTTACGAGGACGCTTTTTCGCGTGATGTTTACCGCACTTTGCCCGACGCGACGCTGCTCGTGAACATCAGTAACGACGCCTGGTTCGGCAAGAGCGCAGCGGCTGAGCAGCATTTGCAACTCTCGCAAATGCGCGCAATCGAATTCGCGCGCCCCATGCTGCGCGCGAACAACACCGGTATCACGGCGGTGATTGACGAGAAGGGCCGCGTCACGCAACGGCTGGAACCTTTCACTGAAGGCATTCTGGAAACAACCGTGCAAGGCCGTAAAGGCTACACGCCGTACACCGCGTGGGGCGATTTACCCATCTTGCTAATTTGTCTCGCTGGGATCGGTATTGGAACCGGGCAGCGCTTAAGACGCGGAAGCTAGCGTGAGCGCCTTGGCATGAGCGCCGTCCGGGCCGCGTTTGCTAGTCGAAATGCGGGCCTTGATCTGCTGCGGGCATTGGCGATTTGTTTGACCTGCGCGATGCATTTCGTTTGGGCGATCGGCACGTGGCAATATCAGCGTGACTTCGAATTGTTCCCCGTCTCGGCAGCGAGAAGCTGGGACGAGGGCGTCTGGATGTGGGTGTATCACTCGCAGCACGGGGTGTATCTATTCTTTGTCTTGAGTGGCTATCTGCTTTCTCAGCGCTGGCTGGTCGTGCAAAACGCACGACTGCGACCGTACCTAACGGATCGCGCATGGCGAACGCTTCCCGGCGCATGGCTGGCGCTGCTTGTCGCACTGGGCATGCTCATGCTCGCTGGGCAAACGCCCGAAAACCCGGCGCTACGCTGGCTTGAGAACGCACTTTTCCTGAACTGGTTTCGGCGTGATGACACGCATCATCTGCTGATTGTCACTTGGTCGCTGCAAGCCGAATGGCTGTTTTATTTGGCGCTTCCCATCGTGGCGTGGTGCGCGAAAACGCTTGGCAGTACGCAGCAACAGCGAGTGACTGCGGTACTCGTGTGTGGCCTGCTGGCGATGGCGTTGCTCAAAGCCACGAGCCTTCGCGGCGCAGCGTACACACTTTTCTTCGCGACAGGTGCGATTTGCGCTTTGAAGCAAAACGACTGGCGCGCAGCGATTCAAAAGACACCGTGGTGGGTCTTTGGCGTCTCCTATGTCACAGTCAATTTTGTCTACGCATGGACCACCGCTTCCGCTGCGCGCCTCCAAATCAGCGGGTTCGGGCCGTTCGAGTGGCACGCCGTTGCCTTCGCGTTTGTGTCCGGCGCATTGCTACTTAAGACGGCGGAGCACGCATTAGGTGACAGGCTGGGTGACAACCTGTTCATGCGAACCGGGCGCTACATCGGTCGCATATCCTACTCAATTTATCTGTGGCACTTGCTGGTGCTGATCGCGTTTGGCCAGTTGCTGGGGTTGCCAGGACGACTGGAAACGTTGCCAAACTCCGTGGCAGTCGCGCTTTATCTCTTGGGGCTGATGGTGGTGACCTGGCTGATCTCCCTCGCTTCGTTTCATGTGATCGAGAAGCCTTATTTCTCTCGCCGCAGCTTAGACAAACAATAAAATAGCTAAACCTTTCCATTGTTGCCTCTCGCAAGTTTTTCTGCGAACAGGCTAGCGTGTACATCACGACCCTAATGATTACTTTTCAAGAAGCCATCCTCCGCCTGCAAACCTACTGGAACGATCAGGGCTGCGCTCTGATTCAGCCCTACGACATGGAAGTTGGCGCTGGTACATCGCACACCGCCACGTTTCTGCGCGCGCTCGGGCCCGAGCCGTGGCGCGCGGCTTACGTGCAACCGTCGCGTCGTCCAAAAGATGGCCGCTATGGCGAAAACCCAAATCGGTTGCAGCACTACTACCAATATCAGGTCGTACTGAAACCGTCGCCGCCCAACATTCTTGATTTGTATCTCGGCTCGCTTACAGCGCTCGGGTTCGACCTGCAGGAGAACGACGTTCGCTTCGTCGAGGACGATTGGGAGAACCCGACGCTCGGCGCATGGGGCCTCGGCTGGGAAGTGTGGATGAATGGCATGGAAGTCACGCAGTTCACCTACTTTCAGCAAGTCGGCGGCCTGCCATGCAAGCCGATCACAGGCGAGATCACATTCGGGCTTGAGCGCCTGATCATGTATTTGCAGGGCGTCGACAACGTTTACGATCTGGTGTGGACGCAATGGGAGGAACCTTCAGGAACTGCGGGCGCAGTTGGCGCGACGCGCACGCTGTATTACCGCGATGTGTTTCACCAGAACGAAGTTGAGCAATCGACGTATAACTTCGAATACAGTGATGCTGACGCGCTGTTCCGCCACTTTGGCGACTACGAAGCCGAGGCTAAATTGCTCATGGAAAAGCAGCTCGCGCTCCCCGCGTATGAGCAGGTGCTCAAGGCGGCACACACGTTCAACCTGCTCGATGCGCGCGGCGCGATTTCGGTGACCGAACGGGCGGCGTACATGGGACGCATCCGCAATCTGGCGCGAACGGTAGCGGAGAGTTACGTCGCGAGTCGCGAGCGATTGGGATTTCCGATGTTGCCGAAACCAGCGGCTATCGCTGCTGAGGTGGCGGCATGAGCGCCTTGATTTCGAAACCGCTTTTGATTGAGCTGTTCACCGAGGAGTTGCCGCCGAAAGCTTTGAAAAAGCTGGGTGAGGCTTTTGCAGCGGGCGTTGAGGCGAGTTTGCGTGCGGATGGACTGCTCGCGGAAGGTGCGAAGACGGTTTCGTTCGCGACGCCACGTAGATTGGGTGTTCGTATTGATGCGGTGTTGACCCAAGCGCCTGCGAAGGCCGTGAAAGAAAAGTTGATGCCTTTGGCGGTTGCTAAAGATGCGGCTGGGAATGCGTCGGTTGCGCTGAAGAAAAAACTCGCAGCGCTGGGCCATGAGGCGCTTGCTACCAGCCCCCTCACCCTAGCCCCGGCACGCACTAGTGCCAGTGGGCACCAGCACGACGGGAGAGGGGACGATGCAGCAGCGGCCTCAGCCTTGATTGCGGAGAGCGACGGCAAAGCTGAGTACGTTTACCTCGTTGGTTCTGCTTCTGGAAAATCCATTGCGGGTGGCGTGCAAAACGCGATTGATGCGACGCTCGCCAGGTTGCCGATTCCGAAGGTGATGACCTATCAACTCGCGGATGGCAAGACGGATGTGAGCTTCGTGCGTCCAGCGCATGGATTGGTGGTGTTGCATGGCGACGACGTTATCCCAGCGACAACCCTCGGCCTCGAATCGGGCCGCATCACGCACGGCCACCGTTTTCAGGGCGCGAACAACATTGAGATTGATACAGCGGCTCGTTACGAGGAATTGCTGCGTCGGTACGGGAAGGTCGAACCGGTATTCGCGACTCGCCGCGACATGATTCTGGCGCAGCTTGAGGCGAAGGCATCTGAGCTGAGCGCGACGCTTGGCGCGCCTGCAAGCTACACCGATTTGCTCGATGAAGTGAACTCGCTTGTCGAATGGCCAACGGTTTACGTCTGTCAGTTCGAGGCGGAATTCCTCGCTGTGCCGCAGGAGTGCCTGATTCTCACGATGAAAACGAATCAGAAGTACTTTCCGCTGTTCGACAGCGCGGGCAAGCTTAAGAACCAGTTTCTGATCGTCTCCAACATGGAGCTATCCGATCCGAAAAAGATCATCGAAGGCAACGAGCGCGTCGTTCGCCCGCGTCTGGCCGATGCGCGGTTCTTCTTCGAGACTGACAAGAAGACCCGACTCGACGCCCGCATCCCCGAACTAGCCAAGGTCGTTTATCACAACAAACTTGGCACGCTGGGCGAGCGCGTCACGCGCGTAAGCAAGCTCGCGGGCGAAATAGCGGTGCTGATTGGCGCTGACAAAGCGCGTGCCGAACGTGGCGCTTTGCTCGCTAAAGCCGATCTAGTGACGCAAATGGTCGGCGAATTTCCTGCGTTGCAGGGCACGATGGGGCGTTACTACGCGTTGCACGATGGTGAGCCTGCTGATGTGGCTGCTGCCTGTGCAGAGCATTATCAGCCGCGCTTCGCTGGCGACGCATTGCCTTCGCCCGGCGTGCCGACAGCAGTTGCGTTGGCTGACAAACTTGAAGCTCTGGCGGGATTGTTCGGAACTGGGCAGACCCCAACAGGAGACAAGGATCCATTTGCGCTGCGACGGCATGCGTTGGGAGTGATTCGGATTTTGATCGAACGGCAACTTTCAATATCGCTCAGCGACTTGGTCGCATCAGCGTACGGCGTTTTTAGCCACATGGTTTATCAGGTTGCGATTGAGCCGTATTCGTCAAGGCGGGAATCTAAGCTTGACGATAGCACGCAGTCATCGCTGTTGAATTTCATCTACGACCGCCTGCGCGGCTACCTGAAAGATACGGGCGCGAGCACCAACGACATCGAGTCTGTAGTCGCTAGCTCGCCAACGAACTTAGCAATCTTACCCGCGCAACTCGCAGCGGTTCAAGCCTTCTCAGCCCTTCCCGAAGCTACAAGCCTGAATGCCGCCAGCAAACGCGTCGCCAACATCCTGAGAAAAGCTGCCGAAAGCGGGGAAGCAATTGCCGCGAGCAACGCCGCGCAGGAACCAGCAGAGCAGGCTCTTCGTGGGGCGCTTGACGCCATCACTCCTGCGGCGACCACTTTATTCGCCCAGGGTGATTTCGCGGGCTACCTCAAATCCTTCGCATCTCTCAAAGCCCCCGTCGACGAGTTCTTCGACAAAGTGATGGTGATGGCGGAGGACAAAGCAGTGCGGGCCAACCGCCTCGCGCTGCTGCGCGATTTGCGCGATGCGATGAACAAAGTGGCCGATCTCTCGAAGCTGGCAACTTAGGAATCTGACTTGAAACTCGTCATCCTCGACCGCGATGGAACGATCAATTTTGATAGCGATCGCTTCATCAAGTCGCCCGACGAGTGGCGTCCGCTCCCGGGCGCATTGGAGGCGATTGCGCGATTAAACGGTGCGGGCTATCACATTGCCGTGGCGACCAATCAGAGCGGGATTGAGCGAGGCCTGCTTGACATGAACGCCCTCAACGCTATTCACGCAAAGATGCTCAAGGCGGTGCAGCAGGCGGGCGGTCATATTGACGTGATCTATTACTGCCCGCATTCTGGCGATGCAGATTGCCGTTGCCGCAAACCGTCGCCGGGGATGTTCGTCGATATTGGGCAACGCTTAAATGTGTCGATGGCCGGTGTTCCGTGCATCGGCGACCGCTTGCGCGACTTGCAAGCGGCTGATGCGGCGGGCGGTAAGCCAATGCTTGTGCTCACCGGCAAGGGCGCGATCACATTAGCGGGTGGCGGACTGCCGAAAGGCACACAGACCTACACCGATCTCTCAGCAGCGGTGGACGCCATTCTGGCAACTGCTGGAGCCTAGGCAGAGCCGATCATGCAAGCCATTCGCAACATCACCTTCATACTGCTGCAAATTCTGCTGACGCCGGTTTTTGCGTTCATTATTTGTGCGTTTTTCTGGGCGCCTCCGAAGGTACGGAACGAGCTTTGCGCCTGGTACACGCGACTCTTTGTCTGGTTGGCAAAGCATCTCTGCCGCATCAACTATGTCATTGAAGGCTGGGAGAACGTGCCGAAAACGCCGTTCATCGTGCTCGCCAAACATTCGTCGACGTGGGAAACACTGATGCTCGAAAGCGTGTTCACGCCGGGCAGTTTTGTGGCGAAGAAGGAGCTGCTCTGGCTGCCATTTTTTGGATGGGGCTTCGCGTTGTCATCCCCGATCACGATTGATCGCAAGGCAGGTGCGAAGTCGATGGATAAGATGATCGAGCAAGGCAAAGAGCGGTTGAACAAGCGCGGCTTTACCATTGTCATTTTCCCCGAGGGCACGCGTATTCCTGCGGGCACCAAGGGACGCTACAAGACCGGAGGAGCACGACTTGCGATTGGCTGCAATGTGCCCGTGCTGCCGGTTGCGCACAATGCCGGGTACTGCTGGCCACGCCATCCGTGGAGGAAGTTTCCCGGCACGGTCACGATGTCGGTGTTGCCGCCGATTGATCCGGCGGGGCGTTCACTCAACGAGTTGAATGCGCTGGTTGAGACGGTGATTGAGACAGAAGTCGCGCGATTGGGTGATCCGCGTTCAAAAGCAAGCGCATGATCGGATCGTCGTGGGCTTCTGGACAGCACTTTTTTCACCTACCGCGACGCCGACGCTACGTCCGCGTCGGCCAGTGACGCGAGGTGCAGTCGATGCAGCCGAAGATAAGCCGCGCCGAAGTTCCTCAGGTCTGAACTATCGTCTGGAGCGAGCGCGCCGCAAATCCATTGGTCTGATCATCACAACTGAGGGCTTATTGATTCGAGCCCCGAAGTGGACGCCGCTTTATGAGATTGATGCAGCGATTACCGAGCGCAACGCCTGGATCGTAGCGGCACTGGCGCGACAGAGAGCGCGGCGATCCCAGCTGGCTGCGTACCGCGATGGCGGTCATGTACTGTTTCGCGGAAACAAGCTCAAGGTGGAAGTGCGGCAAGGCCTGTTCGATTCGATTGATCTGACTGAGAAGCACTGCATTGTCACGACGCTTGATGGTACGTTCAATGCAGTCGCGTTTGACGAAGAATTGAAGCGGATCGCGCGACTAGAGTTGCCGGAGTTTGCGCGAAATATGGCGCGCGACGCTGCGCTCCCGCTGGCGTCGGTGACGCTCAGCAGCGCTCGAACGATGTGGGGAAGTTGCACGTCCACAGGGCGAGTGCGGCTGAACTTTCGGCTGCTGCAACTCGCGCCGGAATTGATGCGGCACGTCGTTGCGCATGAGTTGGCGCATCTCGTGGAGTTCAATCACTCGAAGCGGTTTTGGGCCATCGTGGAGGGTCTGGATCCCAATACCAAAGCGCACAAGCGGGCGATCAAGGGATACGCAGTGTTGCTAGAGCTCTAGTCGAACGAGACGCGTTGTGCAGTCTGCTCGAACACAACGCGTGAAATCGCATCGGACAGTGGCTCACCGCTGCGCGTATCCAGCCAAACCCCACTGGCCCATCGAAAATGGTAGCCCCCGCTTTTCGCTGCAATCCAGATTTCCTGAGTCGGTGCGTGGCGATTGATGATGATTTTTGAGCGGTCGAGGCAAGTGATTTCCAGCACGCCCTGATTGAGCTCGACGTCGTCTGCCGCCTCAGATTCGTCAAGTGTCTCGACGACTTGATCGAAGAGCGCATCGACCGTTTCATTGAATTCGGTGGCAGAAATCATTTGCTATTATCGGATTGAACTCATTAGTAGAGAAGTCTATGCGCACACGTCCCGCCGCTCCGCTCGTTCTTGCCGCCTTATTTATCGCAATGGGATTGTCCGGTTGCGGCCAGAAGGGACCGCTCGTGCCCGCCAAGACCACTTTCTATTCCACAACGCACTCTGTTCGCTAACCATTTCATCCATGCTCACCCCACACTTAAATCGACAGGTCGACGGCGAACTTGCATACGAAGGTGTGCTTCTAGCTGACATCGCTCGCCAGTTCGACACACCGACCTACGTTTATTCGCGCGCCACGATTGTTGAAAATTTTCGCGCCTATCAGAGTGCATTCGCCGCGTCGAAACCACTGATTTGCTACGCCGTGAAAGCGAACTCTACGCTTAGCGTGCTCGCATTGTTAGCCTCTGAGGGTGCAGGATTCGACATCGTTTCCGCTGGTGAACTGCAACGCGTGATTGCGGCGGGTGGGGATGCGAGCAAGGTGATTTTCTCCGGCGTAGCCAAGCGCAGCGAAGAAATCGCGATGGCGCTAGCTCACAACATTCATTGCTTCAACATTGAATCCGAGGCTGAGCTACATCGCGTCAACGAGATCGCAATCGGTGCTGGTAAGCGTGCGCGAATCACATTTCGCATCAACCCGGACGTCGATGCGAAGACCCATCCGTACATTTCGACCGGCCTCAAATCGAACAAATTCGGAGTTGCGCATCTCGATGCGGTGCGGCTCTATACGCTCGCGGCCAGCATGCGCGGCATCGAAGTGCACGGCATTGAGTGTCACATCGGTTCGCAGATCACGGAGCTCTCGCCCTACGTTGATGCGCTGCGTCGATTGTTGTCGCTTGTCGACGACTTGTCAGCGCGCGGAATTCACTTGCATCACATCGATATCGGCGGCGGACGCGGTATCAGGTATGAAGATGAAACGATGTTTTCGATGACCGATTTTGCGCAAGCGGTTGAGCGCGAAATCGCGGGCCATCATCTTGATCTTTTGCTGGAGCCGGGTCGCTCCATTGTTGGTGATGCGGGCCTGCTGTTAACGCGCGTCGAATTTCTCAAACCCGGTGAGACCAAAAACTTTGCGCTGGTTGATGCGGGCATGAACGATCTCATTCGTCCAACACTCTACGACGCGTACCACCCGGTGACCGCAGTGCTGGCGCGCAGCGGCACGCCGACGATTTACGATGTCGTCGGCCCGGTGTGTGAGAGCGGAGACTGGCTTGCACGGGAGCGTTCGCTCGTGCTGGAGCAGGGCGACCTGCTTGCGGTGTTGTGCGCTGGCGCTTACGGCATGACGATGGCGTCGAACTACAACACGCGTGGTCGTCCATCTGAGGTGATGGTTGATCGTGGTGAAGCGCATCTCATTCGTGAGCGCGAGCGCTTCGAAGATTTGATCGCACATGAGCGCATCATCGTATGATTTTTTTCGCACGAGTGATGCCGCATTTTTAGTCGCGAATGCGTGTGCAGCGCGCGCAATTCCTGCGCAGATTTTGTGCAACAAAACAACACAGCGAATCGTGCGCGTGAATGCGCACGCGCGTAGTCTTGTTCGCCAAAAAAATCAAGCTAGAATTCGCGCATCAGGTAAAAATGTTGTAAACAAGTTCGTGTGCCTTGAACGTTTGCAACAGTGCCTGACACTGAGGTGTTTTGTGTTGTAGCGCTGATTGATTTCGACGATTTTTTCGTTGTGATTAATGTGCGAGATGACGCGAATGATCGCCTCAAGTGATGTTTAAAAACTGTGAGAATCAACCCTTAGGAGCCCACTATGAGCGACATGATGACAATGGCCGCCCCAGCTGCAGCCGCAGCCCCTGCCAAGAAAAAACCTGCTGCCAAAAAGCCAGCCGCTAAAAAAGCAGCCGCTAAAAAAGCAGCCGCTAAAAAGCCCGCTGCAAAGAAACCAGCAGCTAAAAAGCCAGCCGCAAAGAAGCCAGCCGCCAAAAAGCCAGCTGCAAAGAAACCGGCCGCCAAAAAGCCAGCCGCAAAAAAAGCAGCTGCTAAAAAGCCAGCCGCAAAGAAACCAGCAGCTAAAAAGCCAGCCGCAAAAAAAGCAGCAGCCAAAAAGCCAGCTGCTAAAAAAGCAGCAGCTAAAAAGCCGGCCGCAAAGAAACCAGCAGCCAAAAAGCCAGCTGCAAAGAAGCCAGCCGCTAAAAAGCCAGCCGCCAAAAAAGCAGCAGCCAAAAAGCCAGCCGCAAAGAAGAAGTAGTCTCTACAGAGATTTCTCTCTTCAGATTAAACGGCGCGGCAACGCGCCGTTTTTATTGGTGCGGCGTTATGTGATGCGCGCTTCACAACTTAAGACCTCTGCACGAGGCATCACGGGCTCACAGTAGTTGTGCAGAGGTCTTATCGAGAGATACCCTATGGCAACAACTACTTCCGCCAAGCGTTCACTAAAAAAATCCGGCCTCACTGGCGCTGCGCAATCCGCTCGCAGTAAGTCGCGTCCGGTGCCGTTGAGCACTGTGTCGTTCCCGCCGCTTGTTATCGCTGCCAGCAAGCCGCGAAACCCCATCGCAGTGGATGCGCTGCTTAAAAAGTCCGGCCCTCACAACGACAAACGCCGCGCGCAGAACATTCGCGCGCAAGAGCAGTTGCGGAGCGGTCTGGACGAAGTGCGAAAGCAAAACGCTGACGACTGACTGAGGAGGCCAGACGTCGCAGGGCGGGGCGGGCAGCGCGCACCTCGTGCGCATCAGCGCAGTGCTCGAACAAAAAGTGCGGTGAATGTTGGGTTGACTCCGTGCGTCGTGTACTGCCCGTTCTTAGGCGTCCGCCGCTCGCTCGGCGGTGGCGTGCTGCTGCTCTGACGCCTAGCGCTTACGTTTGACGACCTTTTTTGAGGCCGCCACGCCATGCTTCTTCGCCGGGCCGGCCTGACGCACGGCTTTAACCTTTTTGCCGCCACGCTTCACGTAGACCACGCGCCCGCCTTTGGCGCTCGCGACTTGACGAACAGGTGCGGGCCCGGACACGTAGAGCGTCTGACCTGCGCGAGCCGTTTGTTTGCCCATGCGATTCCATTGTGCGAGTGTTGCCGGTTTGACGCCATAACGTTTAGCGATACCCGCAAAGGTATCGCCACGACGCACCTTGTGAACGCGCGGTGGAACGTACTCTGGGAACTTGGTGAACACTGCGTTCTGAATGCTGCCGAGCGCGTCCTCTGAGGGGCCGTCGGACGGCACTAACAGGTGATATCCGGGCGGAAGTGTCGGCGCGACGGAGCGAATGCCATTGACAGATTTCAGTGCAGTCACGCTTGTGCCGAATCGTTCGGCGAGCGCTTCAATGCGGTCACCCGAACGCGTTCGGTACGCCATCCATGATACGCGTGGCTTTTCGTTGGTCTCAAGTCTTGCGAGGAAAGTGTCGGCTTTGTTCGCCGGTAACAGCACCTGATACTCGCTGCGGCCACCAATGACCGGGCGGTTGTGCGCTGGGTTGAGAGCGACGAAATCTGTCTCGGTCATTTCCGCAAGCTGTGCCGCCCGCTTTAAATCGATCGGATTGGCCAGCGTGATCGTTTTGAAGTACGGTTCATTCGGCACAGTCGCAATCGTGATGCCGAACGCGGCGGGATTACGAATGATGTTTTTTACCGCCTGAAGCTTAGGCAAATAGTTGCGCGTTTCGGCGGGCATGTCGAGCGACAGATAAGAGCCATCCTTGTTGCGTGCTTTCGCCTTTTGCACCGCGCGACCGACCGAGCCTTCGCCCCAGTTGTATGACGCGAGAGCGAGCTGCCAATCGCCAAACATGCCGTGTAAATTTGAGAGATAGTCGAGCGCACCGTTCGTCGCCTTGACGATGTCGCGTCGCGAATCGGCCCACCAGTCCTGCTTCATACCGTAGCTAGTACCGGTTGAAGGAATGAATTGCCAGATGCCAGAGGCCTTCGCGCTCGAATGAGCGATCGGATTGAATGCGCTCTCGATCATCGGCAACAGCGCGATTTCGAGTGGCATGCCCCGACGCTCGAGCTCGGTGACGATGTAGAACATGTACTTGCCAGATCGATCAACGATGCGTGCCATGTACTCTGGGCGCTCTGAGTAGAACTTTTCCCATTTAGCCACCAGCGGATCGTCGAGATCGGGCATGGCGTACCCCGCCCGGATGCGATCCCATAAATCGCTCGGCGGCAAGTCGGTAATTGGATCGCCAACGACACCGATCAATGGCGCTTCATTCGTCAAGACTTGGGTCGGCGCGGTGGCCAAGGCCGGTGTCGATGCGCCAGCGCCCGCAGCCTTTGTCGACGTGGAAGGTGGTGTTGAAGCAGGGCTGGATGCCGACACATTTGGGACGCTCGATGTTCCCGCGGACGCCGCGACTGGAGTTGTCGTGTTTGTCGGGGCCGTGGCAGAGGTTGTAGCGGTTTGCGCGGAAGGTGTTGAGGCCGAGGTCGAAGTCGGTGTCGCGGCGGCTGTCGCTGCAGCTGTGGGAGTCGTGGCGTATGCGCTGAGTGCGGGAGCGCCGCTGACCGGCTGCACAACCTCAACGGCAGGCCGCGCTTCCGCAGCACCACTCAGCGCACCTGCGGCAAAAGTCGTTGACGGGGCTGCGCTGTCGAGCTTCACTTGGGCGACTGCATTGCCCATCATGATCGCGCCGCACAGCGCAGCCAAGGTAAGCGGCGACAGAGTGTTATGACTGGAGAAACGATGGGGCGCTGAGGTTTCGGCGCGGGAGCTGGTCAGCACGGAGAGAACTGACGAACGAAGTAATGTGAAAGTAAAGTGTTTGCGTTGCACGCCTCATCCTAAACAAAAAAGTACCGGTCAGTCGATGAACGAGCCCGAGTGATGAAAGCATCAATCAAGTATGTGCGAGCTAACCAAAAATCTCGCGCGATGCTACTCAATTGCTGCCGCAAGGTCAAATATCTCGATGCAATTCAGACTATCCGCGATAGTCATTTTTCCACTCTCGCAACGCCGCAAAAACGGCAGTTGGATCTGAAAAGTCAAACGCGTTTGCGCTCTGAGTGGTTCGAGTAGTGGTAGGCGTGCGCTCCGCATGACGGCGTGCGCTCTGCACTAATGCCGGCTCCGCGCAACGCAAAAACGGATTGGTCGCGCATTCAAGTCCGATGTTCGACGGCAACGTCGGTACGCCGCGCGAGCGCCGCTCCTGCTCAACAAAGCTGCGCTCGATGAGCGCGCAATTCTCACCGTCCACGGCAAGCGCAAAGCGCACATTCGACAACGTGTATTCGTGCGTGCAAAAGACCCGCGTTCCTCCTGGTAGCGCCGCAAGCCGCATGAGCGAACCGTGCAGCTGCTGCGCGGTTCCCTCAAACATGCGACCACAACCTGCCGCGAACAAAGTGTCACCGCAGAACAATATGTCGCCGCTCACATACGCAATGTGCCCGCTCGTGTGACCGGGTACTTCCATCACACGGAATGGCTCGTCAACAAAAGCGGGCAGGGCAACCCGATCGTTCTCGCGCAACACGTGTGTGACGCCGCTGATATTTTCTGCGGCTGGGCCGTAGACCGGAACCGGCCAGCGCGCCGTGAGCGCAGCAACGCCGCCGACGTGATCCGCGTGGTGATGCGTGATCAGGATCGCGTCGAGCGTCAAATTGCGCGCTGCCAAAAACGCAAACACAGGCTCGGCGTCACCTGGATCAACGACCGCACAATGATCGTCCTGAATCAACGCCCAGATATAGTTGTCGGCAAACGCCGGGATCGGCACAATTTCAAGCATTGAATTTTTGGTAGACATTGGACGCATCGAACCTACCCACTGACGTGGAGACTTTTGACGAGTGGCTCGATACGCCGCTCGGTCGTTATGTTGTCGCGCGTGAACAGGCGATTTACGACCGCGTGCTGCCCGACTTGTTTGGATTTTATGCGCTGCAAATGGGTGCTGCGGCGGTGCCGCTTCTACAGACCAGTCGCGTGACCCACAAGTTCACTTTGGCGTGGGACACGGTGGCGCCTTTGCTCGCCGAGCCAGATCAATTGCCGTTCTCCGAAAATCAGTTTGATGTGATTGTCTTGCCGCACACGCTTGAGTTTCAGGCGTTACCGCACGAAGTCCTCCGAGAGGCGTTTCGCGTTTTGCGGCCCGAAGGTCGATTGTTGATTTCGGGCTTTAATCCGTACTCGCTGTTTGGAGTGAAGCGCTACTTCGGGCGTGATCGACGTGGGCCGTGGGGCGGGGAGTTCATATCGTTGTCGCGGGCGAAAGATTGGCTCACGCTGCTGGGTTTTGATCTGGTCGATGCGCAACTCGACTGCTTCACCTGGCCCGCTCAAAACGAGAAGACAATTCAGCGGCTCGACGGTCTTGAGCGTGCGGGCGACCGCTGGTGGCCGTTTGCGGGTGGCGTGTATTTTTTGCATGCTGTGAAGCGGGTGGCGGGTGTTCGTCTGATCAAACCGGATTGGGCGCGCTCGGGTCGTCGCAAGCGCGTCGCCGCGACCGTTCCAACCCGCGCCCACAAGGAAATTAATTTGACCCAGAACGATAAGAAATAAATGCAACAGCCCGAAGTCATTGTGTATACCGATGGTGCCTGTAAAGGCAATCCTGGCCCCGGCGGCTGGGGCGTCCTCATGATCGCAGGCGAGCACCGGCGCGAGCTGTGTGGCGGCGAGCGGCTGACCACGAACAACCGCATGGAGTTAATGGCGGCCATCGAGGCGTTACGCGCGCTCAAACGCAAAAGCCACGTTCGCCTGATTACCGATTCAAGCTACGTGAAGCAGGGCATTGAAACATGGATTCACGGCTGGAAGCGGAACGGTTGGCGCACGTCCGCCAAAGCTCCCGTCAAGAACGCCGATCTCTGGCAGGTACTCGATGAGTTGAACGCCGCGCATGACGTTGAATGGCGTTGGGTCAAAGGGCATTCGGGCGATCCGGGCAACGAGCGCGCGGATCAGTTGTCGAACGACGGGATTCCGAAGTAGCGGTCGTTGCGTCTATCCGGACGTGGTCGAACACAGGCTGCTGCTGCGTATTTTTGAGCCTCGCCTCATGCAGCTTTTTCGTGAAATTCAATTCGCATAGGGGATAGAGCTCGATTATGGCCAAAGTCGACAACGTAATTTTATTGTCGTTAGCCCAGATGAAACCGGCCTTTCATAAAAAAGCTGTTCGCGCTACATCTCACCCATCATCGCCATTGAGCGCACCGCGTAATGCGTTTCACCGCGACCGACGATACAGTGATCGAGCACCGTCACATCGACCAGCGCTAGCGCACTTTTGAGCACCTGCGTGAGCGACCGGTCCGCCTGACTGGGGGCCGTTGAACCGGACGGATGGTTGTGCGCAAGGATCACGGCGGCTGCGTTTTTTGCGAGCGCTGCGCGCACCACTTCGCGCGGATAGACACTCGTCTGCGCAAGCGTGCCACGGAACAGTATCTGCATTTCAATCAAACGATGCTGCGCGTCAAGCCAGAGCGCCACGAACACTTCCACCCGTTCATGCCCGAGTGAAAGCCGCAAATAGTCCTTAACAATATCCGGCGAGTTAAGCAGCGGTCGCTCGCTCATAGCGCTTGCCAGCGCGCGGCGAGCCAGTTCAATACTCGCCTGAAACTGCACGAATTTCGCCTCGCCCATACCGTGCACCGCGCAAAACTCATCGCGCGGCGCGGCCACGATTCCAGCGACCGAGCCGAAGCGTTGCAGCAGCTCGCGCGCCAGCTCCACCGCGCTTTTTCCGGTCACACCCACGCGCAAAAAAATCGCAAGCAGCTCGGCGTCACTCAACGCATCCGCACCCAACTCCAGCAATTTCTCACGGGGACGGTCGTCGGAGGGCCAGTCTTTGATGCTCATGATTCACGTTTCCTGAGCCGCTGAAAACGGCTGCGTGACGTGAATTATGTACGTATTTACAGTATTTGCAAGTACGGAGGTCTGGCTTGTCGGAAAGACTTACCGCGAAGCGTATTTCCCCAACTCCGACTTGGCAATTGCAGCACGATGCACTTCGTCCGGGCCGTCGGCGAAGCGCAGGGTGCGCGCTGCGGTGTAGGCGTACGCGAGCGGGAAATCCCCGCTCATGCCGCCACCGCCGTGCGCCTGCATCGCCCAGTCGATGACCTGACAGGCAACGTTCGGCGCGACGACCTTGATCATGGCGATGTTTTGTTTGGCGACTTTGTTGCCGGCAACGTCCATCATCCATGCGGCGTTCAGCGTGAGCAGGCGTGCCTGATCGATCATGCAGCGGGCTTCGCCGATGCGCTCGTGCCAGACCGTTTGCGAAGCGATGGGTTTGCCGAAAGCGACGCGTTGCGTGAGGCGTTTGCACATGAGCTCAAGCGCGCGCTCGGACAGGCCGATCAGGCGCATGCAATGATGGATGCGGCCTGGTCCGAGTCGGCCCTGCGCGATTTCAAATCCACGACCTTCACCGAGCAGCATATTGGCGGCGGGTACTCGCACATTCTCGAATGTCATTTCGCAATGGCCATGCGGCGCGTCGTCGTAGCCGAACACCGTGAGTGGGCGCACAACCGTCACACCCGGCGTGTCGGCGGGCACCAGAATCATCGATTGCTGCAAATGTTTGGGCGCTGACAAATCGCTCTTGCCCATCACGATGTACACGGCGCAGCGCGGATCGCCGGCGCCCGAGATCCACCATTTGCGGCCATTGATCACGTAGTTGTCGCCGTCGCGGATGATTGAGGTCTCAATGTTTGTCGCATCGCTTGAGGCAACGCCCGGCTCGGTCATCGCGAATGCCGAGCGAATTTCACCAGCGAGCAGGCGCGGCAGCCATTCGGCTTTTTTCTCTGCGCTGGCATACTGGATGATGGTTTCCATGTTGCCCGTATCGGGCGCGGAGCAGTTGAACACTTCGGGAGCCCAAGGCACCCGGCCCGTGATTTCGGCGAGCGGCGCGTATTCCATGTTGTTGAGGCCCGCGCCGTATTCCGCGTGCGGACAGAATAGATTCCAGAGCCCTGCTTTGCGTGCGAGGGGCTTTAACTCTTCAATGACGCGGGTTGGCGTCCAGCGCTTCCCGGCGGCGGTGTTCTCAGCAACATCCTGCTCATAGCGATGCTCGTTCGGATAAATGTGCTGGTCAAAAAATCGCAGCAGTTCTGCCTGATAGTGTTTGACTTTGTCGCTGTGCTGGAAATCCATGTGTCTCGCTCCTTCTCTGATTCGCTTCTTAAACCGTGATCTTTTGTGCAACTGCCCAGCCCTGCTCGGCAATCGGTCGCGTTGATTTGCCCATCGCCACCGCTTGCGCGCTCGCTGCTGTGCCGTCGACGACTCGCTTCATGATGCCCTGCAAAATGCCCGCCATGCGAAACATGTTGTAGGCCATGTAGAACTCAAAATTGGGGATGCCCCGCGCGCCTGAGCGCGCGTCGTAGTATTCCGGGCGTCCGGTTCGTTCGCAGTAGCGCGCGATGTAGTCCTTGACAGTCGGGATCCCGCTGCCCGTGAGATCAACGCCGCCGAGCCCGCGCCCCGCGCCGGGCGGCAGATACCACGCCATACAGTGATACGCGAAGTCCGCAAGCGGATGCCCAAGCGTCGAAAGTTCCCAGTCCAGAACCGCCAAAATGCGCGGCTCGGTCGCATGAAAAATCACGTTGTCGAGGCGATAGTCGCCATGCACGATGCTCGTCTCTTCACCCGCCGGAATGTGCGCTGGCAACCATTCGATCAGCGCGTCCATCGCCGGGATTGACTCAGTTTCAGACGCGCGATACTGCTTGCTCCAGCGCGCAATTTGTCGCGCCAGATAGCCATCATGCTTGCCGTAGTCCGACAAGCCCGCCGCTGCGAAATCGACCTTATGTAGCGCCGCCATCACGCGATTCATCTCGTCAAAAATTGCGGCGCGCCCATCGGGCGTCATGCCCGGAAGCTGTGGGTCCCACAGCACTCGGCCATCGACAAAATCCATGACATAAAACGCGCGTCCGATGACCGATTCGTCTTCGCACAGGGTGTGCATTTTGGCGACGGGCACCTCGCTTCCGGCCAGCCCGCGCATCACGCGAAATTCCCGATCAATCGCGTGCGCGGATGGCAGAAGTTTCGCGGCCGGACCGGGCTTCGAGCGCAACACATAAGTCTTGTTGGGCGTAATGAGCTTGAAGGTGGGGTTCGATTGCCCGCCTTTGAACTGCTCAACCGAGAGCGGGCCCGCAAAACCGTCGACATGCGCGCGTAGATAAGCTTCCAGCGCCGCTACATCAAAGCGTTGCCGCTCCGCCACTGGCATGGTGCCGGTGAACAATTCATCTCGATTTAGCGTATCCGACACGGTGCTCCTCCAAGCGTCATTCTCCGATGCTAGTTCACGTAAATCGAGCGTTCGCTCAACCAGAAAGCACTATTGATCGTATCCGGGGAATCTGCGATCTAGCCGACGCAACAATCCGGGCCAACTAATCATTCCGCCTTTGCCTTTGGTCGCCTGCTTGGCCTGCGCTTGCGCCATGTCGATGATCGATTGCGGCACCATCAAAAGCTCGCCACCACCCGCCTGCGCACGAACCTGAATCGTGCAGGTCGCTTCGAAAAAATACATCTGCTGGAAGGCGTCGGCAATCGTCGGCGCCACTGTCAAAAGGCCGTGATTACGCAGCATTAAAAAGTTCTTGTTGCCCAGATCCGCCACCAGCCGTGGCTTTTCGTCATCCATCAACGCCACACCTTCGTAACCGTGATACGCAAGGCTCGCGAGGATGAAAATGGACTGCTGCGATATCGGCAGCACGCCGCCCTTTTGCGCGCTCACCGCTACGCCGTTCAGGCTATGCGTATGCAGCACGCACTGCGCGTTCTCGCGCGCCGCATGCACAGCGCTATGGATCACAAATCCTGCGGGATTGATCGGATGCGGATTGCCATCGAGCTTGTTGCCATGCAGATCGATTTTGACGAGCGAGGAGGCAGTGATTTCCTCAAACATCAGTCCGTACGGATTGATCAGAAAATTGTGCCCATCGCCCGGAATTTTCGCCGTGATGTGCGTGAATACCAAGTCATCCCAGCCCATCATCGCCACCGCACGGTAGCAGGCCGCCAGATCAACGCGCGTTTGCCACTCCTCCGGCGATACGCTCGCCTTCACCTGCGTCTCGTCCCATTCCAGCCGTGCATTCATGTTGAGCCTCCTTCAGTTTTTCATTGCGTCAATGTGCGCGCGAACGATGTCATCAAAGCCCGCGTCAATCGTCATGCCCAATGATTTTCCGCGATCTGCCGTAAATGCTTGTGGCCATGACGACACGAGTCGATCCACGACCGGGTCAAGCTGCCACGAAACGCGCGCCGCGACCGCGTCGCCCGCGACCCGACGCAAGCTCTCGACCATCTCACGAACGGACACCGTGATGCCGGGCACGCTGACGCTCTTTGTGTAAGGCAAGGCACTGGCGGGAGCTTCGTGACCGATGATGATGTTCGCAATCACGCGCGGCGGGCTCAGGCACCACATCTTGGCATCCGGCGAGGCAGGGCAAACGAAATCCACGCCTGCGAGAGGTTCGCGAATGATGCCGCTCGCAAAGCTGGATGCCGCCTTGTTCGGTTTGCCGGGACGCACGGTGACCGTCGGCAAGCGCAGCGAGCGCCCATCGATCATGCCCTTACGCGACATGTCCGATACCAGGAGTTCGCACATCGCTTTTTGTGCGCCGTATGAACCTTGTGGCGTCAATATTTGATCGTCCGGCAACACGGCAGGCAGCGCACCACCGAAGACAGCGATTGAACTCGTGAACAAAAATTTCGGCGGTGCCGGCAAGCCGCGTGTGAGTTCGAGCAGGGTTCGTGTCGAATCCACATTGACGCGCATGCCGATGTCAAAGTCGGCCTCGGCCTGTCCGCTGACGACGGCGGCGAGGTGAAAGATGCTGCCGGTGTTGGGCGTCACGGCGCCGGCAAGCACGTTTCGATCCGTAATGTCGCCCACCACCTGCGTAACACGCTTGTCGCCGAGCCAGGGCTCATTCGTGGCGGCTGCGATGTCAACCAGTACCAGTTCACTGATTTCGCGAACTGTCCCGGCAGCGTCGGTGAGCATGCCGCGCTCCAGAAGTTTGGCAGCGAGCAGCTTGCCGATGAAACCGGCCCCGCCGGTGATGATTACGCGCATGACCATTTCTCCTCAGGGAAGCGCTGAACAATTCTGCACTTCAGCCATACCGGCGGAGGCCGGTATCCACGCCCCCAGCAATATCAACCGCTTGCTACGGGCGTGGGCCCCGGCCTGCGCCGGGGTGGCGATTTATTCAGTGCTTACTTGGCTTGCAACCGATTCTAGAATCATCGCATGAGAGTTTTGATTCAACGAGTCGCTTCTGCGAATGTCATCGTCGATGGCAAGATCACTGGCGAAATCGGGCCGGGCCTGCTTTTGCTGGTGGGCGTCACGCACACCGATACCGAAGCCGTCGAAGATCGTATGGCCGACAAGATCGTGAAGCTTCGAATTTTCAGCGACGAGCAGGGCCTGATGAACAGGAGCGTGCTCGATGTGGGCGGTGCACTGCTCGCGGTGAGTCAGTTCACGCTCTATGCCGATGCCAAGAAAGGCAATCGACCCAGCTACACCGACGCCGCCCGGCCCGAACAGGCGTCGCCTGCGTTTGATCGATTTGTGGCGAAGCTTGCCGTGCGGATCGGTAAAGCCGTGCCGACCGGTGTCTTCGGCGCTGACATGAAAGTGTCGCTCGTGAACGATGGACCCGTGACGATCTGGCTGGATTCAGAAACGCTATGAACGCAATCTTCACCGAACTTGATCACATCGTGGTCGCGGCGAAAACGCTCGATGAGGGTCGCGCGTGGGCAACCGAGACGCTGGGCGTTGACCCCGTCGGCGGCGGCAAACATGACGGTCTTGCCACGCACAACACGCTGCTCAAACTAGACGGCAACCGCTATCTCGAAATCATCGCGATTGATCCCGACGCAGGCGCGCCGAATTTTCCGCGCTGGTTCGGGCTTGACACAGACGAAGTGCGAAGCCACATCGCGCATGGCCCGCGCCTCGTTGCGTGGGTTGCGCGTGCCAGTGGCGCGGACGACGCCATCGAGCAATTGGCGGCGTTGCCCGACTACAGCGCAAAAATTGTGCGCCCCGCGACGCGCGCCGATTTTCGCTGGCGCTTTGCGTTTACGCCGGACGGCGCGCGAATCGGTGGCGGCGTATTGCCACATCTCATTCAATGGGATTCGCCGGTGCATCCGTGCGAGCGCCTGCCGGACAGCGGTCTCGCGCTCACCTCGCTCATGCTCGGCGCACCCGAACTGGAGCGACTCACGGGCACGCTTGAGGCGTTGCGTTTTGCCGATCCGCACGTACAGATCGGGCAGAGCACCGCCACGCATCTGGTGGCGATGTTACGAACGCCGTTCGGTAGCGTTGTTCTGGATTGACCTGTAGGAGCGGCTGTGCCGCGACCTGCTTCGATAACGCAACCGTGTCGCGGCAGAGCCGCTCCAACATTCCGTTTGTCATCGGGGCGTTAAGCGCTCGCGTTATGCTTTGCGCCACCCTTCACGCCGAACCGGAGCTCCGTTGAAACGACTCATCGCCGCCACTTTTCTGTTGCTCTGCACCGCCGCGCGTGCCGATCTCAACATCCTGTGCTCGTCCGAGGCCGATTGGTGCGAGAGCAAGGCGCGCGAGTTCTCGGTGCAGACGGGAATCAAGGTCAATCTGGCGCGCAAAGCGACGGGCGAAGTGTTTGCGCAACTCAAGGCAGAAGCTGCAAATCCCAAGACGGATGTTTGGTACGGCGGCACACATGATCCGCATTTGCAGGCGGCGAACGAGGGCTTGTTGCAGCCCTACGTGAGCACCAACATGAAAGATCAGTACGCGTGGTCGGCCGATCTGCTGGAGAAAAGCGGCAATCAGGTCGCGGGCATTTATCGCATCACGCTGGGCTTTGGGTACAACCGCGATTTGCTGGCAAAGAAGAAGCTCACCGCGCCCGCGTGCTGGAGCGATCTGGTCAAGCCAGAATTCAAAGGCGATGTCGAAACCTCGAACCCCGCCACCAGCGGCACGGCCTACACGATCCTCGCAACCCTCGTACAGATGATGGGCGAGGACAAAGCATTCGACTACCTGCGAGCGCTGAACAAAAACGTCAACCGATACACCACCAGCGGCACTGCGCAGCGGCAAAGCGTTTCACGCGGTGAATCGATGATTGGCGTCACTTTCCTCGATGAATTCATTCCCGAACAGTACGTCAACGCCCCGGTTGAAATCGTCCTGCCGTGCGAAGGCACGGGCTACAGCGTCGGCGCGATGAGTATCGTCAAAGGCGCACGCAATCTGGATGACGCGAAAAAGTTCTATGACTGGGCGCTCACCGCTGAGGCGCAAACCATTCGCGATCAAACCAAAGTAATCGCCATTCCATCGAACAAAACGGCGTACGCACCGGAGCGCGTCAAAGCGCTCGAAAAGGCCAAGCTCATCAACTACGATTTCGTCAAATATGGTTCCAGCGCCGAACGCAAACACCTCATCGAAAAGTGGGATCGCGAAGTGAAAAGCGCGCCGCGCTAATGTCGAACGACCCCAAACACGAACGCAGCGTGTTGAAAACCGTTCGCCCTGAGCTTGTCGAAGGGTGGGTGGCATGCCATCAGGCTTCGACGAGCTCAGCCCGAACGGGAAATCCAAACGTCGTTGCCTGAAGAAAAGCCCTTGTTCACCACGCTCTGGCGTGCTTTTCGCTATCCTTGAATATTGCTCTTTTCGTCCCACAGAATTTTTACGGCACCACCCAAGCTCCAAAGGTCACTCATGAACAAAACCCTGCTCAAACTTAGCGCTGTCGCCATCGCTGCTGGCATGCTCGCCGCGCCCACGTTCGCTCAACAAGTGAACGCCTTCTGCTCTACCAATCAGTCTTGGTGCGAGCTGGCGGCGACCGAATTCACCAAATCGACCGGCATCAAGGTCGTGCAAACGCACCTGGGCACGGGCGAAGCGCTGGTGCGCCTGAAGGCAGAAGCAGCCAACCCGAAAACCGACATCTGGTGGGGCGGCACGGGTGACCCCTTCCTCGCGGCGGCGGAGGAGAAATTACTCGACACCTATCGTCCCGCCTACACCAAGGATTTGTACGACTGGAGCGTGCGCCAGTACGACATGAGCGGCAACACGGTTGGCGCGTTCTACACAAGCTTTATCGGCATGGGCTGGAACGAAGAAACGCTCGCAAAAAAGAAGCTCGCCGCGCCGAAATGCTGGGCTGATCTCACCGATCCCAAGTACAAGGGTGAGATCGAAATGGCGCATCCCGGCTCGTCCGGCGGCGCGTACACCATCGTCGCAGGACTCATCCAGTTGATGGGCGAAGACGCGGCGTTTGAGTACATGAAAAAGCTGCACAAAAACATCACGAGCTACACCAAAAGCTCACAAGCGCAGGCCAAAAACGTGGCGCGTGGCGAAGCGGGCATTGGCATCTCGTTCCTGTTTGGATTTGAGGAAGAGCGTCAGGCGGGATTCAAGTCAGTCAAGTCCGTCGCGCCGTGTGAAGGCACCGCCTACGAACTCGGCGGCATCGCGCTCATCAAGGGCGCGAGGAACGCTGACAACGCCAAAAAATATTACGACTGGCTCATGGGCCCCGTCGGTCAGGGCATCGGCGCGAAGGCAAACTCGCTACAAAATCCCGCGAACAAAACGTTCAAGCAAGACGCAAAAATTCCGACGATGGAAGGCGTGAAACTCATCAACTACGACTTCAAGAAATACGGCGCGTCGACTGAGCGCAAACGCATTTTGGAGCGTTGGGAGAAGGAAGTGAATTCGCTGCCGCGTTGAGTGGGAGAACACGTGCTCGGATATTCTGCACGGGTTCAGCTTTTTAGTAAAAGCGCGGCTGCATTGGGCCTAATTGCCTAAAGTGCGTTAAGTCGACTTTGACGCAATTCATCAGCTAGCCCCTGCGCAGAATGGGTTTCAGCGAAAAGACGTATCGGCGACTCGGCTCGTAGGACGGGCACCGCCCGTCTCGTACCCCAATAGCGACGCTACATTTATTTCAGCGCTACGCGGGGCCTACAAGGTGGGCCGTGCGCGCGCTGCGTAGCCGCGCTCAAAGCTTCGGACGCTTCGTCTCGTCAATGTCCATCAGATGCCAAAAATGTTGGCGGTACGGGTTGCGTTTATAGTTCAGCAACCACGGTTGCGTCAGCACGTTCTGGTAGCGAAAAACACCGGGGTACCAAGCGGAATTTACTGTTGCAATTTCGTTCATGGTTCGATACAGCGCCCAGCGCTGCGGCCCTAGCGGCAAGGTTTGCGCCTTTTCGTAGAGCTCGTCGTAGAGCTTCACATTGAAGTTTGCGAAGTTGGATTGGCCACTGTTTTTACTATAGAGCAGACCGACAAACGAGTCACCATCGGTGCCGTCAGAAATCCAGCCGAGATTCCAGAACTGCAACTGCTTGGCTCGCGCCTGCTTGATCAGGTCAGGCCACTTTTGATTGTTGAATTCGAGCTTGATTTTCAGCGAATCAAAGGCCTTCTTCCACAGCTCATCCTGCTCGCGATCAATGGCGCGCGGCGTTGACGAACGTGTGATCACCAGCGGCTTGCCATCGGGCGTGTCGCGCCAACCGTCGCCGTTCGCGTCCTTGTAGCCATAGTGGTCAAGCAGCGCATTTGCCAGCTGCACATCGTATGCTCCCAGATTCGGGCGATTCGGCGCGTGACCAGTTTGCGTCGGCGGAATGATCTGGTTGGCCGCGACGGCCTGGTTGCGCCACACCGTTTTCAGCGACTGCTCGGTCGGGTACGACATGATGATGGCACGGCGCAGCGCGATGCGATCGGGCGTATAGCCACCGACCACTGGATCCAGCATGTTGAAGTAGTCGTACGCAATCGCTGATTCAATCGCCCGCTGGTGACGAACGCCTTTATCGGCGTACTCGGCCACGAGTTTTCCGTTTTGCACCACGTTGCCGATTAAATCCTGTCCGACAAACTCATAGTCAAGTAAACCCGACTTGAAGCTCAGCAGTCTCGGATTCGCCTCCTCTATGATGCTGACTTCAATGTTGCCGACGATCGGCAGCGACTGTCCCTTGTACTTCGCAAGCGTCTCGGCGTCTGCTGCTTCACCCTCTGTCGGGAATGTGCCGATGTTGAAATTCGGATTGCGCGTCAGCACAATCTTGCTGCCCTTGCTCCACTGCTTGATCACGTACGGGCCAACGCCCACCGGATTTCCCTGAACACGTCCCTGCACGTCCCGGTATGCCTCCACGACTTCACGCGCCATGGGTACCCAGTTGTATTGCTGCATTAAATCCACAAGCGTATAGGCGGGCTTAACCAGCTTCATCTGCACGGTGTAGCGATCAATCGCCTTAAGCCCCTCAATCGGTTTGTCATAGTCGAACTTGCCGCTCGCCTTTGCCTCTTCCACCAGGGCGTCGGTGCCGATGAATTTGCCGTTGATTTCCCACGCTTTGGGCGAAATGATTTTCGGGTCAAGCATGCGCTTCCACGAATAGATCAGGTCCTCTGCCGTTGCCTCGCGTTTTTTGCCCTTGAAAACTGGATCGTCCGAGTAGTAGAGCCCCTTGCGCAGACGAACCAACCAGGTCAGGCCATCGTTCGAAATCTCCGGCATGCTTTCGGCTAGAAACGGACGATAGCGAACCGGGCGCACGTAATAATCCTGCTCCCACAAATTACCAAAAATGGCGTTGTTGATGTGGCCGGAATAAAGATCGCTGACAGCGGAAGGGTCAAAGCCGGTCACGTCGACCTGAAAGGCGACGCGTACGGTTTTGTTCATGTCGGTTGCCAGCGCAGGCAGCGAAAGCGCCAGAGCGGTCAGGCACAGAAAGAGGATTCGCTTCATACAGCCGCGTCCAGAAAAATTGAAGCGTTGATTATCGCGAAACTTTGCCCTTTGTAGCGGCGTTACGCACGTTCTCGTCGATGTCGACGTATTTCCACGGCGTGCGCCAGAAAGGGTGTCGCTTGTAGCCGAGAAGCCATGGCTGCGAAAGGTCGTTCATGTAGGTGTGAATGCCGAAGTCGAGCACGCTGTTGGCCGCTGCCAGCTCCGATAGCGCGCGATAGATGCGGTCCCGCCCTGGCCCCGGCGGCTGCGTGGTGCTTTCGTCATACAGTCGGTCATATTCCGGCCGATTGAATTTCATGTCGTTGATCGCGTTGATATTGCGCGACACAAGCAGGCTCACAAAGCCATCCCCACCCGGCCCGCCAGCGATCCAGCTCCACCCCCACATCTGGAGCTTTCCGGTGCGCGACATTTCGATCAGATCGGGCCATTTCTGGCTGAAAAATTCAACGCGAATACCAATCGCGTCCATGCTCTTTTTCCAGATTTCTTCCTGCAATCGTCCTTTGCCATCGGCCGTGCTGCTGCGTGTGATTTTGAGCGGTTTGCAACCCGGTGCTTCGCGGAAACCGTCGCCGTCACAGTCCTTGTAGCCAAACCGATCCAGCAACGCCCTTGCTAGCGCAGGATCGTACGGCGGACGCAGCTTGAGCTTTGGGTCATGCCCCGACAATCCCGGCGGCACGAGTTGCTGCGCGAGCTCAGCCTGGCCCTTGAACACGGCCGCGATTTCGCGATCCATGTCGTAGCCCAGCAAAATGGCGCGGCGCAAGGCGTTTTTCTCAAGAGAATAGCCGCCAACCACTGGGTCGTCCATGTTGAAGTAATTGAAACCCAGGAGCGGTTCGAGCGCGCGCTGATGGCGAATGCCGCTAGCTTTGAATTCAGGTTTCAGAGCATTTTTTTCGAACAATCGATCACCAAGATCGCGCGGCACATCCAGCCGGTCAAGCTCACCGTTTTGAAACGCCAGCACACGCGGCAGGCTCTCCTCCAGCACGGTCACAACGATTCGGTCAATCAACGGCGCGCGCTTGCCCGCAGTGGATTGCGCCAGTTGTTTGTCATCGTCCGTTGTTGGCGTCGGTACGAAGTCTTCGCGATAGCCGGGATTGCGAATCAGCTCAATCTTTGCTGAGCGCTGCCACTGACCGAGCATGTACGGGCCAGTGCCCACCGGGTGCTCGCGCACGCGATTTCGTTCATCGCGATATTTCTCGACGACCTCACGCGCAACCGCCGCGAAAGACGTGGTGGTGAAGTTGTAGACGAACTCGAAAGCCGGTTTGGTGAGTTCGACGCGAAAGGTGTAGCGATCAAGCGCGCGCAATCCGGCGATCTCCGCGTCGTAATCGAAGCGCCCGTTTTTTTCTGCGTCCTTGCGCGCGACTTCTGCACCGAGGAGCTTGTTTTCGAACAGGTAGTAGTACGGTGAGGCGACCTTCGGATCCAGAAGGCGCTTAAACGAATACACGTAGTCAGCCGCGACTAGTTCACGCGGCTTGCCGTTGAACGCAGCGTCAGGCGTGAAGAAAATACCCGGCTTCACGCGTAGCGTATAAGCCTTGCCGTCGGGGGAGGATTCGATTAACTCAGACGTGCGCGAGGTTACCGCGACGGGCCGCGCAAAGTAGTCGTACTGCAACGGCGGCTCGATCATCATCACGATGAGATCGCTCGATGGAATGTCGTCGCTCGCCGCCGGGTCAAACGTCGATTCGGCAGCATTGATCGCGAGATTAAGCGTCTTTACGGCGTGCGCAGGGGCTGCAAACGCACCGCCCAACGCCGAGCCGACTACCAGCGAGACGAGGGACATGTGGGAGCGGTTCCACCGCGAAAGAAGGGCGGCTAACGCAACGCCCTTCGCGGTGAAACCGCTCCCACAGAGCAACATTATCCGAGCGCTTTCTCAATGTCCTTGGCCAAAGACGCGGGCGCATCCTGAGGCGCAAAGCGCTTCACCGTGCCGTCGGGTGACACCAGAAACTTGGTGAAATTCCACTTCACGCCCTCGCTGCCAAGCAGGCCAGGCGCAGCCTTTTTTAAATGCTCGAACAGTGGTGCAGTGTTCTCGCCATTCACGTCGACCTTGGCGAACATTGGGAAATTAACCCCATAGTTCAGGTCGCAAAAGCTCGCGATTTCAGCCGCGTCGCCCGGTTCTTGTTCGCCAAACTGATTGCACGGAAAGCCCAGCACTTCGAGGCCTTTCTCGTGGTACTCGTCATAGAGCTTTTGCAGGCCTTCGTACTGCGGTGTGAAACCGCATTTGCTGGCGGTATTCACAATCAACAACGCCTTGCCTTTGTACTGCGCAAGGTCTTGCTGCTTACCGGTGATGTCTTTGGCTTTGAAGTCGAATGCGGTGGTCATGGTGTTCTCCTTTTTTATAGGAGCGGCTCCGCCGCGACCCACGGTTGTTACAGGTTGGCGTGGTCGCGGCAGAGCCGCTCCTACAGTGCAAGCGTCGCGAATCCTTGCTCCAGATCGGCACGCAAATCGCCCTCATCTTCAAGGCCGATGTTCAAACGAATCAGCGCGCCCTGATGCGGCCAATTCGTTCGCGATTTCGCGAGATCATAGGTCAGCGCCAGCGAACCAATACCGGCCCAGCTTGCGCCAATACCGAACAGTTCAAGGGCGTCGATAAAACGCGCCGCAGCGTCCGCGCCAAACTGATCCTGAAGCACGAACGAAAACACACCCGTAGACCCCGTGAAATCGCGCTTCCAGATGTCGTGACCGGGGCAGTCCGGCAGCGCGGGATGCAGCACGATTTTCACCTCCGGGCGTGTCTTCAGCCAATTGGCTAAATTCAGCCCGACGCGCTCCGCATGCTTGATGCGCATGGGCATCGTAGGCAGGCCGCGCAATACAAGATACACGTCATCCGGCGCAACGCATTGTCCCGTTTGCAACGCCATTTCCTTCACGCGCTTCCACGTCGCTTCGTCTTTAGTCGTGATCGATCCCATCACCAGATCGCTGTGGCCCGCCGGGTATTTGGTGAGCGCATGCACCGAAATGTCAGCGCCCTTCTCGAACGCACGCAGGTACCAGCCCGCGCTGTACGTGTTGTCGATGGCGACGAGCGCGCCTGCTGCGTGGGCAGCTGCGGCGATGGCGGGAAGATCGCTCAACTCCATCGTGATCGAACCCGGTGTTTCGACCCAAACGAGTTTGGTGTTCGCCTTGATCTGCGCGGAAATACCTGCGCCAATGGCTGGATCGTAGTATTCAACGGCCACGTTCATTTGCTTGAGCAGCCCGCTAGCGAGTGACTTCACCGGCTCGTACACGTTTGACGGAACCAGCACGTGATCACCGGGCGCGACGAACGGCAAAAACGCATACGCAACAGCCGCAAGCCCCGACGGAAAAAGCACCGAGTTGTAACCACCTTCCCATTCGGCAATGCGGTTCTGCAGATCACGCGTGGTCGGCGTACCGACGGTGCCGTAGACGTACGTCGACTCATCGAGCCCCGAGCGCTGCTTCCATTTCGCAACGCTATCGAACAACACGGTCGATGCGCGCTCGGTGCTAGTGACTAACGAGCGAAAGCCCGCAGGCACTTCGCGTGATGGATGGATCAGGAGCGTTTCGGGTTTCTTGGTGGTCATGGTGCGGCAGGTAAAGTGAATTTAGGCACGCTTCAAAATCTGCGCGTGATGATCGAGATGATCGTTGATGAAGGTCGAGATGAAGTAGTAGCCGTGATCGTAACCCGCGTGGCGACGCAGCGTGAGCGGCTGGCCAACAGACTGGCACGCAGCCTCGAACAGATGCGGAAGCAATTGCTCGTCAAGAAATTTATCCGCTAAGCCCTGATCGATGAGGATTCCGTCCGGATACGGAGCATTTCCCTGTGATTTCATGAGTTCAGTAGCGTCGTGCCGCCGCCACATATTCATTTCAAGGCCAAGATAGCCGCTGAAAGCCTTTTGTCCCCACGGGCATTGCGTGGGCGCACAGATAGGCGCGAGCGCGGAGAGCGACTTGAACACGCCAGAATGTCGCAGCGCCAAAGTCAACGCGCCGTGCCCACCCATTGAATGCCCGAACAAGCCGAGGCGGTTTGTGTCGACGGGCAGATGTTGGCCTATGACCGACATAAACTCTCGCGTCAGATACGTCTCCATGCGGTAATGCTTCGACCACGGCTCCCGCGACGCATCGAGATAAAAACTCGCCGCCAAGCCGAAATCCCAAGCATCGCTTTCGCTTGCGATGCCCGCGCCGCGCGGGCCGGTGTCCGGCGCGATCAACGCTAAGCCGAGTTCTGCGGCGCGGCGTTGCGCGCCTGCCTTAGTCATGAACGTTTCTTCGTTGCATGTCAGCCCCGCAAGGTAAATCAGCGCCGGAACACGCTCGCCGGCAACCGCGTGCGCAGGCAAAAACACAGAGAAACGCATCGGCAAACCAATGGCTGACGATTCATGTTTGTAGAACCGTTGCACGCCGCCAAAGCACGCGTGCTCGCTCACGATCTCAAGCGACGTCGCCATCAATACAAAACCACGCCACGAATCGACTCGCCCGCCTTCATCAAGTCAAAACCTTTGTTGATGTCTTCTAGGGGCATGGTGTGCGTGATGAGGTCATCGATATTAATCTTGCCGTCCATGTACCAGTCGACGATTTTTGGTACGTCGGTGCGACCGCGTGCGCCGCCGAACGCGGAGCCTTCCCACTTGCGTCCTGTGACCAGCTGGAACGGCCGCGTGCTGATTTCCGCGCCCGCTTCCGCCACGCCAATGATGATGCTGCGGCCCCAGCCTTTATGCGTGCATTCGAGCGCTTGGCGCATGACTTTGGTGTTGCCAATGCATTCAAAGCTGTAATCCGCGCCGCCATCGGTCAACTGCACGATGGCGTCTACGACGTTCTCGGTGTCCTTCGGATTGATGAAATGCGTCATGCCGAATTTGCGCGCCATCGCTTCGCGGGCGGGGTTCAGATCGACGCCGATGATTTTGTCTGCGCCGACCATTTTCGCGCCCTGAATCACGTTGAGCCCGATGCCACCGAGACCGAACACGACAACGTTCGCACCGGCTTCAACCTTTGCAGTAAAGATCACCGCGCCAATGCCCGTCGTCACGCCGCAACCGATGTAGCAGACCTTGTCGAACGGCGCGTCTTTGCGAATTTTCGCGAGTGAAATTTCGGGAGCGACGGTGTAATTCGAGAACGTCGAGGTTCCCATGTAATGAAAAATCGGCGTGCCATCCATCGAAAAGCGACTGGTCGCATCGGGCATCAAGCCTTTGCCCTGCGTGCCGCGAATGAGCTGACACAGATTGGTCTTACGAGATAGGCAAAATTTGCAGGTGCGACATTCCGGCGTGTACAGCGGAATCACATGATCACCCTTTTGCAGTGTCGTTACGCCGGGGCCAACATCCACCACCACGCCTGCGCCTTCATGCCCAAGAATTGCCGGAAAGATGCCTTCCGGATCGGCACCGGACAAGGTGTAGTAGTCCGTATGGCAAATACCGGTGGCCTTGATTTCAACCAGCACCTCACCGGCCTTCGGGCCTTCGAGATCAACGGTTTCGATGGTCAATGGCTCGCCCGATTTCCAGGCTACAGCTGCTTTCGTTTTCACGCTTAATTCCTCTGAAACTTTGTGTCTGCGAGTGTATTCGTTGCGCGTCGATGACACAGTTCAATCCCTTCGCGCAGCCGTCCACGCGCGGTTGATCGGATCGGTGCGCAATCAATCTTGAGCAGCGCGCACGCTACGCGGCATGGCCACGCCTAGAATCAAACCGAATTAAGCAAAACGTCGCAACGGAGGACTGAAGTCGTGAAATTTCCCAAACTGCTCATCTGGATGACCGCGACCTTTGTCAGCGGCCTCACGCTCGGCACGGCCACCGCGCAAACGCAGCGCGCTGACATAGCGGGTGGCATCGCGCCGCCAAAGCTCGTTGTGGTTGTGGTGATTGATGGCTTGCCGCAAGAGCAGTTGCTGAAAAGCTATGACCTTCTCGTGCCTAACGGTTTCCGTCGCCTGATGGACAAAGGCGCATGGTTTTCTGACGCGCATCAGGCTCACGCATTCACGGTAACCGCCGTAGGTCACGCCACCATCCTGTCAGGCGCGTATCCGTATCAGACCGGCATCATCGCCAACGACTGGAAGAGCCGCGACGGCAAGTACATCTACAACACGGCGGACTCCGCACACAAGTACCTCGACGGCACGCCAACGACGGAAGACGACGGCGTCAGCCCGAAGAATTTGCAGGTCAGTTTGTTGGGCGACGAATTGCGTTACGCGACCAACAACGCGAGCCGCATTTTCTCGGTGTCAGGCAAGGATCGCGGCGCGATTTTGATGGCGGGCAAGTCCGGCACGGCGTACATGCTGTCCAAGAAGACGGGCCGCTTCACCAGCACCAGTTATTACATGGACAAGCATCCGTCGTGGTGGGAAACGTACTACGAAAAAAAGCCGCAAGACCAGTGGTTTCACAAACGCTGGAATCTGTTGCTTGAAGACCCAAAGGCTTACCAGCTCGCACTGCCGGACGGCGCGCCGTGGGCGGCGGTCTACAACAACATGACCTCGAAGATGGGCTATATGTACGGGCTCGGAGAGATCAAGCCGGGATCGATTTATTACAGCATGCTGATCGCAGGGCCGTTCGGCGATGAGGCCACGGCTGAGTTTTCAACATCGCTACTCAAGGGCGAATCTATCGGTAAGAACCCGAAGGGTGCTACTGATATTCTGACCGTGAGCTTTTCCAGCCATGACTATATCAATCACAACTTCGGCCCCGAAAGCATTCAGTCGATGGATCATCTGATCCGCCTTGACCGCACGCTTGCCAAATTTTTCACGGCTGTTGATGCGCAAGTGGGCCGTGACAAAGTGCTGACACTACTAACCGCAGATCACGGGTTCATGAACACACCTGAATACAGCACCGCCCGTGGGTTTGACGCGGGGCGTGTTGACCCGAGGGCGTTGCGCGCGACGGTCAACACGCTTGCTGAGAAGAAATTCGGCATCGCGAATCTCGCGCCACAACACATGACGGGTGGCTGGACGCTGGATTACGCCGCGATGGACGCGAAAGGCGTCAACCGCGAAGAGGTTGAAAACTTTATGGCTCGCGCGGTGTTGGAGCAACCGGGTATGGCGTTTGCCTTCACGCGCTCGCAACTGGAACGCGGCACCGTGCCTTCGACTCGCGTGGCGACGCTGGTGCAGCGTGCGTGGCACCGGCAATTTGCTGTTGATCTCGTGGTGGTGCAGAAGCCGTTTTATTACTTTCAGACACCATCGAACTCGCCGCAAGCCGTGTGCTCGCACGGCACGCCGTACGGCTACGACACCAATGTCCCGCTCATGATCAGCGGTTCAAAGTGGATCAAACCGGGGCGCTACGGGCAATATGCGGAGACGGTAGACATTGCGCCGACGCTGGCGCAAATTCTCAACGTTCGGGTGCCGAGCGCGAGCGAAGGCAAGGTACTGACGCAGGCGTTGCAGTCGAAATAACTGCGCAACCACACGCGGAATTGATCCCATTGATTCACGCTGAAGAGGTATTCATGAAACGTTTATTCACCGCATTGTGTTGCGCACTTTCAATCGGATCGCTGCATGCGCAGGACTACCCTGCTAAGCCCGTGCGCATCATCGTGCCGTTCGCAACGGGCGGGCCGGCAGATGTTTATGCGCGTGCAGTCGCGCAGCGTCTGTCGGAGTCGCTCGGTCAAGCATTCATTGTTGACAATCGCCCCGGCGGCGGTGCGGTCGTTGGTACCGACGCTGCCGCCAAGTCTGCGCCAGACGGCTACACGCTGCTCATGATGTCGAACGCGCAAACGGTCAACGAAACGCTCATTCCCAACAAGCCGTATGCGCTGTTGCGCGACTTTGTGCCGATAGCGCCCGTCAATTATTCCGACCTCGTGCTCGTTGCGCATCCCAGCGTCACGGCCAACAATCTGCGCGAACTGATCGCCGCTGCCAAAGCTGGCGCCAGGCCCATGACCTTCGCCTCCAGCGGCCCCGGCACGCCGTATCACATGGCGGGTGAATTGTTGAAAGCGATGGCAGGCATTGACCTGTTGCACGTGCCGTACAAAGGCAGCAGCGGCGCGCGTACCGACATCGTCGCGGGACACGTCAACGTGATGTTTGACGCGATCACCACGATGGCCGCGCAAGTGAAGGCAGGCAAGGTCAAAGCGCTCGCAACGTCGGGTAAAATGCGCTCGACCGTGATGCCGGACGTGCCAACGCTCGATGAGTCCGGTGTGCCGGGTTACGAGTCCGTCATCTGGCTCGGCATCATGGCACCGGTCAACACGCCGCGTGCAGTAGTTAACAAAATCAACGCCGAAATCACCAAGGCAGTGACTCGCGCCGACGTCAAGGCGGACTGGGCAAAGCAGGGCGCAACTCCCATGCAAATGTCACCTGATGCGTTCGCTAAATACGTGAAGGACGACATCGACAAGTGGGCACACATCGTCAAGGTGTCTGGCGCGAAATTTGAAGAGTAGGCCGCAGTGAATATTCTCAGTGCGGGCGCAGCGAAGGGACTGTTGCGAAGCATCGCCGGCGGCGAGGGCATTGAACTGAATGGCGAGTTCGGAGCCGTCGGCGCGATCAAAGACCGGCTGCTGGCGGGCGCGCCATGCGACGTAGTCGTGCTTACTGCCGCGATGATCGACGAGTTGGCGGCTGCGGGCGTTGTCGACTCGGCGAGCGTGACGCCGCTCGGGCGCGTGCACACCGGCGTCGCACTGTTGGCGTCGAGTGCTCCCATGCAGATTAGCAGCGCCGCCGTGCTGCACGAGTTGTGCGCCAACGCCACAAAAATATATTTCCCTGATCCCGTTCGCGCCACCGCTGGCATTCATTGCCTCAAGGTGCTCACGGCTCTGGGTCTCGTGCCGTCGCGCGAGGATCGATTCGCCATGTTCCCCAGTGGAGCAATCGCCATGCGCGCCATGGCCGATGCGGGCGACGCGGAGGCCGTAGGCATCACCCAATGCTCAGAAATTTTGTACACACCCGGCGTGCAATACGCGGGCGCGCTGCCCGAGCCCTACGCGCTCTCCACGGTCTACACCGCCGCCGTCACCCGCACGGCGCAGAACGTCCCAGAAGCGAGGCGATTGCTGACGGCGCTGGCAGCAATCACCAATGTCGGCATCGTGCGTGAGGCGGGGTTTGACGCGGTGTAGCGGCGACAGTCAGCGCGTCACACTCTTGCATCACCGCAGGCTTCCCAAATCGAACAGAATCAAACAGAAAACTTGAGCACAGCTTTTCGCTGCAATAACCGTTTGATATGGGGTAGGTGGCCATTTGGTAGGAGGTCGAGAATTACTAAAAATCGACCGGAGCCCTTATCGCATCTGGGCATAATCGAAAAAGCTATTGCTCTGAACAATGGCTTGGTCTGCTCAGCCCCCCGGCGATAAAAACTGAATCGGCCGCAGCGGCAAGCGCCGCCGCGCTTGGTCGGTGAGTCTGTCGTAGTGCTCCACCCACAGATCAAAAAGCTTGTCGAGCCCGATCAGCCGGATGCGGCGCTTCTCCTGAGTGCGCGCCTCGGTTTCAGCGTCTTTTGTAAAGCCACCGGTACACACAAACAAGCCCACATCATCGTCTCCCGGCAGCGCCATGAACGAACGCAGCCCGTCCACGCTTACCGCCGACTGCTGGCGCTTCACCTGCACCTTAACGCGCGGCAGCCGCGTACCCAGCGCGTCTGGCCACGCCAGTACATCTAGCCCACCATCCTTGCCCGGCGGCGACACCCAGCTTACGTGATAACTCATCGCCCGCAGCAAATCGGCCACCAGCTCCTGAAAGTCATACGGATTCATCAATCGCAAATACTGCGAAATCTCTGCCCAGGCATGCTCTTCCGCTTCCTCGAACGTAATGCTTACCGCCTTTGCCGTGTTCTCCTGCGCGGTTGGGTCGGTGCTTGCGGTCGCTGCCGCATCCGTGCCTTCGGCGTCGGGCTGGGCCGCGCGCCACTCGCCGTAGAGTTTGAATGCGCGGCGATAAAACGCCTCCGGGTCGGTCAGCTCTGCGTATGCCTTGCGCCCCTCGTCGGTGACAATCCAGATGCCTTTGTCTTTTTGCATCGAGCCCGCTTTGACGCAATCTACCGTGGCAAAGCGAACGATCTTGTCGAAGCGCTGCCCGCCAGATACATAGTTGTCTGCCTCGTACGGTGATAGCGTGAAACGCCTCGCCAGCGTTTGCAGCGCATCACTCGCACGCAAGCCGCCGGGCGATGCCATCAAAATTTTGAACAACTCGCGCAGGAACTCGCCGGTGCGGCGACGTGTGATTTCGGCCATGGCTGGTTTTCCTTAAAGGTGTCTTTTGTAGTATCGCTTGTTTACGCGTCTGAGTACCTACAACTGCTGCTTGCGAGGACGTAGTTCAGCGAGGCAAACGCTTGCCTAGCAGCTGCGAGCGACCAATCGACGTTGATTCGGATTTCAGTTTCGATGGCGGCGAAAAGTTTTTGAATGCTTCGCTTGCGTCCCATTCGCCGAGCGCGTAGGTGCGTGGGTCGCGCAGCCCGCGCACGCCTTCGGCCCATGCGTTGAGCATGCGTTTGCCGATGTCTTCGAAGGCCGGGTGTTGTTGCATGGCTTGACGAACCTTTGGCGCAACGTCCGACACTGCGTCGCTGATGGCTTCGACCATTTGCGTTTGTTCGCGCGGCGGAATGCCGAAGGTCGCGGCGATGAATCGTTGCAGATTCTTTCCCGGTGACCACGTCTTTTTGCCCATGAATTCGATGCCCGGCGGACTGTGCTGATAGCCCGCGTACACGTTGGTGGTGAGCATGTCGTACGTGGGCGAGAGTTGCGCGTCTGCGCGCGTCGTGTAAAGCAGCGCGAGGTTCTTGGCGTGGCAATCGGCGTTGCGTAGCGCGTAGGTCAGCAGCAATGTGGTGGCGAGTTGGCGATAGGTTTCGAGGCGGCGCTCGCCGGGGACATGATCGCGCACGGCGCGGGCGATGCGCTCCCAGGTGGTGTCGTATTTGGCCGCAGGACGCAAGCCGAGCAGCGAGCAGAAGTCTTCCAGTCCGCGCAGCGGCTGTCCGTTTTCGTCGACGTCGAAACGATGCATGACCAGGGCCTGACCGTCGTCCGAGACTTCGGTTCTGGCGGTTGGCGTGACGCGTGCAGCGACCTGCATGCAAAGATGTTCGTTGAGTGCAATGAAGGGCAGCGCGTGGCTGGAGCCTTTGATGATGTGGCGGCGGGTGATGACACTGACTTTTTTGAATCCCGCAGCCGGTTCGTTCTGTGCATCGAGAAATTTCGGTACGACACCGGAGACGCCGCTCGTAGCGTGTTGGCGCACCAGTTCTGCGAAGGCTTCTTCGGAGTTGTCTCCACGCAGCAGCTCGGAAACTTCGATGGCGTTCGCGGGTTCGCTCAGTGTTGCGCCAGGTGCTGCGACTTGTAGACGCCCGACCATATTGCGACCGATAACGGATAGCAGGGCGATGGGGCTCGCGCCAACGTGCGGCCCGAATCGTTCTTGCAGCACTTGTAGCAAATAGCCCTCTGGCAGGTTCATCTGCAGCACGGGCGGCAATTGGTCGTCCCACACGTACGATTCGGTGCGCACGGGCATCGTGAGTGAGACGAAGTCTTCCGGCACGGTGTGCGCGTGGTACGTCAAAACGCTTTTGAAGTCGCCTGCCTGTTCCAGGATTGCCACCTCGCGGCCGAGTACGTAGACGGCGAGCTTCAAGGCTTCTCCGCGCCGTTGCGTTCACGACGTAGTTCGTCGAGCGTGCCGGATTGTCCTGCGGTGACGAGATCTAGCTCCATGCCCAACACAGCAAGCACTGCGAGCAGTTTGCGCGCGCCGAATTCGGCCGTTCGCCCACGCTCGAAGCGCGAGAGCGTTTCGCCGGTGACGCCCGCCCGCTCTGCCACAAGGCCTTGCTGCAAGCCTAGGGCTTGACGGCGCGCGGCTACAGCGTGACCGAGTTCTTGAAGTGTTTGCAATTGATATTTACGTCAATGTATCGGATTTGTTTCCTATTATTGACGTAAATATCAATTTTTACAAGCCTTCCACGCCGCATATGGTATCGAACGGAAAGCATTGGCGTATACGAATACACAGCGACTTCAGGACGTTGCTGTGCATAAACGAAGGGGAAAGTGGTGGGCCGTAAAGGACTTGAACCTTTGACCAAAGGATTATGAGTCC
>JANXUB010000144.1 GCA_025352105.1 Burkholderiales bacterium | reverse complement strand
CAGGGTGTTGATGTCTATGCTCGATCCAAACCAGATCGCCAAATTTCGTCAACAAACGGCGACCCCGCGCAAGCGCTCGGTGGCCGGCAGTTGGACCAGGCTTTGCGGAACCTGCAAGCAGCCCGCCATTATTCGCGGCGGCAAAACGCGCAAGGTAGGCGGTCGCACGGTGTTTACGTGCGCAGGCTGTCTCACCAAACTCCTCGAAAAATCTGAGGATGGAGACAACGACGCCGATAAAACGGGCACCGGCGGCTAGCCTCGGCTAACCGTTCGGCATAAAAAAACGCCAACCCAAGAGTTGGCGTTTTTTGTTGCTTGTCGTTCGCCGTTAGGTGCGAGCTAATCGCGAATCGCGAATCGCAAATCGCAAATCGCGAATCGCAAAAAAGCTTGAAGCGCAGGATGACCGCGCTCAAGCTTCGATTCGCTCGCCTTTAGTCGGCGTAGGCCTTGGCTGACTGAATGATGGGCGACCATTTGGCGATTTCGGAGGTGAGCAGCGCTTTGGCGCCAGCTGACGTCTGACGATCGACAGGCATGATCTCTGCGCCCAGATCTTTCATCTTCGCTGCGAACCCGGCATCCTTGATTGCGGCTTGCAACGACGACTGCAGTTTGGTTACGACGTCAGCTGGCGTGTTTTTTGGCGCATACAGAATGTGCCACACGCCCACCTCAAAGCCCGGTAATTCAGCACCCAGCGGCGGCAGCTCGGGGAAGTTTGCTAATTTGCCTTTGCTGGTCACGGCGTAGGCCTTGACCTTGCCGCCTTTGATCTGGCCCGACGTGTTGGTCGTCTGGTCGCACATCAGATCGACGTTGCCGCCGAGTAGCGCCGTCATCGCCGGGCCGGTACCGGAGAACGGCACCGTGGTCAGGTCGGTCTTCATCGCGTTTTGCAGCAACAGACCGCATAGATGCGAAGCCGAGCCGACGCCAGCGTTGGCCAGATTGATCTTTTCCTTGTTCGCGCGCACGAACGTGAGCAAATCTTTGGCGTTGGCCTGAGCCATCGTAGGTTTTGCGATGATGGTCATGGGCACGTCGACCACTGCGCCAATCGGGATAAAGTCCTCAAGTGGTTTGAAGTCGAGCTTGCGGTACAGCGCAGGGGCGGTAGACATGCCGATGTGGTGGAACAACAACGTGTAGCCGTCGCCCGGAGCGCGAGCAACTTTGCCCGCGCCAATCGTGCCGCCCGCGCCGCCAACGTTTTCAACGATCATCGAGCCTTTAAGCTGCGTGCCCATCGCCTGTGCGAGCGAGCGCGCTACGACGTCGGTCGGACCGCCCGCTGCAAATGGAACGACAACCGAAATTGGCTTCTCGGGGTAGGCTGCGAATGCGCCGGTTGTTGCGACGATAAAGCCAACGGCTGCGGTCAGCATCGATATTTTTCTGATCATTTCAGGACTCCAGTGGGTTGTTTACTGCTCTCGGTCTTAGAACGCGCTTGACCTGCGTTTGTTGACCTGCTTTTTTGATTTTACGGGCGCGAAGGCCCCGCTCATGCGGGTTTCCACTCGCCGGCTTGCCACTCAATAGCGACGCCCCATTCTCCGGCAAACACTTTATAGGCGGAGGCTGTCGCAATGCCAACAATCGCAACCACGGTGCTCCCGCTGGTCAGGATTGGCCAACGTTCGCGCTGCCATGGCGGTACCGCTGCCTGTTGAAAAATGTTTTTGACAGTGACCCGACCGGAACGCGCGGAGAGTTCAATGGCATCGCCTTCTTGACGCATTCGCAGCGTCCAGTTTTCGCCGTCGTTCGGCAGGCGCAACGCATCCCGTTCGAGTGATGGCACGGAGCGCACACGGCCGGCAACGCCGCGATCACCTTGCAAAATCAACTCGGACTCAGCCCGCCAAGGGCGAACGTGCCAAAACGGAACATCGCGCACCACGCACGCCGTACCGCGATAGACGCGGATGCTGGTTTTGCCGTCTGCGCATTGCAAACACGTCGCTTGTGTCGGTGTATCGCTCGCAAGTTGCTGCATCCATTCACGCAGGGTTTTGGTGCCCGGCACATCAATCCCGGACGTTGCGAGCCAGTGGCGCAGCAAGTTGCTTTTTCGCGGACGGGATAGCGCGTTGAAAGCACTCAGTTGCAATGCACCACGTGCAACGCATTGCTCGGCGTCGATGGCAGCTAAATCCTCGAGCAACGCCGTAGCGTCCGCCTGATGCGACGCTGCGCGCGACAACGTGACCTCCGCAGACGGGAACGCTCGGATCAATTCTGGCCAGACCTGTGCGCGCAGCCTGTTGCGCGCGAAGCAGACATCAGCATTGCTTTCGTCGTTCACCCATGTGAGCGCGTGCGACGCCGCGTATTGGGTGATCGCGGCTTTCGACACACCGAGCAACGGGCGCACGTAGCGCCCTGCTGAGCCAGGCATCGCCGCCAGCCCTGGTGCGCCGGAGCCGCGCAGGAGTTGCAGTAAAACCGTTTCCGCTTGGTCGCGCGCGTGATGGGCCAAGAGAACGATTCGCGCATCCACTTTGTCCAGCGATTCGTAGCGCGCCGCACGCGCCGCAGCCTCAATGCCCAACCGTGAATTGCGATCCACAAGAACGCGTTCAATGGTGAGCTGAACGTTCAGCGATGCGCAAATCGCCGCGCAGTGAAGCGCCCAATCATCCGCGTTCGGACTCAGTCCGTGATGAACGTGATGCGCGAGCAAAACCCACGGCGCGTCAAGGCAATTGCGAAGTGTTGCCACCGCATGCAAGAGCACAATGGAATCCACACCGCCCGAAAGCGCAACGCAAACTTTTGTATCGGATGTCCACGAGGCAGCTACGCGCCGGACGGCCTCGCCAACCGCCGCCCCGCTATCGTTAATCTGTAGCTTTGAAAGCGCCATAGTCCGCCAATCGCTCGCGCCGCAGCGACAGGCGCTTGTCGGGCGTGAGCGCGGCTAAGCGGGCGAGTTCCTCGACCAGCACTTTTTTCAGGTTGCCCATCATCGTCACCGGATCGCGATGCGCGCCACCGGCAGGTTCAGGCACGATGTGATCGATGAGTCGCAGGGATTTCAGGCGCTGCGCCGTGATGCCCATGTTTTCGGCCGCTTCCGGTGCACGCTCCGCACTCTTCCACAAAATCGACGCACAACCTTCGGGTGAGATCACCGAATAAGTCGCGAATTGCAGCATGATGGTGACGTCGCCGACCGCGATGGCGAGCGCGCCGCCGGAGCCGCCTTCGCCGATCACCGTGACAATGATCGGGCTCTTGATTTGCGCCATCTCGAACAGATTGCGACCAATTGCTTCTGACTGTCCACGCTCTTCGGCGCCGACGCCGGGGTACGCGCCGGGCGTATCGATAAACGTGAAAATAGGCAGACTAAATTTATCTGCCATCTTCATCAATCGCAGCGCTTTGCGATAACCCTCAGGTCGCGGCATGCCCCAGTTGCGCAGCACTTTTTCTTTGGTGTCGCGACCTTTTTGATGGCCGATCACCATGCAGCTCTGGCCGTCAAATTTGGCAAGCCCGCCGACGATGGCGGCGTCATCCGCATAGCAACGATCACCATGCAATTCGACGAATTCTGTGAACAACCCGTTGGCATAGTCAAGCGTGTACGGACGCTGCGCATGGCGGGCGACCTGCGCGATCTGCCACGGATTTAGTTTGGAATAAATCGCCTTGTTGAGTTCGGCGAGTTTCTTCGTGAGTTTTTTGAGTTCATCGGATACGTCGAGCTGATCGACACCGTGATGCAGCTCGGTGAGTTCATCAATTTTTGATTGCAACTCGGCGAGGGGCTGCTCGAAATCAAGATAGATTTGTTTTGCCATGGCCGGAATTGTAGGCGGGCAGCGCTATCTCGCCGCAATCATCCGCGCTACCGGTCGCGCGGGGCAAAAATGCCCTTTTCTTTGCTGTCCAGCAGCGGCGCAAATCGCGCCACCAGCATCATGAGCCCGGCGAATATCATGAGGAGCGGAATAATCAATCGCGAGCGCCAGCCAAGATCGAAATATCCGTACCAAGCGATGCCCATGGCGATCAATACCGGGCCCGCGACCATTGATTTTTTGGTCAGTCCATCAAGTCCCATGATCGCCACGCCTGCAACCACCAGCGCGATGGCCACCAGCGTATTCCAGTCCGGAATCCAGCCGTAGTTCCAGCCGAGCATGGCGAGTCCGCCTGCAATGAGAACCACCGGTAGGGTTGCGTCGCGCATCGAGAAATCCTTGAAGGGTAGGTTTTTAACGCGATGATTTTGGTGTTTTCTCCTCCTGCGCGCAAATCGGGTGCAAAAGTCTCGGCTTTCGAGACTTCGGGTTGCGCCCCACGGCACAACGCTTGCAAGGTACAACTCACGTCCCCATTTCACATTTGACGACTGGCGACGCGCATCTCGCCTGAACTTCGCTGCTTGAACACCACTCTACTTATGGGCACTCCTATAAATTCAGCGCGAAGCAGCCAACGGCAAGCCACGGTTACTCGTTGTGAGTAGAACGCTGAAACAAGACACGATTGCATGCAGACAAGCTTCTTCCTGATTAGTTACGTGCCTCAGACAAGCGCTTAGCGTATACTGTATGCATATTCAGTAACGCGGCATGCCGCATGCAGACTGGGGCTTCAACATGGCGATGAATCGCGTTCAATTCCAACACGGCCTGTCTCTGGCCGA
>JANXUB010000131.1 GCA_025352105.1 Burkholderiales bacterium | reverse complement strand
GTTTTCGATACGCTCCTTGAGTCGCTCAATCGTCGTGATCAGACGATCTTCCTGAATCGGTTTCAGGACATAGTCCACAGCGCCACGATCAAACGCGGCGACGGCGTATTCATGAAACGCCGTCACGAAAACGACATGCGTATCCGGGCTGACATCGGCGATTTGCGTAGCGACTTCCAGTCCGGTTAACTCAGGCATGCGAATATCGAGAAACGCGACGGTCGGCTTCAGCGCGGCGATCAGTTCAACGGCGGCGAGACCATGCTCAGCTTCGCCCACCACCGAGAGTTCGGGCCACAGCTTTTCCAGCTTCTTTTTCAGAAACTGGCGCAGCAGTGTTTCGTCTTCAGCCAGTACAGCCGTGGCCGTTCCCGTGTTTGTCATTCCCATTCGCTTACCCGTTTTCCTTCGCTATCGAACAATTGACCCGTTGCAACGATGATGATATCGATCAGCCACCAAATGCCCAAGCCGCCGAGCGTGAACACCATCGCCAACGCACTTCCTGTGCGACCGACATAGAAGCGGTGCGCACCAACGATACCCAAAAGTACGACGAGCAGCATCGCAACCGAGCGCAGGCAGCGTGAGGCGGCGGGATCGCGATTGGCGGGCGACGGCATCGATGCGCTGCGATAAGCGCGCGTATCAACCGCCGACAGGCGAACGATACGCAGGCCGCTACCATCGGTAAATTCACGACTGACAATGCGCACAAGATCCAGCACCACCCACAAGAGCAGCGGCACCAAAAACACGGGTACGCCACCGCTCAAGATCGAGAGCACGCCCAACACCGTTTGCACCGCACCCGTCCGGCGATGTCCCACATAAATGCGGTGTCCACCCAGCCAGCCCACAAACAACGCGAGCAGCCCCACCGTCTGAAGATGGTACGGGGAAATACCGGTCTCCGCTTCCCGCTCAACATCACTTGCCACCATCGGCGGCGGCTCTTTTGGCACCCGTAGCAACGCGCGCACACCGGTCGGCGCGTTGGGCTCAACGACCAGCTCGCCGGTATCACCGTAGAGCATTTTCAGGCGCTCGCGCGTGTTGGCGAGACCCACACCCGTGCCGCCCGTATCCGCGCCGCCAAGACCAAGCCCGTTGTCCGCCACCAGCACCTCAATCTGCTCGCCGACCAGGCGAACTTGAATGGCGATCGTACCGCCCTCGCGCTTGGGCTCCAGCCCATGCTTGATGGCGTTCTCCACGAGTGTGGCGATCATGGTCGGCGGCAGGCTGATGCTGTTGAGCTCGGCCGGAACGCTGATGGTGTAGTTGAGTCGCTCGCCCATGCGGATTTTCAGCAGGTCAAGATAAGCCGTAACCACTTCCACTTCGCGGCCCAGCGTGGACGTCGTCTCGCGCATGGTCGGCATCGCAGCGCGCAGGTACGAGATCAGGCGCTCCAGCATGTGACCGGCTTGCGGCGGATCAATCTCCTGCAATGCTTGAACGTGGGCGAGTGTGTTGAACAGAAAATGCGGCTCGACCTGGGCGCGCATCACCATTAGTCGCGCCTCGGCTAACTGACGTGCATAGCTTTCGCTGCGCTCCCGCGATTCTGCGATCACGACGCGTTGCTCGCCCTTTGCCGCGCGCCCGGCAAAGGCGCGCGCGATGAGCATCAGCACGAACAGGATCGTCAGGATGGCGAACGACATGGCTCCAACGATAAATTTTTGCGCGTCGTTGCCGACGGTTGTTTGAATCAGCGCTCTTGTCTCTGGGTCGAAATTGGCCGAGGCAACCGCCGCCTTTCCGTTGAAATCGAGGAGCGCCTGACCCTTTTTTCCGAACAGATTGAAGGTAACGGTGACCGCGTCTTTTCCGTCTTTGCCCGGAGTTCCGGCCTTGTTGTCGGCGCTGGGAGCAAAGGCTTCGGTGTGACTTTGCAGCTCTTTTAACTGCTCAATGTGTTCTTGCAACGACTCGATTTTGGTCGCCATCTGCTCGATCTTGTCGGTTGCGTCAGGCGTGTCCAGGTTGTTGCGAAGCTTGGCCGCCGTCTGCTCCAGCGCGCGTGTGCCCTGCCTGATTTGATCTTGCTGGCTGCCGATCAGCGCTTTAAGCTCGGCCGCGCTTTTGACCGTGACTTCGTGCGACGGTGAGGATCGCTCACGGTCAATGTCCGCAATCGCATCGTCAATTTCGCGCACCACAACCGGGTCGTCTGCGATGAAGCGAAAACCCACGAGTCCCGAACGCGCTCTCTCTAGTACCTGCTTTTGAATCGCGTACTTGAATTCCTGCTGTGCGTTCGCTGACTTCAGCTGCTGTTTAAGGCGAATTGAATCAAACGGCAGTGCAAACAAGCCCACTGCGATCAACACGATCAGACCACCGACAATCAGACGCCACCACGGTGTTGCGCCGAAGCCCTTCCAGATGCGTCGTCCAAGCGTTGGCGGCGCAAGCTGCAGCGCAGCGGGCGGCACAACGCGGTCAACGGCAGCAGTGGTTTGGGTCGGTGGCACAGTCATGGCGAAATCATTGCTCGGGCGCAATCCAGTCGGTTCTACATTGCGACGAAGTTTGCCACCTCTGGATCAAGATTGCGCGACCGCTGCGACGGGATGGAGGCGAGGCGGATCAATGACGGGGAGCAGCCGTTCTTGCAATACAGCTTTCGTTTAAAACTCATATTTTACGTGTGCTGAGGGTCAATAACGTACAAAGTCCACTACAGGCTATTTACGTCGCCAGCCCCTATGTAGTGGACGTTTTATCTAAAAGTTGTCAATAGTTAACCTGCCGATTTCACGCTCGTGCGGCGAACCGCAGGACGTAAAACGCGAGGTCAGCAAATACCGTTATGCTGCCGTGGTCGCAATTTTTTGTGGATCTACCGTGGGTCAATTTGCCGTGTCTGCACAATCCCTGGTTCGCGCGCTATGCATCGGCGTGTCGTTCAACATCGCATTCGCGTGGGCACAAACCCCGGTGACGGTGGTCGAGTACTACAACACCGATCTCGATGCGTACTTCATTACGGGTCGCGCCAATGAGCAGGCGCTGCTAGACAGCGCAGCCGGTTTTCGGCGCACGGGAATGAACTTTGCCAGCGTCTCCGCGCTCGCAGCGCCCAGCACTCTGAGCGCCATCTGTCGCTACTACATTTCAACGCAAGCGCCCTTTGTCAGCTCCCACTTCTACGGCGTGCAGAGCACCGACTGCGCGCAAATCGCGGCACTCAAACCGGCGGGGTTTTCCGATGAAGGCTTCGATTTTGCGACCACGCTACCAAACGCGAACCGCGCCTGCCCGGCCAACGCGCCGAACGCGATTCGCCGCGCCTACCGTGCCGCCGCAAACGGCAAAACCGGCAACCATCGCTACGCCACGTCACAGACAACCATTGACGGCATGGTGGCGCTCGGGTGGGTCGACGAAGGCGTGACCTTCTGCGCAACAACTGCCGCCACCATCGGCAAAAGCAGCACGCAGGTCAATTTCGAGAATTTCCTGCTCACCGGTGGCGTCTACAACCTTCAGTTTGGCAGCGCGACTTCGGGCAACACGACGACGACGAGCTACGTGCTGACCTACCAGACCGCCGCGACGACTGGCCCCGTTCCCGGCAACGTCGGCGCGCAAATCAACAGCCCGATTGTCAACGTCGCGCGAACGCTCCCTTTGCCCAACACGGCCACACTGCCGCGAGACCGCGTGCTGTTCCCGCTCTTGCGCAATGTCTTCGCGAGCTCCGTTGACCCGGCGCGCTTCACCGTGCGCTATGTCGGCGGCAACGTTGAGTTCGACACGCTGACCGACGACGGCAAACAAGCCACGCTCACCACCGTCGCGTCAGCCGCCGAAAACTACGTCCTGACCGGCACCTTCGCCAGCGTGCCCATCGATATCGCTGCGATTTATCCGGCGCTTGCTTCCAGCGGCAGCGTCAACCTGAACGCCGTCTGGCGACCCGGCGCAGCCTATCAAAAGCGGCTGGGCACGCGCAAAGCCGACACCCACTTCATCGGCGACTGCGGCGCTACAACTTACGACGACAACGTCACGCCCTGCCCCAACAGCGCCGGAAAAACGCTGGAATCGTGGTTCCCGCTCAACGACAGCGTTCAGGGTAGGACTTGGCAGCTCAGCGACGGCGTGATCACCAACGTCAATGGCGTGCGCATTTGGGTTGCCAACATCGAGCGCCCCACTAGCGCGTCTCCCACGATTTCGTATCGAACCTACATTCAAGCCCCAGACGGGAGCGGCATCTATATCGGCGCGCTTCAGCGGGCCGGCACGGCATTGCGAACCAACACCGCCACCGGAATCGCCTCGCACCAGATTCGATTCAATCAGGCAGCGATCGACAGCATTCGTGCGGCGCTGAATTTCTAGAGCTCCGTCGGAACTCTAAACGGTCATTCGCAGTTGACCCCGATCCATTTAGATATAATATGTTATGTTAGATTCTGAGTGGCTCGCATGAACCTGAGCATCCATCTTCCCGATCCGCTGATCGAAAAACTCGACGCATACGCCGCGACCGCTGAAAAAAGCCGCAGCAGTGTCGTGCGTGAAGCCGTGAGCGAATACCTGCTAAACCGCACCGTCGCCGCCTGGCCCGCCGAGCTTGCGCGCTGGATGAGCGTGCCCTGCGAAAGCGAACCCAGCGCCGACGCCTGGCCCAATTTCGACAGCATCCGCGACGAAGCCAACGCCAATATGACGCAACGCGGCGCGTCGACGTAGCCACGACACGTGCTGTACCTGCTCGACACCAACATCGTCTCGGCGTGGGCGCGACGCAGCCATCCGGCCCTCATGACACGCATGCTCGCCGTAGCCCCAGCCGATCTGGCCGTCAGCGTGTTGGTTGAACATGAACTGCGCTACGGATTCGCCCGAAATCCGGCGGTCAAAAGCTGGCCCCTGATTGAGCAATTGCTGGCGCTGATTCCGTCGCTCCCACTCACTCGCCCGATCGCGAACCGAGCAGCGGAAATGCGCAGCGACCTCGCCGCGGCAGGCACACCCATTGGGCCATACGACTTGCTGATTGCAGCTACCGCGCTGGAACATGGTGCGACGCTGGTGACGAATCACGTTCGCGAGTTTGCGAGGGTGCCGGGGCTTTTGGTTGAGGATTGGCTGACTGTAGGGTAAAGACACACGACGCCAACCGAGTTCGCGCTGTTATTCGCGTAAGCCACCGCCAAAAATTGAACCTCGGCAGTCAATCCACCTTCTTGTCGCGGTGTCCACGGATGACGGAGGGCCGCAGCCCGATGGTCGCTTTTAGGCAGCAGAGTTCTTGCACGCAACAGGAGATGGCTGTCGCGCTGAAATGCGCCTGTTCGATCATCGAACCGCTCACCTCGTCTGCGACAAGCTCATTCACTTTCGGTACTAAGCGAGCAGCCCAACTACCGCGACAGGATGGACTGAGACCGCCTACTTCTTGCCCGGATTCGGCGAGAAAAACTCCATCTTGTCCGTTTTGTCGCGCCACTCATCGGCATCGAGCGGTGCGGCTTTCTTGCGCGAAATATTCGGCCAGATTACGGCGTATTCGGCGTTGAGTTTGATCCATTTCTCGGCGATGTCCGAGTCCGGTTTGATCGCGTCGACGGGGCATTCTGGCTCGCAAACACCACAGTCGATGCATTCGTCGGGGTGGATGACGAGCATGTTCTCGCCTTCGTAGAAACAATCCACGGGGCACACGTCCACACAGTCGGTGAACTTGCATTTGATGCAGCTGTCGTTTACGGCGTAAGTCATTGAGCTAGGTTCCGAGGCGAGAGGTCAATTCGCCATATGTGTACTGGATAAAGTGATATTTTGCCGCACTCGCGATCAATCCGCGACCAGAGCAGGGTCTATGCGCCTGAGCAGCGCCTTCTGTGTCAACAAATCCTTCAAGCAAATTCACGGGGTCACCATACATCGCGCCCGCTTTTGCTACGCCACAAGGTATTGATCCTTAAGCGCAGGATTGGCCTCAAGCTCAGCGAAACTTCCGCTGAATTTCAGGCTGCCGCGATCAATCACGACCGCGCGATCGGCTACGGCCCGAGCAAAGTTCAGGTTCTGCTCGGAAAGGATGACGCACAGCCCTTCGCGCTTGAGCGCCTGCACGGTTCGGGCGATGTGTTCGACCACGATCGGGGCCAGCCCTTCCGAAGGTTCATCCAGCAGAATCGCCTTCGGATTGCCCATCAGCGTGCGCGCAATCGTGAGCATTTGCTGCTCGCCGCCCGACATGTGGCCACCCGGACGATCCAGCATTTCGGCCAGCTTCGGGAACAGTTCACGCACCCGCGCCACACTCCAGCGCGGCGCGTCGGCGACGTTTGCGCGCGAAGGTTGACGCCCCACTTCAAGATTTTCCGCAACCGTCAAATCGGTGAATATCCGGCGATCTTCTGGCACGTAACCCAAGCCGCGACGGGCTATTTCATGCGCCGTGAGGCCCATGATCGTCGTGCCGTCAAAGCGCGCCTCGCCGGTCACAGCCGGCAGCAAGCCCATGATCGCCTTCATCGTCGTTGACTTGCCCGCGCCGTTGCGACCGACCAGCACCAAAACTTCGCCTGCCTTGGCCGTGAAGCTCACATCAAACAGCAATTGCGCGCGGCCAAGATGGACACACAGGTTTTTCACCTCAAGCATTGGATGCGCACTCGATTACCGCAGCGCCACCCAAATAAACGGCGCGCACCTCTTCATTCGCGCGCACTTCGTCGGGCGAACCCTGCGCAATGATTCGGCCACGGTTCATCACGATCACGCGATCCGCGAAGCCGAAAACCACGTCCATATCGTGCTCGGTGAACAGCAGCGCAACGCTGCGCTCGCGACAAGACTTGACGGCGAGCTGCATCAAGAGTTCGCGCTCGTTCGGTGCCATGCCTGCGGTCGGTTCATCCATCAGCAAGAGGCGTGGATTATTGGCCAGCGCCATCGCAAGCTCCAGCCGTTTCAAATCTCCATAGGCGAGCTCGGAGGCTGCGCGTCCGCCCTGTTCCGCCAGGCCAATATCGGTCAACAAACCCCAAGCATGGCGCTTGCATTCACGTGTCGCCAGCGCGCCCGCCGAATGCGCCCGCCGCTCAAAACTCATCAGCGCCATCTGCACGTTCTCGCGCACCGTCATCGAAGCAAAGGTCGCCGTGATCTGAAACGTGCGTGCCACACCGAGGCGAAACAACTGTTCCGGCGCTTTGCCGGTGATGTCTGCGCCGTGCAAATTGACGACGCCCGCATCCGGCTTGATCTGGCCGTTGATCAGATTAAACGTCGTGGTTTTGCCCGCACCATTCGGGCCAATCAAGGCCACTGCTTCACCCGCGGCCACCGAAAAATCAACGCCCTTGACAGCCGCAACGCCGCCGAAAGATTTTTTCAGGCTGGACACTTCAAGCGCGGGGGTCATCGCGCGCTCCTTCGCGCCATGATCGCTTTAATCCACGGCCCAAACGTGGCCATCGTGCCGACGATACCGCGCGGAAACAGCAACACCAGCAGCAAAATAATCGCGCCCAAGGCCCCGCGCCAATACTCGGTTGACCGCGCCAACGTGTCCTGCAACCACGTGAACGCAACGGCTCCCACGATGGGCCCAAGCAACGTATTGACACCGCCGAGCAGCACCATCACCAGCGCATCCACCGAGCGCGGGATCGAGAGCACTTCGGGCGAGATGCTGCCCTTGGAAAATGCGTAAACCACACCGGCAACACCCGCCAACGTGCCCGCCAGCGTGAACGCGGCCCACTGCAAACGGGCCGGAGACAAGCCAATCGCGCGCCCCTTCACGGACGAATCGCGCGACGCGCGCAAGCTGTAACCGAACGGCGTGTGAACGAGCCACGCGCAGAGCAGCAAGCCCGCGCCGCACACGGCGAGCGCGAACCAATAGAAATCCTGACGAGCCGACAGGAACGACGGCGGCCAGATGCCAACGAGCCCGTTGCTGCCACCGGTCACCGCATCCCACTGAAAAACAATCGACCACGTGATCTGCGCAAACGCAAGCGTGAGCATCGCCATGTAAGTGCCGCTCAAGCGCACGCTGAACCAGCCAAACAGCAACGCGCCCGCCCCCGCCAACGCCATGCCGCTGCCCATTGCGACGAAAATTCCGCCGCCCAATTTGACCGACAGCGCCGCGCCATATGCGCCCAAGCCGAAATACGCCGCATGACCAAACGAGCCCATGCCACCGGCCCCAATGATGAGCCCCAGACTCGCCGCGAACAACGAGAACACCATCATGTCAATGGCCAGCACCAGCGTGTATTCGCTGGCGACCAACGCAGGTAAAAACAGCATCACCAACACGCCTACGGTCGCCCCGATTAGCGAAGCGCGCGATGGCAATTTCACCAGCGTTTGCGCGACGCTCGCCGAGCGTGAATGCGTGATCGGTTTGCCGAACAAACCATTCGGCTTGAACACCAACACCAGCGCCATCACGATGAATTCGGCGACCAAAGTGAATTTGCTGAACTCAAAATCTACGCCGAACAAGGTGACCGCACCGAGGCCGATGCAATAGGCCTTGACCAATGAAATGATGATCGCCGCGACAAAGGCTCCGGGCAAACTGCCCAGTCCGCCGACCACGACCACCACAAATACGTCCGCAATGATTGTCAGATCCATCGCCAGATTTGCAGGCTCGCGCGGCAACTGCAACGCGCCACCAATGCCCGCCAGAAAGCTGCCGAGTGCGAACACGGCTGTGAACAAAAGTTTCTGGTTCACGCCGAGCGCATCGGTCATTTCACGATCCTGCGTCGCCGCGCGCAGCAATAATCCGAAGCGGGTTTTTTTGAGCAACGCAGTCAGCGCAAACAGCATCGCAACGCCGAGCACAATCAACAGGACATCGAAAGTCGGAAACGCCTTGCCGAAAATATCAATCGCGCCCGTGAACCCTGGCGCGCGCGGCCCCAATAAATCCTCCGGCCCCCAAATCGCCAGCGCCGCATCCTTGATGATGAGCACCAACGCAAAGGTCGCAATCAGTTGCAGCAATTCGGGCGCATCGTAAATGCGGCGAAGAATCAGAAACTCCACCAGCAACCCCACCACCGCCACCGCCAACCCAGCCACCACCACGCCGCCCCAAAAGCCAAGCGCCCCACCCACAGTTGTCACCACGCTGTACGCCACATAAACGCCCAGCATGTAGAACGACCCGTGCGCAAAGTTGACGATGCGCGTGACGCCGAAGATCAGCGACAGCCCCACGGCCACAAGGAAAAGCGAAGACGCAGACGCCAGACCGTTCAGGGTCTGGATGAGGAAGGAGGACAACATGGACGTAACAATAGCGGGTTCGGTGTTGGTCGCTCGCGCGAAGCGCGGCGTAGTCCCCTCTCCCCTTGTGGGAGAGGGTTAGGGAGAGGGGGCTGGTGGAAGGAAGCGCCTCGTTTGCCACCAGCCGCTCATGCCGCGGAGGCAGTCACTTTCTTTGCTTCGCCAAATAAAGTAACCAAAGAAAGGCGACCCCGACATTCGCCCTGATCCGAGATTTGAAGCGAAAACGTCGCGCGGTCCGAAACTCGCTGCGCTCAAACAACGGACCGCTTCATCGACGTTTTCACTCCAAATCTCGGGGTCGAATAACGGGGACCCCGTCGAACGGATATTTGATCGCTTCGCGATGAGGACTGCGAGTGCCCGAAACGACGCTAAGCGCTACTGGCCTACGGGCAATTTGCCCGCAAGCTCACCACTCGCAAATCGCTGCGCATACGCAGCTTTAGCGGCATCCTTCTCCGATGCGCCGCGTACATGTGGGTACGACTGCATATTGTGGACAGGTCGGCAAATGATGTAGCCGAATGAATCACTCCGCATGCGAATGAGATCGTAGCAATCGAAAAGGCTAAATAATCGATCCGCCTCCGTGCTTGTGACATAGACACCCGATTCTTGCGCAATCTCCATGACGAGAAACCACGCAACCGCGCACGCACATATTGTGTCGCTTAGCGAAGCGAGCGCACCCTGGTGCTTAACGTCATTGTTAGTTTGGCGTCCCCGGACAAACAGCTTCTCATCGCTTGAACCCTCAAACGGTAGAAAGGATTCGCAAGCTGGCCCCCACACAAAACGCACTTGCACCGCATTCCACTGCCAGGGTTTGTTGCGGCCCCATGCCTTGAGTAGCTGAAAGAAGTCTCCTGCAAACGCCGCTTCTTGAATATTGACTGCTTCGTTGAGAATCGAGCAAAGAGCCAGACTTGTTGTCTCGCCATTTGTAGTCACATCGGGCTGCACATGGAAGAATTCTTCTTCGAGTCGAGCGAGCAGATATTGAAGACGAGATAGTAGGTGATGTGCTCTGGCTTCTTTTTCATTGATGGTTGTGCTTATTTTTTCGAGCTGTTCGACGCCAGACTGTGCAAGAGGTTGACGCGTATTCGCCGCTCCGTCGGCAGCAGTGACGATCCATTTTAAGAACCGTTCGAGCCGATTCTCGCTCATCGCAACACCGACCTGTTTTTCGAAGCGTTGGCGCGTCGCCCTGATGTTCGCATCCGGGTTCTCATGGCCTCATCGCGAAGCGATCAAGTATCTGTTCGACGGGATCCCCGTTATTCGCCCCCGAGATTTGGAGTGAAAACGGCGCGCTTTTGCGTGGTCTGGCGGTCCGTTGTTTGAGCGCAGCGAGTTTCGGACCGCGCGACGTTTTCGCTTTAAATCTCGGATCAGGGCGAATGTCTGGGTCGCCTTCTTTGGGTTACTTTTCTTGGCGAAGCAAGAAAAGTGACTGCCCCGCGGCATGAGCGGCTCGTGGCAGACGCAAATGCCAGTTCGACGAGACCCTTCGACAAGCTCAGGGTGAACGGTGGGTCGCAGCCCCCTCACCCTAACCCTCTCCCGCAAGGGGAGAGGGGACAAAAGCCTGAGCGGCGATTGAGCGCTACTGTGGCCGCAACCGCTTCACTTCCTCATCCGTTGGCTGCACATCTTTACCGTCAACATAACGCCAAGCCGTCATCACGCCTTTGCCATCTTTCTGCACCAGACGACCAACGTATGCGCCCATCGTCGACTGGTTATCCTGGGCTCGCCATGTGATCTTGCCGAAGGGGGAGTCCACGACCAACCCTTTCATCGCCGCTTGCATCTTGGCGACATCGGTCGAACCCGATTTTTTGAGCATGGCGGCGATGGATTTCATCGTGGCGTAGCCGACGACTGAGCCCAGGCGCGGATGGTCTTTGTATTTGGCGAGATAGGCTTCGCGGAACGCTTTGTGTTCCGGCGTGTTGATCTGCTCCCATGGATATCCGGTAACGAGCCAGCCGTTGGGGGTCTCGTCCTTCAACGTGTCGAGATACTCGGGTTCGCCCGAGAGCAGGCTCACCACCGGGCGATCCTTGAACAGGCCGCGCGTGTTGCCTTCGCGCACGAACTTTTGCAGATCGGCTCCGAAGGTGACGTTAAAAATCGCGTCGACTTTGGCGTCGATCAGAGCCTGCGCGACGGCACCCGCGTCAATCTTTCCGAGCGGTGCTGCCTGCTCGACAAATTCAACGCCGCCCGACGGTTGCGCGGAGATCAAGAGTTTTTTGAACGATGCGGCAGCGGACTGGCCGTATTCGTAGTTCGGGTACACGATGCCCCAACGCTTCTTGTTGAGCTTGGCGGCTTCGGGTACCAACATTGTGGTCTGCATGTAGGTGGAGGCGCGCAGGCGATAGGTGTACTCATTGCCGTTGCCCCAGGTGACTTTGTCGGAGAGCGGTTCGCTGGCGACGAACAGCACTTTGCGTTGCTTGGCAAAATCACCGACGGCGAGGCCGATATTGGACAAAAACGTGCCGGAAATCAGGGCTACCTTTTCGCGCGACACGAGCTCTTCGGCTGCGCGCACGGCGTCGCCGGGATTGGCGTTGTCGTCACGGAATAGCGTTTCGAGCTTTTTGCCGCCCACGCCACCCGCTTTGTTGATTTCTTCCTGCGCGAGCTCCCAGCCTTTTTTGTAGGGCTCGAGAAACGCGGTCTGGGTTTTGTAGCTGTTGATTTCGCCAATTTTGATGGTCGCCTGCGCGAAGCTCGCGCTGACGGCGAGGGCGGAAAGTGACACTGCGAGGAGGGAGCGGTTCATTGAAGTTCCTGGAGTCTGGCTGGCCCAGAAGGTGGGCGCATCGATAACGCTGCATCTACTATTACGTTTACACGGAATTGGTGCAGCGCGGCAATGTACCGCATTCGCCAAAAGTGGGCGAAAATTCAAACTCAATTCATATAGAGGAGTTCACATGCAGCTGGCTCTGAAAATTCTTAAATATTTAGTCGGCGTTGCAGTGCTGTTGCTCGCCGTCGGTTTTTTGTTGCCGAGCACCTATTCGGCGCAGCGTAGCGTGACGATCAACGCGCCCGCCGACAAGGTGTTTCCGCTGGTGGCGAACCACAAGGAATGGAAGCGCTGGAGCGTGTGGAACCAGCGTGATCCGAACATGCTGATGACGTATTCAGGCCCCGAGATGGCGGTGGGCTCCAAGTGGTCTTGGAAAAGTAAATCCGAAGGCAACGGCGGCATGGAATTCTCAGCCGTGGAGCCGAACAAACGCGTCGGCTACATCTTGACGATGGAAGACATGACGCCCGCAACCGGTGACCTGAAACTTACGCCCGACGGCGCTGGCACGAAGCTCACGTGGGACATTAACGGCAACGCGGGCATGAACCCAGTGTTCCGTTGGTTCGGTGTATTTATGGACAAGCTGATTGGCCCCGACTTTGAAGCCGGGCTCAAAAATCTCAAGAAATTGGCGGAGACCGCATGATGAACGTTACCGAAGAAAAGCGAACTGCCTATCGCGATTACGCCGCACCGCAACGCACCGATGCCGTGGATACCGTACGCGAGTTTTATCGCCTGAATCATCAGAATCAGACGCATGATTTTGTGCTCAAAAAGAAGGCGGAATACCTCGGCTTCGACCGCACGACGATGACGCCGTGGGCGGCGCTTGATTTCCTGAATACGCTGGTTGACGACAGCGATCCGGACATCGCGCTGCCGCAGATTGATCATTTGATTCAAACCGCCGAGGCGATGCGTGCCAACAACGAACCGGACTGGATGGTGCTCACCGGATTCATTCACGACATCGGCAAAGTGCTGTGCCTTTTTGGCGAGCCGCAGTGGGCGGTGGTGGGCGACACCTTCCCAACGGGTTGTGCGTACTCCGCGAAAAACGTCTACTCCGAATTTTTCGCGCTGAACCCAGATTCAAAGCGCTCGGAATTGCAGACCCCGCTGGGCGTCTATAGCGAAAAGTGCGGACTCGAAAAAATTCATATGAGCTGGGGACATGATGAGTACCTGTATCACATGATGCAGCCGTATCTGCCGCTTCCCGCGCTTTACATGATTCGCTTTCATAGCTTTTATGCTTGGCATCGCGAGAACGAATATCAGCACCTGTGCAACGCGCAGGATGACGAGATGAAGCCCTGGGTGCAGCGCTTTAATCCGTACGATTTGTATTCCAAGAATCCGAATCGGCCGAAGCTTGCGGATGTGAAGCATTATTACGAGGATTTGCTGGCCAAATATTTGCCGGCGGAATTGCGATTTTAGAACTATGCGGCCAGTGCGATGCACCCAAATTTGGCGCATTGCGTTCTGATTTCGCACTATCCCGATGCACTTTTGTGTGCGCTTGGCATAGACTCTTTCTACGACTGCGGAAATGGTGCATGGGTACCGTTCGCAGCCGACGGAGACCCTGCACGCACCTGGCGCGGTAGTTAGTTTTAGTCGGGTGAGTGCAGCGGCCTCAAACTAAAGGAGGCAGCTTGCACCGTACGGATATTTCAAATCCGACCTATTTCCATAAGGTCGTCGATTGTCAATGGGCCTGTCCGGCTCACACCCCCGTCCCCGAATACATCCGCCTGATTGCGCAGGGTCGCTACAGCGACGCCTACATGATCAACTGGACGTCGAATGTGTTCCCCGGAATTCTTGGCCGAACCTGTGATCGCCCTTGCGAGCCCGCGTGCAGACGCGGTCGCGTGGAAGAGAACAACGGTGCCGATCCGGAACCGGTAGCGATCTGTCGCCTGAAGCGTGTCGCAGCCGACATGAAGGACGACGTCAAGAATCGAATGCCGTCGCTGGCACCGAACAATGGCAAGCGCGTCGCATGCATCGGCGCGGGCCCCGCGTCGCTGACGGTGGCGCGTGACCTCGCTCCGCTGGGTTACGACGTGACCGTGTTCGATGGCGAAGCAAAGGCAGGTGGTTTCATACGCACGCAGATTCCGCGCTTTCGATTGCCGGAGTCGGTGATTGATGAAGAGACGGGCTACATCCTCGATCTCGGTGTGACATTCAAGAGTGGGCAGCGTATTGTTTCGATGAACGGCCTGCTCGCTGAGAGGTACGACGCGGTGTTCGTCGGGTGCGGCGCACCACGCGGACGCGATCTGGTGCTGCCGGGCCGCAAGGAAGTCGCAGCAAATGTTCACATTGGCATCGATTGGTTAGCTTCTGTTTCTTTCGGACACATCACCAAAATCGGCAGGCGCGTGATCGTGCTCGGCGGTGGTAACACGGCGATGGACTGCTGCCGCTCGTCACGTCGCCTCGGCGGCGATGAGGTGAAGGTGATCGTGCGCAGCGGGTTCGAGGAAATGAAGGCCTCGCCGCGGGAAAAAGAAGATGCGATGCACGAGGGCATCCCGATCCTCAACTTTCACGTACCGAAAGCGTTCGTCCACGAAAACAGCAAGCTCACCGGCATGACCTTCGAAATCGTCAAAGCCGTGTACGACGAGAAGGGCCACCGTTCGCTGGTGCCTACGGGTGAGCCCGATGTGCTGATTGCATGCGACGATGTGCTCGTTGCCGTCGGTCAGGAAAACGCGTTCCCGTGGATCGAAGCCGATTGCGGGATTGAGTTCGACAAATGGGGATTGCCCACGCTCGGGCAGGAGACGCATCAGTCGACGGTGCCGAATGTGTTCTTCGGAGGCGATGCTGCCTTTGGCCCGAAAAACATCATCACCGCCGTCGCCCACGGGCATGAAGCGGCTGTGTCGATTGACCGCTTTTTGAACGGCGAGGACATTCATCAGCGCCCCGATCCGCTGACCAATCTGATGTCGCAGAAGATGGGCATTCACGAGTGGAGCTACGACAACGACACGTCGAATGATCTTCGCTTCAAGGTGCCATGGGCCAAAGCCGAAATAGCGCTAGCGAGCATCAAGATCGAGGTGGAACTGGGCTTTGATGTCGCGACCGCATTTAAGGAGGCACATCGGTGCCTAAACTGCGACGTACAGACCGTGTTCACCGAATCTGCCTGCATCGAATGCGACGCCTGCGTGGACATTTGCCCGATGGACTGCATCACCTTCACCACGAACGGCGACGAGAGCGATTTGCGCGAACGATTGTCCGCCCCGGCGCACAACAAAGATCAGGCGCTCTATGTGTCGTCCGAACTAAAAACTGGGCATGTCATGGCGAAAGACGAAGACGTGTGTCTGCACTGCGGCCTCTGTGCCGAGCGCTGTCCTACGGGTGCGTGGGACATGCAGAAATTCCTGCTCAACACAACAAAAGCCGGGGCCTCGTGTCGCGACGGCGCGCAAGTGAAGCTCAAAGTGGCTGACGAGGTGGCCGCATGAAAACCGTGAAACCTGCCCAGGCAGTCGAGGGCATCAACGACTTCGTCATCAAGTTTGCGAACGTGAACGGCTCCGGCTCAGCGTCGGCGAACGAGCTGTTTGCGAAGGCGATTTTGCGCATGGGCGTGCCAGTCAGCCCGCGCAACATTTTCCCGAGCAATATTCAGGGCTTGCCGACCTGGTACGAGGCGCGCGTTTGTGAAAAAGGCTACGAAGGGCGTCGCGGTGGCGTTGACATGATGGTGGCGATGAATCCGCAAACGTGGGACGCGGATGTTGCCGAAATCGAGGCCGGC
>JANXUB010000047.1 GCA_025352105.1 Burkholderiales bacterium | reverse complement strand
AAGGGAGGCATCAGCGTGGGGAATCATGGACTTCGGGATTCAGGGCTGTGGAGTATACGAGGCCCTATAATCGTAGATGGTGGGTCGCCCCGCATGTCTAACTTGTGAATCTGGTCAGGTCCGGAAGGAAGCAGCCACAGCAGGAGAAGCAGTGCCGGGGGAACGGCTCACCACTTTTGCGTCTATACGGCGTGATTGCTTCGTTGCACGGGCCTTGCCGTACTAATCGTACTGTCTGCGGCCCATGCGCCTTGCACTCATCACCGTCTAGACGCAAAAGTCGGCGTTCCTTGTCCGCTGTGTCGTCGCTTCGCTCGACCAGCCGTTCCTCCCACCCCTCCTACAATTGACCCAGTTTCTCATCGGCTCAATTCGTGTCCGCCTCTCTCGCTCTCGCCCGCAAATACCGCCCGCGTAACTTCTCCGAATTGATGGGGCAGGAGCATGTGGTGCGTGCGCTTTCTCATGCGCTGGAGACTGGGCGCTTGCATCAGGCGTACCTGCTGACAGGCACGCGCGGCGTCGGCAAAACCACCATTGCGCGCATCCTTGCGAAAACTCTGAATTGCGAAACGGGGGTTACGCCGACCCCGTGCGGCGTTTGTCAGACTTGTCTGGATATTGATGCTGGGCGCTTTCCTGACCTTTTAGAGTTGGATGCCGCGTCAAATACTGGCGTCGACAATATGCGCGAGATCATCGACAACGCGCGCTACGCCCCGACCGCAGGCCGCTACAAGGTGTACCTGATCGACGAGGTACACATGCTCTCCAAAAGCGCGTTCAACTCGATGCTGAAGACGCTGGAAGAACCGCCGGAGCACGTGAAATTCGTGCTGGCCACGACCGACCCGCAAAAGATTCCGGTCACCGTGCTGTCGCGCTGTTTGCAATTCGCACTCAAGCAATTTCCGCCAGAGCGCGTGGCCGAGCAGTTGCACAAGGTGCTCACCGCCGAGCAGGTGCCATTCGATGCGCCCGCGCTGCGCCTGATTGGCGAAGCCGCGCAAGGCTCCATGCGCGACGCGCTGTCGATCACCGATCAGGCGATTGCCTTTGGTCACGGAAAAGTCGAAGAGCAGCAAGTCCGCCAGATGCTCGGCAACGTGGATCGGGATTTTGTTTGGCGCGTGCTTGACGCGGTCGTTGCGCGCGACGCGGCGGCGTTGGCTGCGGAGGTTGAGCGTTGCTTTGAGCAGGCGTTAGCGGCGGACGACGCGCTGGCGCAACTGGCGCGCGCGCTGCATCGCATCGCCCTCGCGCAGCCCGTGCCTGCGAGCGTGGACGCGGATGATCCTGATCACGCGCACATCACGCGGCTGGCGGAAGCGTTGACCGCTGAAGAAGCGCAGCTTTACTACCAAATCGCGCTACATGGACGCGACGATTTGCGCCTTGCGCCGGATGAGCAGACAGCGTTGATGATGACGTTTTTGCGGCTACTGGCTTTCGCGCCGAGTACTGGCAATGAGCCGGTACGGGAGCGGGCTGCTGGGAACATTGACCGCGCAGTTTCCCCCCTCTCCCCTGGTGGGAGAGGGGCTGGGGGAGAGGGGGACGGCGCTACTCCGAAGCCAACGTCGCTCGCAAATCAATCGTCCCCCTCTCCCCAACCCTCCCCCACCAAGGGGGAGGGAGTAAAAGCGTCCACACCTCAAGCGACAGCGGCACCTCAAACACCCACAGCTTCGGATGATCAACCCACCCAACGCGAATTCGACGGCGACTGGCACAGCCTCGTGCAAATCCTCCCGCTTGCTGCCGTGGCCCGCGAACTCGCTCGCCACAGCGCGCTCATCAGTTGGGACAAAAACCTCATCAAGCTCGCGCTGCCGCAAGACAAGCGCCCGCTCGCCACGCAAAAGGAACGCCTCGGCAACACCCTGTCGGAATACTTCGGTCGCTCGCTAAAACTTGAGATCGAACTCACCGACAACGCCGGTGAATCGGTCGCCGTGCGCGACAAGCAGGTCAAGGACGAAAAGCAGACCGCCGCAGAGATTGCCTTCATGGCCGACCCTGCCGTTCAGGTGCTGCTCACCGAGGGTCAAGGCCGCGTTCGGGCGGGTAGCATTCAGGCCAACGATTAGTGAATTTGGAGAGATACGATGCTAGGTAAAGGCGGAATGGCTGGCCTCATGCAACAGGCGCAGCGCATGCAGGAAAACCTCAAAAAAGCGCAGGACGAAATCGCCGCGATGGAAGTCGAAGGGCAGGCGGGCGCAGGCATGGTCAAGATCACCATCACCGGCAAGCACGACTGCAAACGCGTGCAGATCGACGCCGGCGTGATGGACGACAAGGACATGCTCGAAGACCTCATCACCGCCGCGATCAACGATGCCACGAGGAAACTCGCGGCGCAAAGCGAGGCCAAAATGGGCTCACTCGGCGCAGGCATGAACCTGCCGCCGGGGATGAAACTTCCGTTTTAGATTTCGCTTGAATCGCTATCAACTTTTTGGTGGAAGCGCCGTTGCAGTGGGGCTAGGTGAGGTAAATGACTGGAAGTCGACTATTAGCATTTTCAGTGTCTATGCCGAAGGGCAATGGGGCTACAAGCAAAAAGCTGTAACCACGCTTTACGCACAAGTCCCTCTCCCGCAGCGCGGGAGAGGGTGCCCGACCGGGCGGGTGAGGGCGGTCGATGAGCGCTCTCATCGCGAAATGGCGAGTAAATCCACCGCCCTCACCCCAGCCCTCTCCCGCGCTGCGGGAGAGGGAGCCGAGCCGGTGGTGCGACGATGACCACCCCCGTCTCCTTCAAAACCCTCATCGACGCGCTCAAGGTGCTCCCCGGCATCGGCCCGCGCGCAGCGCAGCGCATCGCGTTCGACCTCGTGCAGCACAAGCGCGAAGCCGCGACCGACCTCGCGCGTGCCATCGAAGGCGCGCTCGAAAAACTGCGTTCCTGCGAGCGCTGCAATACCTTGTCCGAGACGCCGATCTGCTCGCTGTGCGCCAGCAAACGACGCGACCCCGCGCTGCTCTGCGTCGTCGAAACGCCCGCCGATCAAATCACGCTGGAGCAGTCTGGCGCGTTCACTGGCCTCTACTTCGTGCTCATGGGCCGCATCTCGCCGCTCGACGGCGTCGGCCCCGCGCAGATTCACCTCGAAAAACTCGTCAACCGCGCCACCGACGGCACGGTCAAGGAAGTGATCCTCGCCACCAACTTCACCAACGAAGGCGAAGTCACTGCGCACGTCATCACCGAGCTGCTGGAACCGCAGGGAGTGAAAGTTTCAAGGTTGGCGCGCGGGATTCCGATTGGGTCGGAGTTGGAATATGTGGATGCGGCGACGGTGGCGCAGGCGGTGAGGGAGCGGCGGTAGAACTTCGGTTCTATTCGATCTTGAAAAACGAGCCGAACACGCGGCTCGGTACTTGTTTAGACCAACCGAACGTATCTGCCGCTGCTGTTGCCAGGCGGCGAATGTTTGTCCATTCTTCGCGATTGTCTAGAGCCTCGATCGTCCAAACTTCAGGGTGCGTTGGGCCACTGACCGATGCAATAAAACCGTCAAGCTCGGCCAATGCGGCCTCTTGATGAAATGCAATCGTGTCGCTAAACGCTTTGTCCTTTAACAGACGCCAACATTCATCGAACTCTAGAACCAGCTCGTCCGCCACTTCGACGTAAGTCGGGTAAAGCGCGACCTGTTGTTCAGCTTCAAGCGCCAACGCGAGAAGCGATATCCGCAGGCGTTTCAGCCAACGATCAAACTCTTCGGAAGGCATTTTTTGAATTGCGTTATCAGACGGTACGAGTGTAGCCTCGATGCAGCGCAGCGGAATCGAGGGCTCGTGCCGCAACGATTCCGCGATTCCACTTCGTTTCATCGCGGCTACCGTTCCAATTTCCGTTCGGGCTGAGCCTGTCGAAGCCTTGGTTCCATAGCGCCGACCCTTCGACGGGCTCAGGGTGAACGGTTGTGTGAAATGGATCAGTTCGTGGCACGCTACGACTACGGTTTGTTTACAAACGTCCAATCACTAATCGCCACAAACTCCGCTGTCGTCAAATCTTCTGCGCGTGCTTTCGGGTCTACGCCTATCGTTGACCAGCCCTCTGGCGTGACCCAGGCGGATAGGCTGTTGCGCAGCATCTTGCGGCGTTTGGCGAAGGCGTGGGTGACCATCAGCGCGAACGCTTTTTCGTCTTTGGGCTTGAGGCGCCGCGCACCTGCTGGTGCGTCGTGCTCCGCGGCCAGCGGCGTGAGGCGCACGATGGATGAATCGACCGCCGGCACCGGCTTGAACGCGGTGGGCGGCACGTCAAAACATTTCTCGATTTTGAAGCGATATTGCAGCATTACCGAGAGCCGCCCGCGCGCGTCCTCGCCTGCGAGTGCGGCCATGCGATCCACGACCTCTTTTTGCAGCATGAAGGTCATGTCGGAGATGCGGTCTTCGTACTCGCACAGCCGAAACAGAATCGGCGTGGAGATGTTGTATGGCAGGTTGCCCACAACGCGCAACGGCGCAGGCAAGGTCGCGAAATCAAACTCCATCGCGTCGGCCTGATGCACGCGCAACTTGCCCGCATCAAACTCATGCACCAGCCGCGCAACCAGATCGCGATCAATTTCAATCGCGTCGATACTGCCGCCAGACCCCAACGCCGCGATGAGCTTGCGTGTTAGCGCGGCTTGTCCGGGCCCAATTTCGACGATGTGCTGACCAGCGTGCGGATCAATCGATTCGACGATGCGATTGATGATCGACTGATCGACGAGGAAGTTTTGACCAAAGCGCTTGCGGGCGCGATGATGAGTACTTTGAGGCGTGAATCCGCTCATTCGAAATGGTCCAGTTCAGCAAGCAATCGCGGCATCGCCTCACGCATGCCACGATAGGCGACGACTTCGGGTGTCATTGAGCGCAGCGATGCGGCAAGCTCCGCTGCGCGTCCCGGCATGATCGCCAGCACGTCCACCATCGGGCTCATCATCACGCGAATGAAAAACACCGCGCGCTGCAGATGCGGCAACGGCCAGGTCGTTTGCCGCTCCACGCGGAAGAAGAGGTTGGGCAACAACGGCGACATATCGCGCAATGTCTCAGACCACCACACCTCGTTTTTGTCGGGATGCTGGTCGAGGCTTGCGCTTGGAACGATGAGCCAGACGTGGCGCAGCATCGGCTGCTTCATGAACGCCATCGTCATGATGCTTTGACCCGCAGCGATCAGCGTTTGATTGTCAGCCACCGGCGCGTGGATCGCCGCGAAATCAAGCCCCAGTTTTTCGCGTGGATCCCAGCGCGAGGGGAAGCAGACGGAGAGGTATTCGGTGCGCAGGGTGTCTTCGTGGTGTTTTAGGATGACGAAGTCCTCTTGCATGGCGAGAGCGACGTTCTGTCCCCTCTCCCCTTGCGGGAGAGGGCTAGGGTGAGGGGTGACGTTGCTTGAAGAATTGCCGTGGCTGGAACTGCCACCTGCCCCCTCACCCCAACCCTCTCCCGCAAGGGGAGAGGGGGCCAGACCCTGAATCGCGGCGAGGGTGTTGTCGTGCGGAGTGCCCACCATCGCACGTTCGCGATGCGCAGCAATAACGAGTTCGCGCTCCCGTTGATATACATCCGCTAACCCATCGCGCAGCAGCAAAGCTGGCGCATCCGCGTCAAGCTTCTCCAGATTCGGGCGCATACGAAACGGCGCGGTCACAGGCCACGGCATTTCAATCGCGGGAGTTAGCCAGTCAGGCTGCATGACTTACTGCGGCCACGCGGCGAGATACTCTTTCCAGTGCGCGCCGTCGTGCGCCCCGAGCTTGTCGCGCAACAGCGCCAGCTCGGCTGCGTATTCCGCCTTATCCAAGTCGCCACGCATCGCGAGGAAGCGCAAAAACAGCAGGTAAGTATTCGCCACATCCGTCTCGCAATACGCGCGAATCTCAGCGAGTTCGCCGCGTTGAAACGCAGGCCACACCTGGCTGCCGTCCATTCCCAGTTTGCCGGGGAAACCGCAAAGCTTGGCCATCGTGTCGAGCGGCGCGTTGGCGCGGGCCTGATACATCGCCATGAAGTCCATCAGGTCGAGATGGCGTTCCTTGTAGCGGTTCAGGTAATGATCGAAATTGAACGCGCGATCATTGGCGCCGGTCTCCAGAAAGCGCGACGCCATGACACCGGTGATGAGGCCGCGCTGCATGAGCACCGGCAGATCAAATCCGCCGCCGTTCCAGCTCACCAGATGAGGCGTTTTTCGCTCGATAAGTTCGAAGAATTTCTGGATGATCGTTGGCTCGTCGTCGCCGATTTCGCCCAGTGTCCAGATCGCGAGCTTGTCCGCGCCTTCGCGGAACGCGCAAGAGATCGCGCACACGCGTTGCAGGTGGTGTGGCAAAAATTCGGTGCCGTTTTTCAAGCGCTGCTGACTGAGCGCCCACAGCGCGACTTCATCATCGGAGAGAGTTGCCGGCAGATCGTGAAGGCGGCGAATCCCCGGCACGTCGGGGATGGATTCGATGTCAAAAACTAGGGTGGGCAGCATCTATGGATTGTAGGAGGGGTTCTACCCCGAACGATATGCGCGCGCCATAAGGCAATCGCGGTGGAACCGCTCCCACAAACAACTCAACCCGGAAACACGCCCGTCGAAAGATACCGATCACCGCGATCACAAACGATAAATACAAACGTGCCGTTCTCGACGCCCTTGGCCAGACGCAACGTGATCGCCAACGCACCCGCTGCGCTAATGCCACAGAAAATGCCTTCTTGCACCGCCATCACGCGCGCCATTTCCTCGGCATCGGTTTGCGAAACTTCTTCCACGCGATCAACGCGGGCTTTTTTGAATATCGCAGGGCGATACGCCTCGGGCCATTTGCGGATGCCTGCGATGCTCGATCCATCCGTTGGCTGCGCACCCACGATCACGATGTTTTCGTTTTGTTCTTTGAGGTAATTCGAGATGCCAGTGATGGTGCCGGTGGTGCCCATCGCGCTCACGAAATGGGTCACGCGACCACCGGTTTGCCGCCAAATTTCCGGCCCGGTGCCGTTGTAGTGCGCCAGCGGATTGTCCGGGTTGGCGAATTGATCGAGCACGCGGCCTTTGCCTTGTTGCGCGAGCTCCACGGCTAGGTCGCGCGCGCCTTCAATGCCTTTTTCCTTCGACACCAGAATCAGCTCAGCGCCGTACGCTTTCATCGATTGGCGGCGCTCGATGGACTGGTTCTCGGGCATCACCAGCAGCATCTTGTAGCCGCGCATCGCCGCCACCATCGCGAGCGCAATGCCGGTGTTACCCGAGGTCGCCTCGATTAGCGTGTCGCCCGGCTTGATGGTGCCGCGCTTTTCGGCTTCGACGATCATCGAATACGCGGGGCGGTCTTTCACGCTGCCTGCCGGATTGTTGCCCTCCATCTTGCCGAGGATGACGGTGCTCGCGGGCACGCCGAACATTTTCGGGAGGCGTTGCAGGCGAACGAGCGGCGTATTGCCGATGGTGGAGTCGATGGTGGGATACATGCCGAAAGGAGTTTGGGCCGCAGGAGTGCAATGCAAATTATCAACGCAATTGAGTTTGGGCTGCATTTACCGCCGCAGCAAAGAAAAACCCCGCCGTAGCGGGGTTTTTCAGGACTAACCGGGAGCGCTTAGGGCTTCTTTGGGGTGTCGTCTTTTTTGGCTTCAGCTTTTGGAGCGTCAGCTTTAGGCGCATCTTTCTTGGCGGCGTCTTTTGCTGGGGCTTCTTTTGCTTTGGCAGCGTCAGCTTTTTTCTTGGCGTCGGCTTCTTTCTTTGCTTTTGCGTCAGCTTCTTTTTTGGCTTTGGCTTCGTCAGCTTTGGCTTTTTTGTCGGCGGCTTTTTTGGCTTTTTCGTCAGCTTTGGCTTTTTTGTCAGCTTCTTTTTTGGCTTTGTCAGCGGCTGCTTTTTCTTCTTTGGTCATCGGCTTTTCGGCCTTCTTCGGCTCTTCTTTCTTGGCGTCGGCTTTTGGCGCGGTGGTAGGAGCAGCGGCTGCGGCAGGGGCGGCAGGTTTGCCAGCGTCAGCTTTCGGCGCGGCAGCAGCACCAGCAGCGGCGGCTGGAGCACCCGCTTTGCCAGCGTCAGCTTTTGGCGCGTCTTTCTTGGCCTCGGTTTTCCAGTCGATTTTGGTCGGGCCGGAGGTCGAAATCTTGTCCTTCATGCCGACAAAGTTTTTGTCGCCAATGCCGTCAACCTTGATGAGGTCTTCGTTCGACTTGAATGGGCCGTTTTTGGCGCGGTAGTCAATGATTGCTTTGGCGCGAGCAGGGCCGACTTCTGGCAGTGCTTCGAGTTCCGACTGGGTTGCGGTGTTGATATTGACGGCAGCGAATGCCGAGCCAGCCAGCAGGAATGCTGCGAGCAGTGCGTAGATTTTGTTCATAATTTTTCTCTCCGTGAAAATTCCGGCGCGCCGGTGGTGACGATTCAAACTGGCTGAATTTTGAATTTCGCTTTAGGGCGGCCCTGAAGCAGGTTGTGCAGCAAATCACCGCCAGTCATGGTGTGCCGCTTAAACGCGCAAATTGTAACGGGGGTTGACAACTCTGAACGATTGCCTGCAAGTCGCTCAGATTACGTCGCGAGACACTCTGGGCGCAACCGCCGTCAACAGCTCGTAACCAATGGTTCCTGCCGCCGCCGCGACCTCGTCCACGGGTAGCTGCGTGCCCCACAGCTCAACCGGCGTGCCAACCCGTGCAAGCTCAATGTCCGTCACGTCGACGGTGATTTTGTCCATCGACACGCGCCCGACCACGCGGGTGCGCTGCCCGGCGACGAGAATCGGCGTGCCGGTGCCCGCAGCCCGCGGATAGCCGTCGGCGTAGCCACAGGCAATCACGGCGATGCGCTCGTTGCGGCTGGCGGTATAGGTTCCCCCGTAGCCGACCCGTTCGCCGGCCTTGAGCGACTGCACACCGATGATTTCGGTGCTGAGCGTCATCGCGGGCTTGAGCTTCAATGAGGCGGCGCTTCGGGTGGCGTGCGAGAACGGCGTCGCGCCGTAAAGCATGATGCCGGGGCGCACGGAGTCTTGACTGGCGCTCGCGACCTCATTGGCGGCGACGCGATCAAAATCAAAGCACGCGGCCGAGTTGGCGATTGATCGTGCAAACGGTAACCCGACTGTCGCGTCGTTAAATGCCCGCAACTGCTCAAGATGGCCATCCCGTTCATCCGCGCAGGCGAAGTGCGTCATCAGCGTGATTTCGCCGACACCGGGGTTCAACGTTGCGCGCGTGGCGAGATCGCGCGCGCGATCAATGCGAAAGCCCAGTCGGTTCATGCCGGTGTTGAACTTCAGATAGATGTCGAGCGTGCGGGCGAGCGGGGTCGCTTCGAATTCGCTTAACTGCTCGTCGCTATGAATGACGCAGCTCAGGCGATGCTCCGCGGCGGCATGCCAGTCAAGTGCGGCGTAGCAGCCTTCGAGCAAGAGGATCGGCTTTTTCCAGCCGAGCTCTCGCAGGCGAATCGCATTTTCAATTTCAATCAGAGCGAGGCCGTCAGCATCCGCGAAGGCCTGCATGGCGGCGTTGATGCCGTGACCATAGGCGTCAGCCTTGATCACCGCCCAAGTGCGCGCCCCCCGTGTCAGCTGCCGCACAAGCTCAAGGTTGTGCGTGAGTGCGGCGCGGTCGATGGTGGCTACGAGGGGTCTTGGCATGTTGCGTTGCGTCATCAGGTCGGGCGAAGGCCTATGCTACTCTTCGATTCAAGATTGATCGAGGGTCGGAATCGCTGAGCTAAACGCGGTGTCGACTGTGCGGATATTGCTGATCGTGCGGATTCTGAGGGGGAAACGCATGAAACGGATCAAACAAAAAACAGGAGTTGAGTAGCGCATGCAGCGCGGGTTTTACACGATCATGGCGGCGCAGTTTTTCAGCTCGCTTGCCGATAACGCTCTCTTTGTGGCTGCGTATCAATTGCTTCGCTATGACGGCGCGCCGAGCTGGCAGGGCGCGGCGCTGGTGCCGCTGTTTGCGTTTTTCTACGTGGTGTTGGCACCCTTTGTAGGAGCATTTGCGGATCGCTTCCCGAAAGGGCGCGTGATGTTCATGTCGAACCTGATCAAAGTGGCGGGCTGTTTGCTCCTTTTGTTCGGTACGCATCCGTTGATGGCCTATGCCGTCGTGGGGCTCGGCGCAGCGGCATATTCGCCCGCCAAATACGGCATCCTGACTGAATTGTTGCCGCCATCGCAGCTGGTCAAGGCCAATGGCTGGATTGAAGGTCTGACGATTCTCTCGATCATCATGGGTAACGTTCTGGGCGGCGTGCTGGTGGGGCCGAAGGTCGGCGACTGGTTGCTTGATCTTGATTTTCCAATGACGGACTTTGATATCGCCACGGCACCGGAAGCCGCGATTGCTTGCATGATTGGCGTATACGTCATCGCGGCCGCGTTTAATCTGCGCATTCCGCACACCGGTGTTGCCATGCAGCCGATCCCGGATGCAAAGCATTTGCTGCCCGATTTCTGGCATTGCAACACGCGTTTGTGGCGCGACAAATTGGGTCAGATTTCGCTCGCAACCACCACGCTGTTCTGGGGCGCGGCGGGCAACCTTAAAGTGATCGTCATTGCCTGGGCGGCAGCGGCGATGTCGTACAGCGTGACCGAGGCGACCACGCTGGTCGGTGTCGTCGGCTTCGGCACGGCGGCGGGCGCGGTGTATGCGTCGATGAAGGCCTCGCTCGACCGCGCGACCAACGTGATTCCATTAGGCATTGGTATGGGCCTGGCGGTAGCCTGCATGATCTTCATTCACCATCTGTGGATCGCGGTGCCGTTCCTGATTTTCCTCGGCGCGATTGGCGGCTATCTGGTGGTGCCGATGAATGCGCTGTTGCAGCATCGCGGCCACATGCTGATGGGCGCGGGCCGCTCGATTGCGGTGCAAAACTTCAACGAACAGGCCGCGATTCTCGCGCTCGGCGGTTTCTACACATTGATGACCAGCCTTGAGCTGTCGATCAATGTGTCCGTCGCAATATTTGGCCTGCTGGTGGCAGGATTCATGTACGTCATCGGCCGCTGGCACAAGTCAAACCTTGTGCATCACAAGGCAGAGCTGGATCGCCTGCTGGCGATTGCGAAGAGCGACAAGCATTGATGTTAAGTCAGCTTTTTGCTAAAAGCACCACTGCATAGGGGCTAGACGTAGTTTTAATTGAAAGTCGATTTTAGAGAAAAGCCGACGCTAGCCGCAGTGCAGACGCACTTACAGAGAAAAGTTGTACCGTTCAGCCAGCACCAAGCGGCGTTCACCAAAGCCACGCCGCGCCGCGCACGCCGCCCGAATCCCCATGGACGTTCGGCGCAATTCTTGTTTCAACAAACTCGCTGAACACATACCTCGGCAACAGTTTCGGCACGTTGTCGTACAGCCGAGCGATGTTCGACACGCCGCCGCCGAGCACGATCACCTCCGGGTCGATCACATTGATGATCGTTGCCAGCGCCCTAGCGAGACGGTCTTCCACGCGTTGCATATGAGCTTCGGCCACTGCGTCGCCGGTCTCGGCCCGGCGGACGATTTCCGCCGTTTCAACGCCGCCATCACCAAAATGCGAAGCGATCCCCGGTCCCGAGAGCCATGTCTCGATGCAGCCGAGTTTGCCGCAATAACAACGCGTTCCCGGCAATTCATCGGCGTCTGGCCACGGCAGGGGGTTGTGCCCCCATTCCCCCGCTATCGCATGCAGGCCATTCACAATGCGCCCGTTGATTACAACGCCGCCGCCCACGCCGGTACCGAGGATCACCCCAAACACAATCGACGCGCCCTTGCCTGCGCCGTCCACCGCCTCCGACAGCGCGAAGCAATTGGCATCGTTCGCCATGCGCACCTCGCGTTTTAGGCGGGATTCGAGCGCCTGTTTGACTGGCTGCCCGTTGAGAATGACCGTGTTTGAGCCACGCAGCAATCCGGTTTTCGGCGAAAGCGACCCTGGCGTTCCTACGCCAACGCTCGCGGTCACGCCCAGTGTGGACTCTGCGTGATCAACCAGGTGGGTGATCGCATCGTAAATCGCCTCGGCCGTATCCTTGGGGGTAGGCACACGCTCACGCCACACAATCGCGCCGTCCTGTGCCAGCGCCACGGCCTCGATTTTGGTACCGCCGAGGTCGACGCCAATGCGGAAATTTTCTGTGCTCATAGCCGAAATGCTACCCGCGGCGGCGTGTAGCTTCGCCGCAGTGGATCGCGATTAAGCGGCTACGCGAGCCCCAGTCGGCAGCGGACACACCGCCCCCGTACCCGCCAATCCGCAATAACCACCGGGATTTTTGGCGAGGTACTGCTGGTGATATTCCTCGGCGTAGAAGAAATGCGGTGTGGCCTCACCCGACTTCCCGCCCAAAATTTCCGTCGTGATTTTCCCGAGGCCTCGCGCTGTCAGAGCTGCCTGAAACTGCGCTTGGCTCGCGTCAACCGCCGCCCGCTGTTCCGGCGTGTAGCAATAAATCGCCGAGCGATACTGGCTGCCGGTGTCGTTGCCCTGACGGTTGCCCTGTGTCGGGTCGTGCGCTTCCCAGAACACTTTCAGCAGTTGCTCATAGCTCACTTTGGCTGGGTCGTACACGACGAGCACGATTTCGGTGTGCCCAGTGCGTCCGGTGCAGGTTTCCTGATAAGTCGGGTTCGGCGTGAAGCCTCCGGCGTAACCGACCGCAGTTGAGTACACACCCGGCTGTTCCCAGAATTCGCGCTCGGCCCCCCAGAAGCAGCCCATTGCAAACTGCGCGAGCTGCAAGCCCTCAGGAAACGGCGCAACGATATCGTTGCCATTCGCGTAGTGTTTGCGCGATACGGTCATCGCCTGCGTGCGTCCCGGCAGCGCTTCCGACGCGCTCACCATCGACGTTGATTTTCCGAAAAATCCCATGAATCAGCTCCGTACAAATATGCAGAATGCTCTTTAGTATGCGGTCACAGCGCAAGCTTACAATCGCTGCAACAAAAAATACCACATATGATTTCAAGGGAGCACTAGATGGACAAACGCGCGGCCACGATTGCCGGCCTGATTGCTGCGGTCTTGAGCCTGCTGCTGGGCATGGGCGTGTTGCAGTATTTGCACGACAACGCCCTTGGCTTGCCGCGATTGTTGGCCACCATCGCGCTTGGGCGCAGCGCGCTCGATCCGGACGTCACGTCGGTTGGAACCGCACTGGTGGTGGGCGGTGCGGTTCACCTCGTGCTGGGCCTCGTATTTGCGTTCGTGATTTCGTTCACGCTGCATCGCTGGGGATTCTGGGTGGGCCTGATTGGCGGTGGTTTGTTCGGACTGGCGCTCTATGCCATCAACACGTATTTCATGAGCCGGTTTTTCCCGGAATTTTTCCATTACCGCAGCTGGTTCATGGTGGGCCTGCATGTGATTTTTGGTGCGCTGTGTGGCGGCATTTATGAATCACTGGAGCGCGATCGCCGTTCCATGTATCGTCGGTAAGGAGCACTATTCATGAATAAAGTTCAGCTCATCATCGCGCTCGTCGTTGCCGCGTTTTCCCTGTTCTCGTATTTCGGTTCCTCATCGGTCAATCCGATCACCGGCGAGAAGCAGCACATCGCCGGCATGAGCCAAAAGGACGAAGTGGCAATGGGCCTCCAGTCGGCACCGCAGATGGCTGCACAGATGGGCGGGCTGTCGCAGGACGCGCGCGCTCGGGCGCTGGTGACGCAGGTGGGCGCGAAGGTCGTGGCGCAGTCGGTCGCGGCCAAATCAGGCTATCCGTTCATGTTCCACACGCTCGCCGATCCGCGCACGGTCAACGCGTTTGCGCTACCGGGCGGTCAGGTGTTCATCACCATGTCGCTGTTGTCCAAGCTCGAAACTGAAGGTCAGCTCGCGGGCGTGCTTGGCCATGAAGTGGGGCATGTGCTCGCCCGTCATAGCGCTGAGCACATCGCGAAAGATCAGCTCACGCAGGGTCTGACGGGCGCGTTCGCGATGGGTGCTGGCTCGATGAGCGCCGCGCAAATCGGGCAAATGGTCGGCCAGATGACGATGCTGAAATACGGTCGCGATGACGAGCTTGAGGCGGATGGATTGGGCCTGCGCCTCATGGCGGAAGCGGGCTACGACCCGCGCGCAATGATTCGCGTGATGCAAATTCTTGAGAAAGCCTCGGGCGGATCACGGAACCCTGAGTTTCAAAGCTCGCACCCGAGCCCGCCACATCGCATCGACGAAATCAACGCCAAGCTAAAAGCAGCGTTTCCGAACGGCATTCCTGCGGGGCTCACTCCGTAATCTGGTTCGTTCCGACACCGCCTTGTACTTCCTCCGCGACTTTCCGCTTGCAGCGTTCAACACGTTTGCCGTAGCCGCCACGGCCCGGCAATTTGCCACGGTCTCGTCCGAAGCGGCGCTCATGGACTGGTGCGCTCGCAGCGGCAAGGCGACACCGCCTTTTTTGCTCGGTGGCGGCAGCAATTTATTGCTCACGCGAGACATCGCATCGCCGGTGCTACAAATCGCCCCGCGCGGCGCGCGCATCGTGTTCGACGAAGGCAGCGCCGTGCTGGTGGAGGCGATGGCCGGTGAGCCGTGGCATGCGTTTGTTGTGTGGACCCTGGCGCGCGGCTTGAGCGGGCTGGAAAACCTGTCGCTGATCCCCGGATTCGTCGGCGCTGCGCCTGTGCAAAACGTCGGCGCGTATGGCGTCGAAACGGCGGACACGCTCGACAGTGTGACCGCCATCGACACCCGCACCGGCGAGCCGCGCGAGTTTCGCAATTCCGAATGCAAGTTTGGCTATCGCGACAGCGTGTTCAAGCAGATGCGCGCCGAGTTGCAAGAGGGCGAAAATGATCGCTATGCCATCATGCGCGTGCGCTTCCGGTTGTCGCGAAATTTCACGCCGCATGTTGATTACGGTGACGTTAAAGCCGAGCTGCAGCGGGCGGGCGTTGCGGCCCCGACGGCAATGGACGTTTCCCGCGCGGTGATCGCCATTCGGCGAAGCAAACTTCCCGACCCTGCCGTGATCGGTAACGCAGGAAGCTTCTTCAAAAACCCCGTGCTCGACACGCAAATCGCAAGCGAATTGAAAGAAAAATTTCCCGACATGCCGCAGTATCCCGCCAAGAGTGGGGTCAAGATCGCCGCAGGCTGGCTCATTGAAAAAGCAGGCTGGAAAGGCCGCCGTTTATCCCCTGCCAGCGGCGCTGCTGTTCACGACAAACACGCGCTTGTAATCGTCAATCGCGGCTGGGCCACGGGCGCTGAACTTTGGGCGTTAGCGAGCGCGATTCAGGCCGATATCGGCGAAAAATTTGGCGTCTTGCTGGAGCCAGAGCCTCGCGTCGTGTGATGGTCGGTGAGTCGGTCACGCGAGCTCTGCCGCCCCATCGACTTTCCCTACCAAATCCCCAGCGCTGCCAGTTGCGCCGTTGCCTGGGGTGCCCAGCCGCGATTGGCCATCGGGCTTGCGGGGCTGGGGTGCAGCACGGTGCCGATTTGCAAATTCGGAAATTCAATCGACAGCGCAGCGCGCGCCTGATTTTCGGCGAACTTGCCGATGCCAATGACCCACTCTGGATTGAGCGTCGCGACGCAAGCGCGAAGGTGAGCATCACACGCCTCGTACAACGGCCTTGTCTCCGGCTTCTGAAGCTTGTCCGGGGTCACGTTTCTTGCCTTATCGAAGAACGCGAGCGGGCAGTAATTCAGCGCGAAGTGATCAGCGAAAAAGTCTTCCGCAAGCGGAAATCTTTCGGAGAAGAGCGCCCACAATCGCTGCCCCGAGATCTCGGAACGCACACAAGCAAATCCTTCAACAGGTCTTGAGGGATTCGGTTTTTTTGGTTGCAGGACTAACGCATCAATCTTCATCCAATTGCGCACCGCGTTGACTTCGCCGAACGGCACGCCGACTTGCACCATGCCGAAGGGCCCGGGGTTCATGCCTAGGAATACGACGCGCTTTTTGCCGTTGCCGAATTTGCGCAGGTATTGCTCGTGGGGTGCCCACGCATAGTCGAGTGGGTTTAACGTATGGGTAACGGGTGCGGAAAATTGAAGCTCATCAACAGCGACACAGAGGGTACGGGCTGCTGACAACAGCGAATTGGCGATGACGCTCACAAACCCCTCACCCCCGGCCTTCGCCGGGGCGGGCTCTAACGCTCTCCCACAAGGGGAGAAGGGACGCAACACGGGAGGCGCTCAATCGTCACGCAGCCTTCGGCCACAGCACCATCTGCGTGCAGCGAAACAGCGCAATCGTCTTGTCGGTTTCGCGGTGTCGCACGACAGCGTCCCAAACTTGTGTAGTGCGACCGAGATGCACCGGGCGCGCTTCGGTGTAGATCGTGCCATCGAGCGCGGTGCCGAGGTGGTTGGTTTTCAACTCAATCGTTGTGAAGCCGCTGGCACCTTTCGGCAAATGCGAAATGCAACCAAAGCCACACATTGTGTCCGCCAGCGCAACGACCGTTGCCGCATGCAGGTAGCCATTCGGCGCCAGCAGTTCCGGGCGAATTTTGACCTCGGCGATGAGCAAACCTTCTGCGACGGCCAACAATTCAACACCGATCAACCCCGGCAATTTCCCGACGCCGCGATCCTTCATTGACTCGACTGTGAAGCCAGGTCGCAAATGGGCTTTCGCCATATTAAAACTGGTAGCCGACAGCAAACATCAGTGCGCTGCCGCCGAGCAGAATCGTTTCTACCGTCACGCCTTTGTAGCGAAAACCGAGTGTCGGGATGATGCCCGGCGCCACGCCCGCTTTGTTGAAGGGAATCTTGTCGCGATACTTACCCTTGTAGCCGTGCAGCAGGCCCGCCGTCACCTTGGCGTAAACGTAATCGTTGACGTCCCAGCGCTGCCCCCAGTAGAGCCACTGCGTCGGTTGCCCAAACGAATTGCGCAGGACGGACACGCCAAACAGTGTCTTGTCGGCACCCCAAACGCGGTCATAGTTCGACTGGATTTCAAGGTTCACCATGCGGTTGTGATCAACGTGCTCGGCGCTGTAGTTGCGGTGCTTGGTGTAGAGGCCGTACTGGATTGAAAACGTGTCGCCATCACGCAGCCATGTGTCGGCGGTTCGCCCATCGGCTGATGCCGAGCTCATCGCCGCCATCGGGGCGGCAGGTGAGCTTTGCGCGACGGCAAGGTACGAGATCGCACCGAACAGAACAGCGGCTAATTTTGAACAACTCGTCATCAACTTCATCAATCAGGAACCTTTCTTCGTCGGGTCTTCAGCATCGCGCGTTTCCTCGGCTTTTTTCATCGCCTTGTCAACGTCGCTCTTGACCTTGTCAATTGTATTTTCTTTGGTTGGGAACGGGTTGGGCGGTGGCGTCGCGGGCTTGCAGCCCCCCATCGCGACCAACAATGCGCTGAGCACGATAAATGCCAACGCCCTCACATTAATCCCGGAAATTGTTGAACTGCAACGGCAGATCGGTGATGTCTTTTTTGATCAGCGCCATCGCGGCTTGCAGGTTGTCTTTTTTGTCGCCTGTGACGCGAACCGATGTGCCCTGAATCGAGCCGCTGACTTTGAGTTTGCTCTCTTTCAAGAGCTTCACAACTTTCTTTGCCAGCTCGGTTTCCAGACCTTCTTTGAGCGTATCGACGCGCTTCATTTTGTCGCCGCCGATTTTTTCGGGTTTGCCTTTTTCGATGGAACGCGAATCGACGCTGCGCTTGGCAAATTTATTGAGCAATACGTCGTCGACCTGACCGAGCTTGAAGTCGTCGTCGGCGTACACCGTCATGGTCTTGTCTTTTTCGTTCAGCTCGACACGGGAGTCAGAGCCCTTGAAATCGAAGCGGGTGGTAATTTCCTTGTTCGCCTGATCGAGCGCGTTTTTGATTTCAACCCAATTCAAGTCGGAGACGGTGTCAAAGGAGGGCATGGCCGATGTCGCAAAAACAATCAATCTGCAAGTGTAAGCGGTGGAACCGCCCATCGGGCGTTGCGTGGGTGCTTCAGGTGCGTCGTTTATCCGCAACGATCTGCCCGTCGGCGAGCGTCACCTGACGGTCGCAGGTGGTGGCCAGATGCACGTCGTGGGTGACGATCAGGAACGCCGTGCCGAAGTCCTCGTTGAACTTGCGCAGCATCACAAATATGTCTGCCGCTGTTTTCGTGTCGAGATTGCCCGTGGGCTCGTCGGCGAGCACCAGTGCCGGTTTCATCGACAGCGCGCGGGCAATAGCCACGCGCTGCTGCATGCCGCCGGAGAGCTCCGACGGCTTCTTGTTTTCAGCGCCTGCTAGTCCGACCGAGGCGAGCAATGCTCTGGCGTGGGCGCGGGTTTCGGCGGTGCTGCCCTGACCGTTGACCAGCTGCGGCATGAGGATGTTTTCGAGCGCGCTGAAGGCGGGCAACAGGTGATGAAACTGGAACACAAATCCGAGGCTCGCCGCCCGTAGCTGCGTCAGGTTGTAATCGTCGCTGTAACTCACGGGATGACCTGAAATTTCCACCGTACCGGCGGTGGGCGCTTCGAGCAATCCGATGATGTTTAAGAGCGTGCTCTTGCCGGAACCCGACGGCCCGATGAGGGCCGTGAATTCGCCGTTGCCCACGGTCAAATCAATGCCGTGCAGGATTTCCGCCTCGACGGGTTTTCCGATGTTGTACGACTTGCGGATGCCGGCAAGCCGCAACACGTTTCCGGACGCCGCCGTCATGCCCGCATCGCCATCGCAGGATCCAGCCGCGCTGCGCGGCGGGCCGGCGCAATTGCGGCGAACACGCCGCAAATTGTTGCCGTGACGCATGAGACCAAGAGCAGCGGCCACGTTACGATAATCGGGAACAAGGCATTACCGTCAGCTCCGCGCACCAGCGTCGAAAACAGGAACGCCATCAACAGGGCTAACAGCGCGCCGAGTATCGAACCCACGAGGCCCACGAGCGACCCCTGCAACAAAAACACCCGCAGCATCTGCCCGCGCGATGCGCCCATCGCACGCAGGATGCCGATCTCCCGGGTCTTTTGTACGACCGCGACCACCAGCACACTGGCGATCCCGAGCATCACGACGATTGAGACGAAAACGCGAATGGTGGCGGTTGATGCGGACTGCGCGTTGAGCGCGCTCAAAAGCTGGCTGTTGCTGCTCATCCAGCTCTCGACGGTCAGCGGCGTTACCCGCGCGACATTTCGGGCGATGTTCTCCGCGTCGAACACATCGCGAACGCGTAAATCAATCGAGGTAACGCCGCCCGGCAGGCCGAGAAAGCTCTGCGCCACATGTAGCGGCAAAAATACAGCGCGGCGGCTCAGGTCCCGGTTGCCGAGATCAAGCGTGCCAACGATCTGAAAGCGGTCACCATCATTGGCCCCGGCGCTGCCGTTTGAAATCGTGATCCGGTCGCCGACGGCGGCACCGAGATCGCGCGCGAGCTCGGTGCCGACCAGCACTTCGCCCGCTTCGAGCCGCAACTTGCCGGTGACCAGCTTGTTTGACAAATCGACGATCCGGTCGTAGCGTGGCAAATCGATACCGAACACCGTCACCGCGTTTCGCCCTTCGCCGCGCAGCGCAATGGCCGCGCCGGAGGCCATCGGCGACACCGCCACCACCCCGGGAACGGCCTCATAGGCAGAGATGATTTGCCGCCAGTTGTCGATGGAGCGGATCTTGCGCGGCGCGATTTGCAGCGTGGCGATGTTTGACGTGCCTGCGCGCTCAGTGACCTGAACGCGGGCAACGGGTTCGATGGGTTTGGCCACGATGTGCGCCTGCGCGCCGAGTGTGCGGTTGATGGTGTTGGCTTGCAGACCCGTCACCAGCGCCGAAATGAACACGACCACCGCGACGCCAACCATCACGCCGCCAACAATCAGCGCCGATTGCGTGCGCCCTTCGCGCAGAAAGCGCAGTGCCAGTAGCAACTCAAAACGCATGGCGACTACGGCCCCGGCATCGGCACGCCCGCCGCCTTTGGGCGCGACGATGAATTGTCCAGCGCAGCGACCGCATGAACGCGCTGCCCCGCGCGAATCCGGTCATCGAGCACCACCTGCGCGCCCGCAGTGAGCCCGGAAATGATTTCAATGCGCTGCAACGAGCGCACGCCAACGCGTACGTCGGCTTCCTTCGCCACACCGTCCGCCACAGTCAGTACAAACAACCGCTCGCCCGCTTCGCGCAGTGCGCTCGCCGGAATCGTCAGCACGTTAGCCTTCTGCGCGGCCACCACCTCGACCGAAACCGTCATGTCATCGCGCAAAATCGACGGCGGTTTGGCCACGCGCAGGCGGGCTTCAACCGTGCCTCGCGTCACATCGACCGACGGCGCAAGATAAATCAATTCCGCCTCAAACTTGTTATCCGGAAACGCATCGGCCGAGGCCACCGCGCGCATGCCTTCGCGCAATAAGCTCAGGTTCTTCTCATCAATCTGCGCGATCAGTCGCGTCTCGCCGGTCGTTGCCAGCGTTAGCAATTTGCGCCCCGGTTGCGCCACGTCGCCGACCTCGACCGTGCGCGCAATCACGCGCCCGTCCGACGGCGCGGTGATGCTCGTCTGTTCAAGTTTTGCCTTGACAATTTGCACTGCGGCTTGCGCCTCGCTGAGGCGCGCTTGAATGGTCTGCGCTTCTGCCCCGCCTTTGGTGTTGGCTACCGCTTGTGAACTCGCTTGCGCGAATGCTGCGCGCGCGCTGGCCACGGCGCGTTCGGCATCCTGCAACTTCGCATCGCCGAGAAAGCCCTGCGCATGCAATTTGCGCGTTCGCTCCAGCTCGGCCATCGCAAAATCAAGGGTTGCGCGGCTCTGAGCCATGCCTTGCGTCGCCACGGGTCCGGAGAGTTCGAACTGCGACTTCACCCGCGCCTGAGCGGTCGCCAGCGCGGCTTGCGCCTGCTGCAACTGTGCGCGCAAATCGTCGTCATCGAGCGCGACTAGAAGCTGGCCGCGCTTTACGATGTCGCCCTCGCGCACCAGCACTTTGTCGACGCGCGCGGTTAACGTGCTCGCCAGATCGGTTCGTGCGACGCTTGCCACGCGCGAAGAGAACACGAGCGAATGCTGAATCGGGCCCGACGTCACGATGGCGACCTCGGCTGCTTTGCCGCGCCATGTGTAAATGCTCGCAGCGATTGCGGCCACGATGAGCGCTAGAGCGAACCAGAGCCACGACTTTGGGCGACCCGTGCTCGCCGATTTCCACCACGCCATAAACGACACACGCTTCGATTGAATGCTCTGAGCTTAACCCCGAAGCGCTAAGTGTCGTTTGATCTAGCGCCAAACAAATCGTCAAACGCATCCGCCGCCCCGGATTTCGCGACCTTACCTGTGCGCTTGCCGCTGAAACTCTCCTCGATTTTGTCTTCGAAGAAACTGTTCGGCGAGGGCGAGGACATCAGCTGGTGATAAAGCTCCGGCGAAACCGCCTTGTAAACATAGATATCCCCGTTCACAAACTCAATCTCCATCACCCGCAGCCGCTCGTCATAGCCCGCTGCGCGGAGCTTGCTGGATTTGAGGGGTTTGCGGTTCATGGCGGGAATTATGCAGCGGTTTTCGGCGAGACGGCGCGATCTAGGCTTTCACCGAAAAGCCGATTCCCGTAGCCGCGATGAAGCTACAGCGGAATCGCGGAGGCCTCGCTGAATTGCCTCGATTCCGCTGTGGCTTCATCGAGGCTACGCACCAATCGTCGGCAGCAGTTCGCGCATATCGGCCACTTCCGAAACCCCCGAGCGTGCTGCTTTCGCGCCGAAACGATTGAACCAAATCGGTCGGATCCCCGCATTGATCGCGCCTTCGACATCCGCTGACCAACTATCGCCAACATGCAAAGTCTCGGCAGCGTCAACGCCCAACCGATTGAGCGCAATGTGAAAAAGTCGCGCGTCCGGTTTGCTGATGCCATGATCAGCCGACACCACAATGTCAGAAAACGCGTCAATCAAACCCAGCCGCTCAAGTTTTCCAATTTGTTCAAGGCGAGTGTTGTTCGAGAGGATGGACAGCGCATATCCCGCTTCGCGCAACGCCGCTATGCCCTCAACCGCGCCGGGCACCGGGCGCTCATGCCGCAGGTAGTTTCCACGCTGCGCACTCGCCAGCAGATTGCCCTGAGAAACATTCCCACCGAAGTGCGAGAGGATTCGTGTCCAGCGCTCTTCGCGCGCGTCGTCCGGTGTACGCGCACCTCGTGCGACGTCAAGGTGCAGGAGTTCCAGCCAGTGACGATGTTGAATTTCTACCTTGTCAGCGCCTGCGGCGAGCAGCGCATCGTCAAGCGAGATCGTCTCTTCAATCGCCTTGCGTGACGCGAAGTGATGGTCGTACAGCGTGTCGTCGAGATCGAGCAGGATCGCGCGAAACGCGCTCATGGAGTCGATGTGTCCCTCGACTCCATCAGCCGCAGCCTTTCGTCATAGCCCGCCGCGCGGAGCTTGCTGGATTTGAGGGGTTTGCGGTTCATGTCGGGAATTATGCAGCGGTTTTCGGCGAGACGGCGCGATGTATGGCTTTCACCGAAAAGCCGATTCCCGTAGCCGCGATGAAGCTACAGCGGAATCGCGGAGGCTTCGCTGAATTGCCTCGATTCCGCTGTAGCTTCATCGAGGCTACGCACTACGCGGGCAGCAAGTTGTTCAGCTTGCGCTTGTTTGGCAAGCGATAAATCTCGAAGTCGCTGTCAATCGAAATGATGTCTGTGATTCCGGTCGCAATCGACAGCGCAACCAGTGATGCGTCGGCTAAATCCATCGGCAGATCGTGATACTTCTGCGTGTAGGCGAGCATGCTGCGCACATTTTCGGCCGTCAGATGGTGAACATCCAGTCCGCCGTTTTCAACCCACTGCAAGAGTGCGCGTTGCGCGTTCGCTGTGTTTGAAAGCATATAAGCCGTCTCGGTCAGCACCGGCCAGGTGGTCACCAAGTCGCCGCGAAAGCCTTCGAAAAATTGCCTGCACAACGCATGGTCAGCGTCGCGTGGATTAAACAGCGCGATCAGCGGGCCGGCGTCGATTAGCGTGGCGTTCGGCATAGTAGTCGCTCAAATGTTTTTTACGGTCACGAGCCTGCAACGCGGGCGCATCTGGGCCTGCCTGAGCGCTCTCTGCCTCCAGCGCCAATACGAAGTCCTTCACGCTCTCCCAGACGGTCGGTCGAGGCAGCGCCTGCTTCGCCAGATACTCCGCAAGCGCAAGCTTCACAACATCACTCTTGGTCTGGTTCGTCTGCACGCAATATTGCGCCAGCGCTTCCGAAACGCGATGGTCGGTGCGCACCGTTAAGGTCATAACGCCTCCGAGGTGTAATACAAAACCGTATTACAGCATGAATTCTTCGTGAAGGCAAACTGTAAGCACTGCTACGACTGCGCGGACTTGTCATCCAGCAACTTCGCCTCGCCACTCCCCGCCGCCAACATCCCCGCCTTCGCGTACACCGACAATTTGTCCCGCGAATCCGAAATATCAAGATTCCGCATATGCAGCTGCCCAATCCGATCCAGCGGCGAAAACGCTTCATCTTCCACACGCTCCATCGACAGGCGCTCCGGGTGATAAGTGGCGTTCGGGCTCACCGTGTCGAGCAGCGAATAATCATCGCCGCGACGCAACTCAACCGTGACTTCGCCAGTCACCGCGCGACCGACCCACTTTTGCAACGTGTCGCGCAGCATGAGGCTTTGCGGGTCAAACCAGCGGCCTTCGTACAGCAGACGCCCAAGGCGGCGGCCCATCGTGCGGTAATTTTCAATCGTGCCTTCATTGTGAATGGCCGAGATCAAACGCTCGTACGCAATGAACAAGAGCGCCATGCCGGGGCCTTCGTACACGCCGCGGCTCTTCGCCTCGATGATGCGGTTTTCGATCTGATCCGAGATGCCAAGACCATGTCGACCACCGATCTTGTTGGCTTCCATCACTAGATCAACCCGGCTCGCAAATTCTTTGCCGTTCAACGCGACCGGAAAGCCATCTTCGAAGCGAATCGTCACTTCTTCTGGCTTAATTTCAATCGACTGATCCCAGTGTTTCACCGACATGATCGGGTTGACGATGCGCAGGCCTTTGCTCAAAAATTCAAGGTCTTTTGCCTCGTGCGTCGCGCCCCAGATGTTGCTGTCGGTTGAGTATGCTTTCTCTGTCGACATCTTGTAGGAGAAGCCGTTGTTGTTGAGCCATTCGCTCATTTCCTTACGGCCCCCGAGCTCCGAAACAAACGCCTGATCCAGCCACGGTTTGTAAATTTTTAGCGCCGGATTCGCCATCAAGCCGTAGCGATAAAAGCGCTCAATGTCGTTGCCCTTGTAGGTTGAGCCGTCACCCCAGATATTGACGTCGTCCTCCTGCATCGCCTTCACCAGCACCGTGCCCGTGACCGCGCGACCGAGCGGCGTGCTGTTGAAATAGGTGCGACCAGCGGTGGTGATGTGGAACGCGCCACATTGCAATGCGACGAGGCCCTCGTGCACCAGCGCTTCGCGGCAATCGATGAGCCGTGCGCCCGCCGCGCCGTATGCGGTCGCTTTCTTCGGAATGTCGTCGTAATCGGTCTCGTCGGGCTGCGCAAGATTGGCTGTGTAGGCATAAGGAATCGCGCCTTTGTGCCGCATCCAGGCGAGCGCAGCCGAGGTGTCGAGGCCACCAGAAAAAGCGATGCCAACTTTTTGGCCGACGGGGAGGGAGAGGAGAATTTTGCTCATATTAAAGCGAATTTTAGCGGGCGCGGCGGTGTTTGCTGTGCGAGGGGTTTTACCCCGACAAGTGATGACACCCCCTCGCACAATCTCGCTGGAACCGCTCCCACATTGGGGCACAGAGGCATTTCGCCCGCCAATCGCTAGACTTTCGCGCTTCAAATAAAAAGTGAGGCCGCACCGCCCTCAACGGCTCCGTTTTTCCAAGGCGAAGTCACCCACAACAGAGCAAAGCCTGCGACAGCGAGCGCTATGCAGAATTTCATCATTCCGGCAATCCATTTTCCGATCCACTGTCGTGTCGCAACATCGCTCGCGAGCGACAAGCGCGGCATATCGTTGGCGAGCGTCTGCGGGTCGAACTGAACGCGCTCAATCCCCATCACGCTCGCGGTCCAGCGCGCCTGTTGCATCAAATCGTTCGTCGATGTCGCCGAGTACGGCAGGATCACAGCGCCCGCCGGGGTGCGCGCTGCGAGGTCGTAGCGAAGCACGTTGCGACCACTCGACAGACCGGAAGCCGCTTGAAGGAAATCAATGTCGCTCGCGCGCAGGTTGTGCATGCTCCACGTGCGACCGAGCGCGGTCACGCGGGTTTGAAATTCACCGCGCCGAATCGTGCCCGATTGCCTGAGCGTCAGGAGCGCAACGCCGAGCAGCATCATCAGCAGTCCCACCAGCAAAAACGGCAGCCCAAAGAGAGCGACCGCTACCTCGCCCCATGAAAATGCGAAGTCACCTCGGGCACTTAGCCTGGGCAGCGCAATACTGGTCGTGTTCCACAACCAGAACACGGAAAAAGTAATGAGGATCAGGCCGATGATTTGCGTTGTTCGCGTAGCGCTGTGCCATTGCCAGACTCCCGAAGCGATTTCGTGCGCACCGGGCGGGGTGTTTCGTGACTCGGCTTGCGTGAGCGAATCGGCTGGGACACTGTTGAGGGTGACGGCCTCGGTCGAAGGCTCGTTCGCGTTCGCGGCAGCACGCACGACAACGTCCTGTTCAACCGGCGCGTATTTGAGGTGATTCACCCGAGCGCTTGCTCGCCAGCGCCAGGACGCACTGGTTGCACGTGCGTTGTGCGGCAGCGTGAATTGAGCGCTGGCTTGCCGCATTCCTCCATGCAGCTTCGCAACGTGCGTCATCGTTTGTTGCGTGTTCCAGCCTTCATCGTTCTCCTGAGCTTCGAGCGCGAATACGATCTCCCGGTCGCGAGGTTCGTCTCGATCCAAATGCAGCGTGAATGTGATGGTGTCGCCGCCGCGCGGGCCATTCGGGGTCGCACCCAGCGTTGCCGGGCCGCGCCGAAAGCGTTGGTAGATGCCGGTGACTAATCCGGCCGCGAGCCCGATACCGATCAAGACAAAGAGCCCGAGCAGCGCGAGAACATACCAGGGCTCGGACGTTTTGATCGCTACACCCAGCATGATGAGACTGACGCCACACCACGCAACCGCAAATATCCAAAGGAAGACCATACGCGACAGCCTAGCAGCGTTTTATGTCACGGCCGTGACACCGCAAAATCCGGGCGTGGGGCGCTACGCCCGGACAAACGCGCAAGAGACGTCTACAGCGGCGGCAGGATCACTTTATCAATCACGTGAATGACGCCGTTCGAGTTCAGCACATCGGTCGCGGTGATGTTCGAGACGCGGTTACGCCCATCGGTAATTGCGACGCCAGTTGCGGTCGCCTGAATTACGAAGGTTCTTCCTTGCACCGTGGTGATGGGCGCGTTCAGCGCAATGTCCGCCTTCAACACCCGCGACGCGACGACGTGATAGGTAAGCACCGAGCGCAGCAATGCTTTGTTGGCAGGCGTGAGCAGGTCGGGGCCGGTCGCGGCAGCGTTGCCTGTCAGCTCTCTGGCCAGCACGTCAAAGGCCGCGTTCGTCGGGGCAAACACGGTGAATGGCCCAGTGCCCGAAAGCGTTGTGACCAGGTCATCGCTGTTGCTTGCGAATTGAAGGGCCGCAACAAGGCTTGTGAATTCAGGCCTTGACGCAATTGCGGTTTGTACGATGGTTTTGTCAGCGGGCAGGAGTACGGCATCAATCAAATGCACGACGCCATTGCTGGCTGTGATGTCGGTCGTCGTGATGTTCGCCTTGCGATTGCGGCCGTCGGTGATGACAGGTTTGGCGGCTACCACGTCAATCTTGAAGAAGCCGCCGCCTGCGGGCGTAATTGCCTTGCCAAATGGGATGTCCGCGGCTTTTACGACACTGGTGAGCACGTGATATTGCAGCACTGCTTTCACCAATGCCTTGTTCGCGGGCACAAGAATGTCGGGGCCTTTCGCGTTGGCGTTGCCGGTGAGCGTTTGCGCCAGTTTGTCGAACGCAGCGTTGCTGGGCGCGAACACGGTTAACGTGCCGGCCGAGCCCAAAAGATTGACCAGATCGTTGTTGTCGCTGGCAAATTGCACTGCGGCAACGAGCGACGACAAGTCCGCCGTGGCTTGTGCGGTCGCGAGGATTGACACGGGCGCTGCTGGCGTCGGCTCATGACTGTCCGAACCGCACGCGGCGAGGAGGGCGGTGGCCGTCAGCGCTGCGGCGTAGCGAATGTACGAAGTAAGCGTTGGCAATTTCATCAGGTGCTCCAAAAAAAGAAAGGACGCGAAAAAATGGTTAAAAAAAACTCCAGCAGCGCGGGTGCGAAGCTGGAGTTTTTGGTCTGCCGGGGGTTATTACTTCGGCAGCAGTACAGTGTCGATCACGTGGATCACGCCGTTTGACGCTTTCACATCGGCGGTCGTAACTTTCGCGCCATTGACGGTGACGCCCATCGCGTCGGCTTTCACGTCGAGCGATTGACCGTTAACCGTTGGCACCATGCCGGTTTTCACGTCTTTGGCCATCACCGCGCCAGAAACAACGTGATACGTCAGGATTGCTTTGAGCTTGGGGATGTCCTTCAGCAATGCGTCGACCGTGCCGGCTGGCAACTTAGCAAACGCTGCGTCGGTCGGCGCGAACACGGTAAATGGGCCTTTGCCCGAGAGGGTTTCGGCGAGGCCAGCGGCTTTCACTGCGGCCACGAGGGTTTTGAAATTGCCATTGGCGACGGCGACATCAACGATGGTGCCGGGGGCTTGCGCGAGGGCAGCACCAGACATCAGGGCGACGCTGACGAAGGCAGCAAGAACGGATTTGAGGGGACGAAACATCATGATTGAACTCCTAGAATGAACAAATGGTCACAAAACTACTAATCGGTCTGAACGGGCCGCAAAGGCCGTAATTCACACTACTTAGTCAATATTTGAACTTATTAGTTCAAATTATTACCGGAAAGTTTCATTTTGGCAACGCCTTATCGTTTGCGGCAGTTAGAAATGCGCGAGGAAGCCATCCTCGACGCGGCGCATCAGCTGCTCGGCAAGTTGGGCTACGAAGAGATGACGATGGACGTGGTGGCAGGGGAAGTAGGCATCGCCAAAGCCAGTCTGTACAAGCACTTCCCGTCAAAAGAGAAGCTCGCCGCGCGCACGATGACGCGGCTGTTCGAGCGCACGATTACGCGGCTTTCAGTGCTGCCGGCCGAGCTACCCGCCGTCGAAAAGCTGCGCCGGATGCTGGAATGGGTGCTGCAGGAGCGGCTTAAAGGCAGCATTCCGCACTTGCCCTCGACCAACGGCGCGCTCGAACACTCGCTGATGACCGACGAGATTTATCTGGCGGCGCTCTTCACGCTGAACGCCGCACTGTCCTCGCTGGTCGAACAAGCGAAATCGGATGGCGCGCTGTCACGCGAGCTGCCGACTGACTACATCGTCACCGCTATTTACGCCCGCTCCTGCGACCCGACGCTTGACTACATGCAGCGCGGCAACAGCTACTCCGGCGAGGAAATCGTGCGCCATATGTTGCACGCGTTTTTTGTCGGAGTCGCGGCCAGCGTGCCAAGCAAACCCTAGTTTTCCGATCCCCGCCCTGATGTATTGAGGTCCCCGCACATGCATGTATTTATTGGCCTGTGGAAACCAAAACAGAGCTGGCTCGCACTGTCGCAACCCGCAAGAACGGCGTATCTGAGCAAAGTCACAGCGCTCACGCGGCTGCGCCTGGGCAGCAAAGCCGAAGCCGTTGCCTGGGGGCAAAACAATCACGCCGCCACGACTGACCGCTACCAATTTTTTTGCGTCTGGCGGTTTCCCACGCCCGAGTTGGGTGACGCGTACCTGGCCGTGCTCGCCGAAAACGGATGGAACGATTACTTCGAAACCGACAGCGTGCGCGGCGACCCAAAGACGCCATTTGATGTCATGACGCAGCATGTGCTTTTGTAGATGCAGCTTTTTTATGAAATCGCCGCTGCATCAGGGCTAGAGCCTGAAAACGCAATTTATCGATGAGTGCCTTTTCGTAGCGCTAGCCCAGATGAAATGGCGTTTTTCACCGAAAGATGTACTTTAAAGTGGACCCTGAATTTAAGACAGCAGTTTAAGCTGCATTAAATCCAAGAGAACGAGTCATCATGAGTGAAACGAAGCGTCGTAAAGTACACACACCGGAATTCAAAGCGAAGCTGGGATTGGAAGCGTTGAGCGGGGT
>JANXUB010000046.1 GCA_025352105.1 Burkholderiales bacterium | reverse complement strand
AAAAGCACGAGAAAAAGTACGATGAAGACGACTCACGCGGGTCGCCCGCTTGCGCTTTGATCATTCAAGCGTGGTCATCGCGTCAAAAAAAAGTCACCGCGCGATGCGCCCGCGCATTTCATAATTTATAGAAGTGCCCTTATCCATGAAATCATTCCGCACCGCTCCTGATTCTCGCCAACGTCCCTGGCAGTGGGCCGCGCTTGCTGCGGGGCTGCTCACGGCCCTGAGCGCCGCCAGCGCCAGTTCGGAGAGGGTGGGGTCGGGGTTGCCGGGCGTTTTCGCGTCGACCGCATCGACCTCGCTGGCGCGAGCGCCGAGCGCTGAGTCCCCCCGAGAAGATGCGTTTCGTACCGTTGACATGCAGTGGCACGACGGCAGCCGCCAGCGCGACATTCCGGTACGCCTGTACTGGCCCGCTGGGGCGAGCCCAGCGACCGCCGTGCCTTTAGTCGTTTTCTCGCACGGGCTCGGCGGCAGCAGGAGTGGTTACTCGTACCTGGGTAAGCATTGGGCCAGCCTAGGCTTCGCCAGCCTGCATGTGCAGCACGCGGGCAGCGACCGCGCGGTCTGGGGCGGCAATATTTTTTCCATGGTGAGCAACGTTGTTGCAGCCGCGAGCGAAGGCAACGCAATTGATCGTGCGAACGACGTGTCGTTCGCCATTACCTCGATCCTCGCGTCGAAAGAATACGGCCCGTCGATTCAGGGCAATGCGATTGCGGTTGCCGGACATTCCTACGGTGCCAACACCGCGCTTTTGGTCGGTGGCGCTACGGTCGAACGCGACGGCAAATTGCTGTCGCTTCGCGATGAGCGCGTGAAGGCGCTGATATTAATTTCGGCACCGCCGTTTGTGGGCGAGGGCGATATGATCAAAGTGCTCGAGCCGATCAAGGTGCCTACGCTGCATGTGACCGGTACCGACGACGTGATCCGCGTGCCGGGCTATTACTCGGACGTCGCGGATCGCATTAAGGTGTTCGATGCCGTTCACGCTCCAGACAAGGTGTTGACCGTGTTCAAAGGCGCGACGCACAGCATCTTCACCGACCGCGCTGGCCCCGGCGGTGTGGAGCTCAACTCAGTGGTCAAGCGAGCCACGCGCGAGCTCTCTGGCGTGTTTTTGAAAACCGTACTTGCGGACGCGCCCGGAAAATCCGTTGACGATTGGCTGCAAGCGCAGAGAGCGCTGATTGATCGCTACACCGGCGCGGTGCGAGGAGGCAAAGACTAGGCTTTGTGCATTCCGCATACAGCTTTTTGCTGAAAGCCATATTTAACACGGGCTAGCATTGACTTTCGCTATTTATCGACATGTGCTGAAACTAGGCTTGCGCCGTCAACCGGTAGAGCTTTTGACGAAAAGTCATGGCGTCAGAACGAGTCGGTGATTCGACCGGTTTCGGCGCAGGCACAGAAAAAAGCGGCGCGTCGCTTTCGACGTCAAATTCCATGCGACGTGCTCGAAGTTCATCCATGGCGGCGCGGCCCCAAAGGTTGCCCAAACGCAAAACCCTTGACTCATCTTCGACATACCAATATCCGATGGCAAAGCGCTGAAACTGACGCTGCGCTATAAAACCCTCGTGCAGACGCCTGACGCCGCTGTGGCGCTCATCGTTTTCAATTCGCTTCATGGCCGCTACGACGTCTTCGTGGTCACCTTCCAGTGCTTGAACGAAGTGCTCCCCATCAAATAACAGAAGGCCGGTGATGCCATTTAATTTGTTCTGTTGTCTCGCCTGCACCATAATTTCAGCGATGGTGGTTGGAGGGGTGGCTGGTGACAACACGCTGATGTAGAGTATTTCGTATGGAGCCACAGCATTCGCAATCTATAAAAGAGCGTGCAATGTAGTGGCCTATTCCGGCGTCTCCTACATCAAAAGTTATAGTGGATACCTATGCCCAAACTTCGCCAACTCGTCAACCGCTCCGACTACCCGCCCGCGTGCAGCCAATGCGCGCTCCGGAAGTCCGACGCGTTTTCGCCAGTGAGCGATGCGCAGCTCCGCTACATCGAGGCGATGCGCAGTGATCGTATCGGTTATTCGGCGGGCAGCCACATCAAGCCGGAGAACCAGCGGGCGACGGCGCTCTACACGCTCTATTCCGGTTGGGCGTTTCGATTCAAAACGTTGTCCGACGGTCGTCGGCAAATACTCAACTTCTTGTTGCCCGGTGATCTGATCGGTTTGCAGGAGCAATTTTCTGATGGCCCTTCGCACGGGGTGGACGCCATTACGGAGGTCACGTTGTGCGTGTTTCCGCTGACCAAATTGTGGGATTTGTTTCGTGATCATTCGGGCCTGGCCTATAGCGTGACTTGGCTCGCCGCGCGCGAAGAAAGCAACGTGGACGAGAACCTGTTGAGTGCCGGGCGGCGCAATGCTTCCGAGCGCATAGCGGCACTGCTGCTTCACCTGCATCGCCGCGCGACGCATCTCGGCCTCGCTGATCTCGCTGACAATGGCTCAATTGCGTTCCCTCTGACGCAATCACATATCGCTGATGCGCTGGGTCTCTCGCTCATCCATACTAATCGTTCGCTTCGCAAATTGCACCTCGCGGGTCTGCATCATATTGAAGGCGGTCGCTTGACGATCCTTAATCCGAAAGCGCTGGAACGGCTGTCGGAATATTACGACCAGCCGACGCGACAAGTGCCGTTGATCTAGCTGCCTGCGGTCGAGCGCTGGCAAGTAGGCGCGCCAGCAAGTAGGTATCGGACTACACAGTTTTTCGCTGCCGTCTCAATGCAGAGTTCGCGCGCCGTCGCTAACGTTGTAACTTCTCCATGATGGCTGCTGTAAACCGGCGCGTACGAAATGATTAACGATCCCACGCTCTGGACTCGCCCTGCGGTTGTCGCCGCGCTTTCGAAGTTGCCCGCATCCAACACCGCGCTTCGCTTTGATGTTGATTGCACGCTGGAATACGAGCTGGACGCGACCAGTCACTTTATCCTTCAGATCGAAGTGGTCGATTTGCCCACGCAGCGAATTGTTAGCGAAAAGCTGGCTTTGCAGCCCGCTGCCACGTGCCGTTCATTTGTTCACGAGCCGACCGGCAACCGTTTGACGCGTGCTGACATTCCCGCTGGAAAATTAAACGTGCGCTATCAGGCGACTGTGGATGTGGTGCCGCCGATCTATGCGAAAGACAAGCTATTTGAGGCGCCCGTTTCCGATATACCGTCGGAGTTTGTACACCTCCTGGCGCCAACGCGGTACTGCGAATCGGACCTACTCGGGTCGGCTGCGCAGAAGATGTTTTCCAGTTTGGCGCCGGGTTGGGCGAAGGTGGAGGCCATCCGCGCGTGGATTCACGACAATGTCGAATACGTGGTGGGATCGTCCGACACAACCACGACAGCGTGTGAAGTTTTCTTGCAGCGCAAAGGCGTCTGTCGAGACTTTGCGCACTTGGGCATCACGTTTTGTCGCGCGCTCAACATTCCGGCGCGCTTCGTCGTTGGGTACGTTAAATTTCCCGAAGGCGCACCGGACTTTCACGCTGTGTTCGAGGCGTGGCTGGGCAATCAATGGGTGATCTTTGACGCTACTGAAATGGCCCCGGTCGAGTGGCTCATCCGCGTTGGAACGGGGCGTGACGCGAAGGACGTACCGTTCGCCACCATTTACGGCCCGGCGCGCATGTTGAGCATGGCCCCAAGTGTTGAGCCATCGGGGCGTAAATGATTTCGGCCAGGCGTATTCGGTTGCGCGCTGACAATCCTGTAGGCATTCGCCCACACGCAATGGCTCTGTCGTACGACATACAGCCTGCTCAAGAAAATCTAGCCTTAGTTCCATCGTGACGTTGCCTGAATGCAGCGTCATCGTGCTGCCTCCGCGATCATCGGTGAACCCCTTGCAATGGGTGAACACCAGAACTTAAAAAATCTCGCCGTTACGGCTTAACCCAGTTCGCTGTTACTTCAATCCGCTACGTTTTTTTGTAGTGAAGCCACGCAAATTTTTCTAGAAAGAAATACTCATGAAATTCAAATTTCTTCCGACAATGGCAGTGTTAGCCATGGCAATGGTCATCCCTGCTCAAGCGATGACCAAAACGGAATACAAAGCCGCAGGTCAAATCCTGGATGGCGACCGTAAAGCTGCGATTACTGCATGCTCGGCCACTTCAGGCAACGCCAAATCGGTTTGTGTGATGGAGGCCAAAGGCCAGTACGCCATCGCCCAAGCTGATCTGGACGCCAAGTACAAGCCAAGCGCCAAAGCCGACATGAAGCTTCGCGACAAGCGTGCCGACGTCGCCTACGACATCGCAAACGCCAAGTGCAAAGAACTGAGCGGCAACCCAAAGGATGTTTGCATCAAGGATGCGAAGTCTGCCAAGGTTGCAGCGAAGGCCGACGCAAAAGTCGCCAAAGTGACATCTGAAGCGAAAGCGGACACCACGAAAAAAGTTGCCGAGGCTCGCAAAGACGCCGTGGAAGACAAGAGTGATGCCGCCTACGCGGCAGCAAAAGAGCGTTGCGACGCTCTGGCGGGCGACGTCAAAACACGCTGTGTGAACGACGCCAAAGCCAAATTCGGCAAGAGCTAAAAACGAGCGGCTGCAAAGCAGTTCGGACGGACTACAGAATGACACCGTCTTCTGTAGTCCGCATTAAACAGCTTTGAGGGATTACTCCTTCTGTACTGGGGCTAGCGGTCGAAAAGGGTGCAAGTCGATATGCGTCGATTTAGATTGATAGCCCAGAAGCTGCGGCGGTTTCAGTGAAAAGCTATTGCCTATTGCCAAATGACAGCCCAAAAATCAACGCAACATCGCTCGTAAAGTCTCTTTCACCGACGTATCACGCCAGCTCGGTTCTTTGCCGCGAATGAACAAAATCGCGCCGTGTTCCGAGCGGATCGGCTGATGCACCATCCCGCGTGGGGCGAGGTGATAACTGCCGGGGCCAACGAGTTCGCTTCCAATCGTGACTTCACCTTCAAGCACGACGCATTCTTCGTCGATGGCGTGTTTATGAGGCACCAAAAATGCACCCGGCTCAAGCCTCAAGAGATAACTCATGCTGCTGCCATCGGCTTCCCGACGTAGCACTTTCATCTTGATACGCGGGCTGAATTTTTCCCATTCGCCCTGATCGGGGCGCACGGTGTTGGTGACGCCTCCGCGTTCAAAGTCACGCACACGGGTCATCAGCCGCGACTTCATGAAGCGCTCGGCCATCGGATCGAGCGGTGCAGCGCGCACCGCTTCAGCCATATAGCCGGCCACAGATGGCGGGAAAGTTTCGTCGTCCATACCGGTCAAATTTTTGTTGTCATTATTCATTGCTGTGCCTCAAGTTGCGTTCGCAATTGAGCGAACGCGCGATGCATCAAAGTCTTCACTGAGCCGAGCGGCATTTGCCAGTGGTCGGCGATTTCCTGATGAGTGAGACCGCGAAAAAATGCGAGGCTCACCGCTTGCCGCTCTTTAGGCGGAAGCATCAACAGCGCGGCTTGCACAGCGCTGCTGGTTTCAAACTGACTGATCAACTGCTCCGGCTCGGCCATCAAGCTCGCCTCTTGCGAGCGGAACTCGTCCGGGTCTTCCACACATTCCGCAATGTCCGCACGACGCAGCGCATCCAGCGCGCGCGAACGACAAATCGTTAACAACCAGGTAATGACCTTGCCGCGCCCCACATCAAACCGGTTGGCCTCTCGCCACGCCTGAAAGAGCGCATCCTCAGTCACTTCTTCCGCCAAACCTTCATCACGCACGATGCGCAGCGCGAACGAGTGCAATCGCTTGGCGACCATGTCAAAAAGTTCTGACAGTGCGCCTTCGTCTTTCCCCGCCATTCGGGCGACGATGGCGGTCAAGATGCGGTCACGTTCAAGCAGTGCGTCCGCTGCGGCAGTCGTCGGAGCGGCTAAGGTCGTTGTAGACACGGGCTTTGCAGACCGTGAAGGGAAAAAAGAAGAATCGACCATCGTGAGATGGTAACCGTTGGAAGCAGCGTAAGGAAGGGCATACATAGCGAAAGTTCTATCGAACACAGCAACTCATACGCCACGCTTGCGATTGTGGTTTTTCAAGTGGAGTCGTATGCCTAACGCCATTGCGCTTAGCGCCATTACTCAGTGCGAAATTGAAAGGCCCGAGGTGGCGCTAAAACGTGATGCGCTGCGCGGGTGCGCCCGAAGGCGTCAGTTCGAGCGTGCCGCCCGCCTTGCGTGGCGTCAACGTGAGCTGACCGTCGAGCCGCGCATTGCCGCCGCGATTGCTGATGCTGCACCGGGACATTGCCGCAGCAACATCCGGCTTGCAATCAGCAGTGACTTCGCCCAGTGCGATGGGTGCCTGACCGAATGCGTAACGAACCGATTCGGCGCGAACGCTTCCAGAAATCGCGAGCGATGTGGCGTTAATGCTGAGCGACGAAATATCGAGCGCCACACGCGGCGATTCAGCCATAAACGCAGCGCCGCCGCCCACCTGAACAGGCAGAACAGCAGTGAGTTTATCTGCAGTGAGCTCGCCGGAGAGAAAATTGACTTGAGCCACGCCCGTCACGCTTTCAGACAACGTGCAACGTGCGCCCAGCGGCAAGATCGAGGGTTGGCATCGCCACGCAAGCGATAGCGTCGGCGACACTCCCATCGCTGAAAACAACGCGTTGCCGCGCCAAAGCGTACCCGTGATCCGATGCAACTGCACAAAGCGAGTGGCCTCAATCGGCAAAAATCCGGCGACGATGGACGCGGGCAATTGCCATACGAAAACGCTCGACGCAACCGCAAGCAACAGGAAAAAAATCAACAGGCGCTTCATGGAATCTGCTCCGCGCTCACTGAGAATCCCGCACCGCGCCGCGCGATTTTTACTTCTCGCAATTTGACGCCAGCAAATTCGAGTGCGGCGAGACTGGCGCGCAACTCGCTTGCGCTGGCGACCTGCCACGCCAAATCGCCGCCCGTGCCGCCCCCCGTGATGTTGAAGCGCGCACGAACGATCGCGACCGTCATTGATCCGCCGACGGGCGAAGCATCCGTTTGCCAGGCGTTGCGAATTGCGGCGTCATGCAGGTTCGCCTCGCGTTGACCCTGCGCGTGCAGAAAAAATAACGTCACTAATACGGACGCCGCAAGGATCGCAGCATAGGCCAAGCGGCGCAGTTGCAATCGATTCATCGTAGCGCTGACGGGAAGCTTCATGGCGCGAAATAGACCCGAACACGCGGCGTTGGCGCGCCTGTGGCTTGCGCTTGCAGGCCGTTGGCAGCCAGCGCGCGTTGCATGCGCAATTGTGCGAGCGCATCGAGCGCATCGCTCAAGCCAAACACCCACGCACCGCTGGCGTAGGTGGCGCTTTGTGTGCGCGCCAAAACGTCGGGCGTGACCGTCGCGATGCGTTCAAGCAGCGCGCCGGGGGTGGGTTGCTTCTGCGCGGAGGCGGCGACGCTGACTGATGGCAGCATCGCGAACCGGGCACCCGCGATTAGCGCGCACGTGACCCCAGCGACGGCCGCGTAGCGCAAAGCAACATCGAGTGTGGTTGAGCGCGCAACGGTCTGCAAACTGGGTGCAGCGACCAGTCGCGTTGTGATACCCAGTGGAAAATTGCCATCCACCATCGACACGCCGCTGGCCGCCTGCCACAACGCCAACCTGTCGTCACTAAAGCGCACGCGGTCGCGATCAACGAGGATGCAATCGTTGGTAACCGACGCACCGCCAGCGTGGGGGCTCAGCATGGCGGCGACGATGGCGGGCAGCCCGGCGTCATCGGCGTTGCTGGTCACCTCGACCGCTGCCGCGCCTTGCGCGCCGACGATGTACCCGACCGGCGCACCGACCCAATACGTTTTCCCCGCGTTTAACGTATTAAATACCTGAGTCGCAAGCGTTGAATTTGCGGCGACAGCATGCGTCGTGTAGCCGACCCAGGCCTCGTCGGGTGACGTGGCGACGGGTTGCGCAGCGAGACGCAGATTGGCCGAAGCAACGCCGAGATCACGATTGAGTGCAAGTGCTGTCGCGCGCAGTTGCTCGACCGTCGTCAATCGGCCAAAGCCCGGAATCCGCAGGCGGGCGATGCCGAGTTCGGGCGGCGTGAGCAATACGGGAGTGTCGGGAAGTGCCAAAGTTTGAACGTATCAGGCGTTTGAAATAAGTCGCGAAAAAAGGGTCGGACGACCCTGCGGCGGTCGGACAATCTGCAACTGTACGCGATGACTGACACGCTCGAAGCGAATCACCGCTTGCACCGCAAAATATTGTGTATTTGTGCTGAACACCCCATCCAGCGGAGGCTGTTCGAGCAAAGTCGCCAGATCGCCCGGCCCCGAAAAAGGTTGCTGCGCACGCCTCGCCATGGCGCGCTCAAGCGCCGCAGGCGTCGCCGCCGGGAAGGCAGCGGCAATGAGCGCTTTCGTCGCGGTGTTCGCGTTAATCGGACTGGCTTCGGGCAACACCACGACAATGTCACTCAGCGCGCGCGCTGCGGCATCGGTGAAGCCCGGCACATCAAGCAAGTCGGCCAGATCGCGCAAAGGCCTGTTGCGCAGGGCCTGACCGTAGCGTTGTCGCTCGCTCTGGCCGTCGTCGGTCAGATCGTCTTTGTCAATGGCATCGGCCAGGGTGTCGGCGAGCGCTGGCGCGACGCCCGCCTTGGCGAACAGCGCCTTGGCAAGCGCAACATTGGCCGCGCTTTTTACGCCGCGCGGCGCGAGGTTGTTCAAATTGAACTGCGCCTGCAGATCGGTGATTTGCCCCTCAATGGTTCCGCCTTCCACCGGGGTCGGCGGCAGCGGCGTGGCCCACAACTCGCCGTAGTGATCCAGCGGGCCAAGACGAGCGTCCGCTGCTAGCACCGTGATCGCCCACGACGCCGCCGCATCGGCCAGCGTGTAGCTCGCCTGGGTGTCGCGTGCGCGGTACTCGCGATCCAGCCAGCCCGAAAGCGGCACGATCATCTGCGTCGCAATCGCAGCGCCCAGTGCGGTGAGCAGGAGCGCGACAACGAGCGCCGCGCCGCGAACGCGCTGCAGTGACGATTTCATCGCAGCGCCAGAATGCGATCAACCGGCGGCAAAGCACCCGCCGCCGTCAATGGGATCACACTCATGCGAATGGCACGCGGATAGGCGTTGATCGTGGGTTCAAACAAAACGCCATCTGCGCTGTAGGCAACCGTTATCGATTGCACTTCGGCAACGGGCAGCCGCTCGCCACCCGCCTCGCGAATGACTTCAACGCGGTCGTTTGCAGCGAGCCAGCGATAGCTCACGCGGCGAGTATCCACACCGCGTGAAAGCGACGGCTGAAGCATCGCCAGGGTGTCGCTATTGGCTGCAAATTCCGAGAGCGACGCACGGCGTAAATCGGCTTCAATATTGGCAAAGAAATCATCAAGACGCTGCCACTGCGCCGCATCGCTGACCACGCGGTCACGAGAGACTTGCAACGTGTCCAGCGCGCGCCACCCGGTCAACGTCATGAGCGAAGCGATCGACAGCGCGATCATGATTTCGACGAGCGTCATGCCACGAGCGCGCGTGATGCTGGAGGGCGTCATGATCGCGAAGAAAATCCGACCGCCTGCGCCAGCACATGCCCGTCGCCACCCGTGCGCACCACCACCACCTCAACGCGTGAGAACAGGGGGCTCGGCGTGGCCGTGACTTTGGTCTGCGCGGTGAATTCAACGCCTGCCTGCTGGACTTGTCGCGTACTTGCGTTGCCCACTTGCGCTTGTTGTGGCTGCAAACGAATCTCGGCCAACGTGTTGTGCGCGACCCAGCGCGCGAGCGTCCGGTCGCGCAATGCGCCCTGATCGTTGGTGGCAACCAGAGCTGCGCGCGAAGCTGCGATCAAACCTGTGGCAAGAATCGCCGTGGCGACCAATACCTCAATCAGGCTGAAGCCGCGTCGCCTTAAAGATGACCCCGAATGGCTCAGAGGTTCCACGAACCGATGTCCGCGCCTTCGCCTTCACCGCCCGGTTTCGCGTCGGCACCCATGCTGAATACGTCGATGTCGCCGTGCAGCCCAGGGTTTGCAAATTGATACGGATTGCCCCACGGATCGTTGGGCAGGCGGGCGATGTAGCCACCCGTGCGCCAATTGTTGGGCGGCGGTGAGCCGACGGGTTTCTCGACCAATGCCTTCAAACCCTGTTCGCCGGTCGGGAAGCGTCCGTTGTCGAGCTTGTACATCGCGAGTGACTGCGCCAGTGTCGACACATCCTGCTTGGCAGCGGAGACTTTTGCGTCATGCAAACGACCGATCACGTTGGGCGCGATGATGGCAGCGAGGATGCCAATGATGACCACGGCGATCATCAGTTCGATCAGCGTGAAGCCGCGCGAATTTAGGCGGCGGGCGAGTGGCGGAGAAAACATAGGCAAAATTATAGGATTCCAGTCTTTGGCGGCGATTGCCGTTCTATCACGCATTCATGAAGAAACTGTTCGTCGGCTTGTTCGGCATAGCCGCCCTTGCTCTCGCTCTGTGGTTCGCCCTACCGCTCTGGCCCGCCACAATTCCTGCCGAAGGCGTTAGTCTGAGTGTGCGTCAGGGAAGTTCACTCACACGCCTTGCTACCGAGACTGAGCGCCTTGAAATCGCCCCGAGTCTGGTCGTGCAGGCAGTTGCGCGCATTCGCGGTAGCGCACGGAAGCTTCGGGCGGGTGAGTATTTGTTCGAAGCGCCGCAAACGGTGGCCGAAATCCTTGCGGCCATTGAATCGGGTAACGCGCAAAGGCTCGCTATCACCACCGTTGAAGGTTCTCGCCTGTCCGAGCTTTACGCATCGCTTTCAACCGTTCCGGCTGACGGGGTCGCGACGTTTGCACCGAACTCGCTGCCGCCCCGTGCAGGTTTGAAGCAGGCGCTGGCAACCGATGTTGCTGAACTGGAAGGCTACTTTTTCCCCGACACCTATTTTGTTGCACCCGGCAGTTCGGCAAGTTCACTCCTAAAGCTCATGCACAAACGCATGAAAGAGGAGTTGGCGCGTGCGTGGGAGCAGCGCGCCGCCGACACGCCGCTCAAGTCGCCCTATGACGCACTGATTCTGGCCTCGATCATCGAGAAGGAAACGGGGCGTGACGCGGATCGCCCGCTCGTGGGCTCGGTGTTTGTCAACCGCTTGCGCATCGGCATGCGGCTGCAAACCGATCCCACAGTCATTTACGGGTTGGGTGAAAAATTTGACGGAAATTTGCGCAAGGTTGATCTGCAAACCGATACGCCGTACAACACGTACACGCGCAACGGCTTGCCGCCGACGCCTATTGCACTGCCGGGGCGGGCATCGCTGCGGGCTGCCGTCGCACCGCCGAATAGCGAATTTTTGTACTTTGTGGCGCGCGGAGACGGCACGAGTGAGTTCTCGAAGAATCTCGCGGAACATAATCGTGCGGTGGCGAAATTTATCTTGGGTAAGTAATGACAGTGTTGCGCGGCAAATTCATCACGTTTGAGGGCATCGACGGGGCGGGCAAGAGCACGCATATCGACGCCGTGCGTGCGCTCTTGGCGGCGCGCGGAAAAACGGTTGTCGTGACGCGTGAGCCCGGTGGGACGGAGCTGGGAGAGGCGATTCGTGCGCTGTTTCTGGATCGTGCCATGAGCCCGCACAGCGAGGCTTTGCTTGTGTTTGCTGCCCGGCGCGAGCATCTTGAGCGTGTGGTCTGGCCCGCACTTGAGCGCGGGGACTGGGTGTTGTGTGATCGCTTTACCGACGCGACGTTTGCGTATCAGGGCGGCGGTCGTGGGCTCGGCTTTGAGCGCGTTGCGGAGCTTGCTGATTGGGTACATCCGGATTTCGCGCCTGATTTGACTTTGCTGTTTGACTTGGCCCGCGATGCTGCGCAGGAGCGCGTGGCGCAGCGCGGTGCGATGGATCGCATTGAATCCGAAGCCGCAGAATTTCATGACTGCGTGCGCAAGGCTTATCTGGATCGTGCAACTGCCGAGCCAGAGCGCATCAAGATATTGTCGAGCGATCAGTCGAAGGATACCGTTCGCGCGCGCGTACTGGCGTGTGCGCAGCAATTGCTGAAGGCATCGGATTAGCGATGGAATTTAGTCCGCTACCGTGGCATAGAGCATGGCTCGCCCGCTCGCACGACATGGTGTCTTCGCATCATCACGCATGGCTCGTGGTTGGGCGCGCGGGCGATGGGGCAGCACAAGCCGCCGCTTCGTTGGCGGCGCTGCTTCTGTGCCTAAATCCGAAAGACGGAACGGCATGCGGCGAATGTCCAAGTTGCCGCTGGCTGGCGGGCGATGTGCATCCCGATTTCCGGCGCTTGCTGCCCGACATCGGTGATGGCGAAACGGTGAAACTGCCGACCATCAAGATTGACGTCGTGCGTGAGGCGCTGGATTTCATGCAACTCTCGGCGGCCGGGTCGCGTGGACGCGTGTTGCTGGTTGATCCGGCAACCGCACTCGCCCGTGAGAGCGCCAACGCGCTGCTCAAGGCGCTGGAAGAGCCTCCGCCGAACACGCGCTGGTTGCTCGTCACGTCGCAGGCAGAGCGTTTGTTGCCAACGATTCGTAGTCGCGCGCTTCGGACGACACTGCCGCGCCCAACGCATGACGAGGCACGCGCATGGATGAGCGCACAAGGCGTGCCCGGCGTGGACATCAACGCGCTCTTGCTGCGCACGCGTGGCGAGCCGCTGACGGCTCAGGCGCTGGCCAACTCGGGACGTGCGTCGGCACATGACGCGTTCATTCGTGATTTGCTGCGCCCCGGTCAATTTCCCACCTTGCATTGGGGGAGTTGGGTAGAGGGGGGTGGCAAGACTGAGAAACGCGAACGTTTCACCGATCTCTTGCAATGGCTCGCCGACTGGACCTCCGACTGGTCGCGCGCTCGCGCCAATCTGTTGCCAACGGTATACAGAGATCAGTCTGAAGCCTTGGCTCAATTGGCCGTCAGGCTACCGCTTGCCGAAGCGCTCCGCTATCATCGGTTCTTGTTACGCAAGCGTTATCTGCCCGACACCACGCTGTCTGCGCGGCTTCAGTGTGAGTCGCTACTGCTGGATTACCGGGCGCTTTTTAGTCGATAACTGACGGGATTTGAGTGAACTTTCATGAGTGATGTCGGCGGTCTAGGCACTCCCACCGGTCTTGGTACTCTCACCAGTACGGGCGCGGTGACTGGTACCCAACGGGGTCAGGTGGGCGGCGTGCGCTCGGGTGTGCTCTCGCTCAATATTCGCGAACGCACGGCGCTTTACGCCGCCTATATCCCTTGGGTTGAAGGCGGTGGCATCTTCATTCCGACAACACGTGCTTACAAGTTAGGCGACGAAGTCTTCATGCTGCTCACATTGATGGACGACCCGAATCGCATCGCCGTGCAGGGCAAGGTAGCGTGGATTACGCCGCCCGGCATTCAGGGCGCACGCGCTCAGGGCATCGGCGTTCAGTTCACAAAAGACGATACAGGTCGTGGTGCCAAGCGCCGCATCGAAGGCATTCTCGGTGCTTTGCTAGCTTCTTCCCGCCCCACACATACGATGTAGCGTTGCGCGCCACGTCCGGTTCCTGCCCGTGTTTGTTGATTCCCACTGTCACATCAATTTTTCCGACTTCGCCGGCGATGGCGACGCAGTGGTGGAGCGCATGCAAGCCGCCAACGTGTCGCACGCGATGTGCATCAGCGTGACTTTGCCGGAGTGGCCATCGGTGGTTGCTCTGTCGGATCGGCACCCCAATATTTACGCCACTGCCGGGGTTCATCCCGACTACGAAAACATTGAAGAGCCAACGGTCGCTGATTTGCTCACACGATCAGAGCATCCAAAGGTTCAGGCGATTGGCGAAACCGGGCTTGACTATTACCGTTTGCAGGGCGACCTCGATTGGCAGCGGCAACGCTTTCGTACGCATATCCGCGCTGCGCGTGAATGCGGAAAGCCGCTGGTGATTCATACGCGTAGCGCGTCCGAAGACACGCTCGCCATCATGCGCGAAGAGCGGGCCGGCGAGGTTGGCGGCGTGATGCATTGCTTCACCGAAACCTGGGACGTCGCAAGCGCCGCGATGGACTTGGGTTTTCACATCTCGTTTTCGGGCATTGTGAGCTTCAAGAGTGCGAAGGACCTGCGCGATGTGGCGCAGCGCGTGCCGCTGGAGCGTATGCTGATCGAGACTGATTCGCCGTATCTTGCGCCGGTGCCGTATCGCGGAAAGCGTAATGAGCCGTCCTTTGTTCCTCACGTCGCCGCGGCCATTGCGGCAGTTCGCGGTGTTGATGTGGAAACTGTTGGTCGCGCCACCAGTCAAAATTTTTTCTCGCTGTTTCGGGTGAATCCATGATGCAAAAAATATTTGCGGCTACGCTGCTCTTCGCTGCACTCGCGGCATCGTTGGCGTTTGGGCAGAACGCCTCAAGCACTGACGATTTGTTCAAGATGATCGAGCTTGAGCGAGCGAGCGAGGTGCGTTCGCTGCTTTTGAAGGGCGTAAAGCCCGACGCCACGGACATCCGCGGCGATTCGGCGCTGGTCGTCGCTTCTCGTGCCGGGTCGCTGCCGCTTGTGACGATTCTGGTGGACGCCGGTGCCAAGGTCAACCTTCGCAATCAGTGGGGCGACAGTGCGTTGATGGTCGCCGCGCTCAACGGGCAGGAAAAGGTGGTGCGCTATCTGCGCGGCAAGGGCGGCGACGTGAACAGCACGGGCTGGACCGCGCTCCACTATGCGGCGGTCAACGGACACGCCAATGTCGTGAAATATCTGCTAGATCAGGGGGCTAATCCCGCCGCGTCGTCACCCAATGGTGTTAGCCCGTTGATGATGGCTGCACGCGAAAACAAGACCGAGGTGGTCTCTGTTCTGCTCGAATATGGTGCTGATCTTGCGCAGAAAAACGACAAGGGCGAGACGGCATACGACTGGGCAGTGCGCGAGGAACACAAGCCCGTCATTGAGCAGCTGAAAAAAGCTGCGGCGGCTAGTTCTCGCTAGTGCCGCGTCCGCCTGCCGCATTGGTAGCCGCAGGCACGATGTCTAGCGGTGCAGGCGAGGCGGATTTCAACGTTGCAGCCTGCGCCGACTGAATCACCAGCGCCGTCACGTCCGGTAAACCGCTCAAGATGCGGCGCGCACCATTAAACGCCTTTTGCCAATAACGATTGTCAAGGCTTGTCACCTCAACGGAGCCGCCCGAACTTGGCGCATGGATAAAGCGGTTGTCGCCGATATAAAGGCCGACGTGCGAAAACTGGAAGCGGCGTGTGTTGAAGAACACCAGATCGCCCGGCTGCAGGTCGTCTCGCTTGATGGATTCACCCACGCGTGCCTGATCGCGGGCGCTACGGGGAAGCGAGATGCCCGTGGCCTGTTGAAAAACGTAGCGAATCAATCCGCTGCAATCGAGGCCTTGATCCGGCGTGTTGCCACCAAAGCGGTAGTCAACACCGATCAGCGACAGCGCATAGCTCGTGATGTCGGCAGCGGAATCTTTGGCTTTATCACCGATGGAGCGTAGTGTTTTTTCGGCTCGAAGCAAGGGGCCCGGCTCATCATTGGGGGCTGCGACCGCAGATGTCGCTGCCGTCATAACGACCATCGACGCGACCAATGCCGACAGCAATGGCACGCGGATTGATAGTCGTCTGTTTTCACTCATGCCGTCAAGTTTAGACCACCAAGGCTCATATCGCCAAGGTGTGAGTCTTGTCGGGTATGCCCTGCGCTAACATTCAGGGTTAGCTTTGCTTTTTTTATCCCTATCCCATGCCCATTGACGCGTCCTTTCCGATTCAAGGCAGTTTGGTTGCCATCGTTACCCCCATGCACGCAGACGGCGCGCTGGATATCGATGCACTCAAACGACTGATCGACTGGCATGTGGCGTCCGGCACCGCAGCCATTGTGATCGTCGGCACCACGGGTGAATCGCCGACGGTGGATGTTGATGAGCATGCACTGCTGATTAAAACGACGGTAACGCACGCGGCGGGCCGCATCAAGGTGATGGCGGGCACGGGCGCGAATTCGACTCGCGAAGCGATCAGCCTGAGCGCGTACGCCAAGTCAGTGGGCGCCGATGCGTCGCTGTCGGTCGTGCCGTACTACAACAAGCCTACGCAAGAAGGCCTGTATCGGCACTTCAAGGCGATTGCCGAGGCCGTTGACCTCCCGATGATTTTGTACAACGTGCCCGGTCGTACCGTGGCCGATATGGCTACCGCGACGACGATGCGTTTGGCCGAAGTGCCGGGCATCGTCGGCATCAAGGATGCCACTAGCGATATCGCGCGCGGGGGTGAACTGCTTCGTCAATTGCGGAAACTTGACAAGCGATTTGTGGTCTACAGTGGCAATGATGATTCTGCGCTGGCACTGATGGCGATGGGGAGCGACGGCGTGATTTCCGTCACAGCCAACGTCGCACCGAAGCCGATGGCTGATCTTTGCCGCGCTGCATTGAGCGGTGATTTTGCTGCTGCTCGAACCATCAACGACACGCTGATGCCGCTGCATCTTGACCTGTTTGTTGAGGCCAATCCGATTGCGCCGAAATGGGTGCTGGCCCGTTTGGGCAAATGCGGTGCGACCACGCGCTTGCCGATGACGCCGCTGTCCGCAAAATTTGAACCCGTGCTGGAAGCCGCAATGCGCCACGCCGCAATTCTCTGAACATTGCTCTAAAAAATTACGCCAAGACTTTAGAAACAGGAACACGAATGAAATCAGTTTCAACGTTTGCGCTTGCCGCATTTGCGACCATTGCGGTCACCTTGAGCGGCTGCAGCACGCTTGCTGAATACAGCCCGTTCGAGGCGAAGCGCGTGGAGTACAAAGCCGCGCAAACCGGCGCCGCGCTGGAGATTCCCCCCGATTTGACGCCGCCAAAGTACGACGAGCGTTTCCGCGCAGGTACGGCCACGCTCTCCGGCGTTAACTCGGCCAATCGCGCTGCGGTTTTGTCAGGCGCGGGTGGCGTATTGCCTGCGGTTTCCGGTATGCGTATTGAGCGTGCGGGCACTGAGCGCTGGCTCGTGGTGCCGGGTACGCCTGAGGTTAATTTTCCGAAGGTTCGTGAGTTCTGGGCGAGTCTCAATATGTCGCTGGTGGCGGACGATTCGCGTATTGGTGTGATGGAAACTGATTGGGCCGAGAACCGCGCGCGCATTCAGGATGACATCATTCGGCGCACCGTCGGCAAAGTGTTTGACAACGTTTATTCGAGCGGCACACGTGACAAATATCGCACTCGCCTTGAGCGCGGCGCGAACAGCACGACCGAGATCTACATCAGCCACCGCGGCATGGAAGAGAAAAACATCGGCAGCACTGCGCAGCCGGTGTTTCGTTATGAGCCTCGCAAGCCCGAGCCTGAGTACGAAGCTGAAATTTTGAATCGCATGATGCAGTATCTGGGTGCGCCCAAAGAGGAGGCCCAGCAGATCGCTCAGGCCGCGGTTTCACCGGCAGCGGCCGCTGCGCGCGTTGAGCAGGCGCAAATTATCGCCGTGCCGGGCGGCGCGTCTGGTTTGTCAATGAATGACACGTTTGATCGCTCATGGCGTCGGGTTGGTCTCGCGCTTGATCGCGTGGGCTTCACCGTGGTGGATCGTGACCGCACGGCAGGAACTTACTTTGTACGCTACGCCGATCCGGACACCATCGCGAAGAACGAACCGGGCATTCTCGACAAGCTCAAATTCTGGCGCAACGACGCCCCGAAAGTCACCGAACAATATCGCATCACCGTGAAAGAAAGCACCGGCAAGAGCGAGGTTCGCGTGCTTGACGCCAACGGCGTTGCCGACGCCACCGAAGTCGGCACCCGCATCGTCAAGCTGCTGCACGAGCAACTGCGATAGTCGCTGTATTCCGTTCGGCGCAGCTGATTTGACCGCCGCGTGAGATTCGCCAGTCTCGGTAGCGGAAGCGAAGGCAACGCCTTAATCGTTCAGGTAGGACAGACCACGCTCATGATCGACTGTGGTTTTGGCGTCAAGGAAACCGCCGCCCGCTGCGCGCGGCTGGGCCTTGCGCCGGAACGAATTGACGCCATCATCATTACCCACGAACACGCAGACCACGTGGGCGGAGCGCCGCGTTTTGCGCGGCGATTTGGCATTCCGGTGTGGCTGACGTTTGGCACGCTCTCCGCGACCGAGTCGCGCTGGGACGGTTGCACGCTGCGTGGCTTTGATTCGCACGATGCTTTTCTGGTCGGTGACATCGAGGTGTTGCCATTTCCGGTGCCGCATGACGCGCGTGAACCCGCGCAAATGACGCTCACCGACGGCCAGCGCCGCCTGGGCGTTTTGACCGATGTCGGGGAAACGACGGCGCATATCGAGGCCTCGCTTTCGGATTGTGACGCGCTGTTTCTGGAGGCCAATCACTGCGAAGACATGCTGTACCGCTCGTCGTATCCGCCGCGTCTCAAAGAGCGGATTTCGGGGCGCTACGGGCATTTGTCGAACGCCGCATCCGCTGAAATTCTGACGCGTGTGGCGGGCAGCCGGTTGCAGCGCGTGGTGGCTGCGCATCTGAGTCGTGAAAACAATCGGGCTGAACTCGCAAAAAGCGCGTTTGCTGGAGCTTTGGGTGGTCGAGCCGAGGATATTTTCGTAGCGACGCAGGATCAGGGGCTCGAATGGGTCACGATTGCGTAGCGGCGTTTTTGTCGTTTCCGACGATTGCGCTCTGAATTTTTCGATACAGCTTTTCGCAATATCGCCATCCAATAGCGGGCTAGCGCAACAATAATGAAAAAGTCGAGTTCAGCCGATAATTGCGTCTTGCCCCTGTCAAATAATGGCTTCAGCGAAAAGCTGTACTTGGGTGAAAGTCAAGTCACGCGCGCCAGAAGCCGCGCACCGCCCGCCGCTGTGCTGTTCGACATGGACGGTTTGCTGCTGGACACCGAGCGCATCGCACGTGAGGCGAGCCGCGTCACGGCGCACGCGTTCGGCTGTGTCATTTCCGACGCGCTGGCGCTGCGCATGATCGGCCTCGGCAGCGACGAACTGGGGCGGATCTTCATCGCCGAATTGGGCGCGGATTTTCCGTTCGCCGAATACCAGCAGATGTGGAACGCGACATACCGCGAAATGCTCGCGGCGGGCATCCCCGTCAGGCCAGGTGTCATCGAAGCACTGACTGCGCTGCGAGCGCACGGCCTGTCGGCGGCGGTTGCCACGTCCACCCACACGCCGCACGCGCGGCACAAGCTTGCGCAGGCGGGAATACTGGCGCATTTTGATGTGGTCGTTGGCCGTGACGCGGTGATTCGCGGTAAACCGGCACCGGATATTTACCTGCATGCGGCTGATCGGCTGGGCGTAAATGCCGCGCACTGCTGGGCGTTCGAGGATTCACTGCCGGGCCTGACCGCTGCGGTGGCCTCCGGTGCCCGCACACACTGGGTGCCCGATCTCGCGCACATCCACGGGCATGAAATGCCCGCGGGCGTGGAGACGATTGAATCGCTTCATTCGATCTGCCACTGGCTGGGCGTTGAATAAAGCTAGCGCCACAAATCGTAGACGAAAAAAAGCCGGTCGCATAAATGAGACCGGCTTTTAGAGGTTGCGTTAACTGAAACCGATTAAGGTTTCTTCACGGCATCCAGGTCAGTGTCACGGAGCACCTTTGGCACCCGTGGCAGCATCTTTAGCGGCTTGGACAGCCTTGCCAGCGGCGTCTTTAGCAGAGTCAGAAGCTTTTGCTGCGGCTTCTTTCGTCGCTTCAGTGCCTTTTACCATTGCATCCTTGGTCGCATCAGCAGTTTTCGCTGCGGCGTCCTTGGTTGCGTCGACGGCTTTACCCATCGCATCTTTGGTTGCGTCAGCGGCTTTACCCATCGCATCTTTAGCAGCATCCATTGGAGCGGGTGCAGCAGCAGGGGCAGGAGCGGGAGCCGGAGCAGCGGCAGCAGGTGCAGCAGCTTTTGGCTCTTCTTTTTTGCCGCAAGCGACAAGGCTAACTGCGATAAGAGCAGCGACCAGGAGGGACTTCTTCATTTTGTTTCCTTACAACGTGAATCGTTAACGAATGTGTGTGCCTTAAGGAGAATCTCCCTCAGTGGAGCCCACCCCGATGAGCGAAACCGGAATAGAACTGAGTGAGGAGCGAAAGTATATCGAAAACCCGAAACCGGGAAATCCCG
>JANXUB010000039.1 GCA_025352105.1 Burkholderiales bacterium | reverse complement strand
TGCGCTACTCCGGGAGTAAAGCGCGTAGCGTGCACCCAAGCACTTTCGTCGTTCAAGTCGGAGACACCCCCAGTCGCGTGCAAATGCTCATGCATAGGCGCTTCCAGCTCGGTACCCGCAGTTTTAACCGGACACTAGTGGATAATCGGGTTGTAGCCCTTATTAAATGGCGGTTACAGCAGTAAGTTATTGCTGGTTGAGCAGCGAGCAGATGCCTGCGCCACATATTTCTCCGCCGCGTCTCGTGCGCGCCGCCTTTTTGCTGAATTTTTGGGGTGGACCCATCGCAGTTTATTTCGCCAGCTGAATTGACTTCGCGAGCAGCGCCCATACGGCCTCTGCGTCGGCAGAAAATTTTGATTCTGCCGTTAGCCGTACTTCAAAAATGCCTTGTGCCACGTCGGAGGCAAACGTCGTTTCGATGGACTCCACGCCGGACAAACCTTTCTGTGCGTCAGGAACGCCGATCAGCGCGAAACCAGTACCCTTGATCGTACCCAGCGTGCTCACGTCGACCGCTCCGCTCGGCCCCGCCATCGTGGCCACCTGCGCGTCTTTTCGTCCTTGAACCACGGTTGCCGCGTTCAGCTTCTTGTCCTTCGGTGCGTAAAGATTGACGCTGAGAACAGGCCCAGCGGCGCGCGTCTTGTGTTTGAAGTTCACCGCGAAATGGCTCACCGTATTTTCGATCACGACAGGCTCCAGAAAATCCGGGTACTGCATCGAGAGCAGCGGGCCACTGAACGACGGGAAATTTGGAGTGGCCGCTGGCGCTGGCGTCTGTGCTGCTGTGGTAGCTGCTACTTTCGGGGTTGGCGCGGCGACGCTCGTTGCGTCGGCTAATTTTGACGGCGGTGAAGTGCTGCGTGCCGGGGCCGCTGCCGCGGCGATGGACGCAGAAGCGGGTAAAACCAGCGAGCGTTGCAGCGCATCCGACAGTGAATCAAGCGCTGGCGTTCGCGTAGCCGCGACTTCGAGAAACTCCCAGATTTCCTCGTCGTGCAGTACCGAGGCAAATCGTACCGAGGGCGACGTTGGCACGCCGTTGCCCGGCATCGCCGTACCGAGCGCCGAGTGCGGGCCGTAGGACGAAAACTGTGTGGCCTTGTCGTTGTTGGTGCTGCGCATGATGTTGCCGACAGCAGTGTCGTGAACGTCGTTGAAATACACCATCTTCCGAGCAAACGTATCGGTCGGCGCGACCTGTGGAGCCAGCGCCTTGCGCGTCACCCAGAGCTCCATCTGAACGCCGTCCGCCTTGCACACCAGCGCGCCGCTGACCGGCTGGCAGGCGGCTGGCACATCAAACGTAGCGCCCTTGATCGTGACCGGCGCGGCGAGCGCGACAACGCCGCTCAAAGACGTCGCGAAAGCGATGAGCACAGTAAGGCGAGGGGCAAAACGGTAGCGCGGGGAATCCATCGGTATCGGTCTCGGAGCAAGGTGGTGAGGTGCAAAGCGTAGCGTAAGGGGACTTAGCACAGGAACAGCCCGCGCCTGCGCTCGCAAAAGTCAGGCTGCGACCGGATTCGAGCTAGCGACAGCGATCGGTTGCGGGTCACGCGCGGGCAAAAAGAACACCGCAACGGTGGTCAGGGCGGCGATCACTGCCATCGCTAGCAACAGCGTTGTGAAGCCGCTCGCCTTCACAAACGGCCCAAGAATCCAGACCGCAACCGACGAAATGCCAAAGCTCACCGCGAGGCGCAGCCCCGCTACGCGCGAGCGCATGCTGTCGTCCACAAAGCGGGCGATGATGGCATCGGTGAACGGAATGGCACCGAAGACAAACGTCATGTAGGCCACGGCGAATACGTAAAACATCCAGCCCTGTGCATTCGCCGCGAGCACAAAACACACCACTTGCGCCGCCACAATCGGCAGGAAAATTCGTTTGAGCGGATAGCGGTCAATCAGCTGGCCAACGATCACCTGCGCGAGTGAGGCGATGGCGTAAACGCCCGCGAGCAACAGCCCCAGTTGCGCCGGGTCGCTAGCAATACTTGACACGCGCTCGCGCAACAATTCGCCATTACCATTTGTCGTGAAATTGAAAATGAGGCTGCCCAATGTGGTCGTGCAGGTCAGCACGGCGAACACGCGCACTGCGGTCGCACGATCAAGCTGCAATGGCGCGCCGCCCTTTCTTTTGGCGGGAGACGCAGTTTCTCGCGGCACTTTCACCGCAAAGTAAGCCCCTAAAGCGAGCGCAAAAAATCCGGGCACCACGAACGCTGCTCGCCATCCGACATGTTTCACTAAAAAGCCAGTCAACAACGCCGCCACGGCGATGCCCAGATTACCCGCGAGTCCGTTGACGCCGATGACTGCACCCGCTTTCGGCGCGCCCTGCAGCAGCATTGGAATTCCGACCGGGTGATAGATCGCCGAGAACGCGCCCATCAGCGTCAGCGCGATTCCGATCTGCGCCGGTGACTGGGTGAGTGCGACCAGAATTAGCGACACGCCCATGCCGAAGAAAAACACCAGCATCATCGCGCGCCGCCCCCACAGGTCGCCGTAGCGGCCAGCGGGCAGGGATGCGACGCCAAACATCACGAATGCGCCCGTGGCGTACGGCATCAAATCTTCCCAGCGCGCGATACCGAAATCAAGCGCGATGGCACTCACCGCAGTTGCGAAAATCAGCAGCGCCAGGTGGTCAATGGCGTGCGCGAAGTAAAGCAGAAGGCGTGTGGTCATACTAAAAGCTTATTGCATTGAAGTAGGTATCGCGTGCCGCCGATTCAGTTTCGCCGCGCGATGCCTACAACGACTGTAGCCGATGCTGAAGCGGCCACAGCGCTGGATCAATCTTCATGGCCAGAATAAATCGTGCGCGCGCACCGCTGGCATTGCCCTGACGCAACATGAGCTCACCCTGCGCTGCGTGAACCGCACCGATCTGCGGGTGCCACGTTGCCAGGCTGTTGATCCCTTGCGCGTGCGGCTCATGGCCCTGCGCGCGCATGCCGAGGCGCGCAATGTAGGCCTGTCCGATTGGCTCGGTGAGCGCGATGCCCGTGTTCACCAATGATTTCTGGGTGGCCGCCATGTCATCAACCAGCAAATGCAGCTCGGCGAGTTCGCGCGCAAAGCTGTGTTCATTGGCCCAACTGGACAACGTGTTGATCGCCGCAGCCGGGCCGTTCGTGTGGAGCTCTGCCATCGCCAACGCACGGCGATTGCCCTCGGTGATTGATGCGCCGGGTGCGAGCTCAATCACGCGCGCCTGCTGGTTTTGCCGATGCGCCAGATCGAGCAGCGCGTCGCGATCTGCGGTTGTCAAGTCGGACAGCAGCGCGAGCTGGGTGGCTGCGGAATTGGCGGTCGTGAGATCGCCGTCGGCCAGCGCCACCCGGAGCCGCGCAAGCTGCGTGGCATGCGCGGCGGGCGCAATGCGTTGCATCTGCTTGAGTGCTGCATGGGCAGCACCCAATTCACCTCGCGACAATGTCGTTCGCACGCGATCGGCGTGGCTCTCCAGCAGCGCCAAAGCCTGCACTGATAAATCAGCCTCGGTCTTGGCCTCGACGACCTGCGTTTCGGCCAATGATTGTGCGATCTCGCGAAACTTCGGCAACAGCGCCAGCCCGAGGCAGGCGAGCGCCGGAAAGAAAAGCGCGATGTAAGTGCTGCCGCCGCGCGCGGTGATCGCGATCTTCGGCACGGCGAGCACGAACAGTGCAGCGGCCACCGCCCAGATCGCAGCCACAGCCGCGCCGCTCGACCAGCGTTGCGTCTGTGCAGGAGCCGGCCACAGTTGATGCATCGCCAACATGCCGAGCGCAAGACCGGGCAGCCCGCCCGCGCCGGAGGCCACGTTAGCCAGCGCGCGCGTGGGATCAGCCAGCGGGTTAAGCAGCGCCGGGGCGGCGATCAGCCCCTGCGATACCGCCGCGATGAACAGCAACGGAGCGGCAGCCAACGCCGCGCCCGCAGGGATCACGGGAAGCTTGCTAGCCGTCGGCAGCTGCGCGACGCACAACATCATGGCAGGCACCAATGCCACGGCGGCCACCAGCGGCGACAGCAGCACGCAAACGCCCGCCGCTGCCAACGCCAGCGCCCAGCGCTGCGTCAGGGTCAACGGCATCGGTTTCGGCGGATTAATCAGCAGCAGCGCGATCACGGCGGCGATTCCCGCGCCAATCGGCACCGACCAGCCCGGCCAGCGATTGGCGAGCACGGTGGCGGCAACCGTGAGCGCGGCGAGGGCAACAGCGGTTGACGTGAGCGCGGTGGCGCGCTCTGCCGGGACACGACGAAAAATTAATGCGGTTACGACAATGCTCACCGCGCAGATCAGCGCGAGCCACAACGCAAGCGGCAACAAGCGGTTCGCGGATTCGTTGGGCGTGATCACACTCCCGTCAGTTTTGAACCACGCCATCGACAACAAACGCATGGCCCCCGCCGGGTTTGCGGGCACCAGCTCGATGCCAGTCACAAGCGCGCCGGTCGGACCATCGCTGCCGCCCGCGCTTTCAAAACCGAGCGCAATTTGCGTTACGTTTTCGCGCCAGCGTGGATGCCCCGAAAGCAGCACAAACGAGCTTTGCGGGTCAACGCCCGCAGCCAGACTCGCGGTCGCGGCAGCGGGCCGATTGATATTTTGCGTCGACAGCCAACCCAGCTGAAACTTGGCGTTGCCGGATACGTCTTCGGTCGCCATCGTGACCGCGAGCACCTCTCGCGCCGGAATATTGAGGCCTCGCACTTGCGCGACCGCAGCGCCGCGTGAGGCGTCAAATTTGATGGGCGAGGATGCGTTGCTGCCGGTCAACTGCGCGTTAACTGCGGGCACGAGGGTGAGGGCGGTGTCGACGTTGCCAGCCCGCAGCGCGCCAAGCAGCGCCATTTGAGCGATGAGCGCGCAGAGCGTAACGACAGCGACCACGCCCACCGCCGTCATTGCCGTAGCGCGGTTATTCATCGGCACTTCGAAGCGGCGAAATTGCGGTGCGTAACCCGACCGCGTCATTGATAATCATGCAAGAGTAAAAATTTTTCATTAGCCCGCATTTTCGCATTTCCGGTGAACTTCAATGAATTCGGATACTGAAGACGACTACCCGCGCGTACCGAGCCGCCGCCGCGCGCTGAAGGCGGCGGCCAGCATCGGCGTGCTGCCGCTCGCCGGGGCGATTCCGGTCGTGCATGCGGCGACGCTCGCCTTTGCGCCTGCGTGCTTTGACGTTCAGGACGATCGTGCGCTGATCTGGCTGTGCGCGAATGAGGCTTCGAAACTGCATGTGCGCTGGGGCGTTGCGGCCGACGCGTTGAGCGAGCAAAGCGCAGTGCGCACGCTCGACCGCAGCAGCGATTTCACCGGACATGTGTCGATCACCGGTCTGCCGCCGGGGACGACGGTGTATTACCGCGTTTTTTCGGGGGACGCAGCCGCATCCGAATTGTGTCGATTCAATACGAAAAGATTAGCCGGTCAGAGCTTCTCGATTGCGTTTTCTGGCGACATGCAGGAGACGTACAAACCGTTCCGCATTTTCGACGTGATGGCGGCGGCAAAGCCCGACTATTTTGTGCATTTGGGCGACACGGTTTATGCCGATTCGCCGAAGCGCGATTTCGCACCAACGCAGCAACATTACCGCATGAAGCACGCCCGCGTTCGCGCTGATCGACCGCTGCAAGCGTTCATGTCGCAGCACGCGAATTTTGCGATTTGGGACGATCACGAAATTGAAAATGATGCGCATGGCGGCATGGCGCAATTGCCGGTCGCCGAAGCTGTGTTTCGCGAGTACTGGCCGTGTGCGAGTGTTGAGGCGACCGGGCTCTATCGCGCAGTGGCGTTGTCGCCTGCGGTTGATCTGATCATCATCGACACGCGGCGTTTTCGCAGCGTGCAGGCGATGGCGGATGGCCCGGAAAAAACAATGCTCGGTACCCGACAAAAGGAGTGGTTTCTCGAAACGCTCAAGCGCTCAAAAGCCACCTTTAAAATCATCGCGACCTCCGTGCCCTTTCACGGCGGCAGTCAGGACGCGTGGGGTAATTACAAAACGGAGCGCGACGAGGTAGTCGCCTTCATAAAACGCGAAAAAATCAGCAACGTTGTGATGATTTCCGCCGATTATCACTTTGCTCGTGACTGGAGCAGCAAGCGCACAGGAATTCACGAATTTATGGCGGGCCCGCTCGCCACATTTCGCGCCTTTGACCGCACACCTGAGATCCGCGAGCGACACAGCAAGGGCCCGCATTTTGTCTTTGGCGATGACTTCAATTTTGGACTGCTCTCGTATGACGCCAGCACCACCAGCCTGCGCGTCAGCTATCAGGACAGCAAGGGCGCGGTGCTGTTCGACAAGCTAATTTCTTCGGCATAAGATTGAAGGGTAGCGGGATACGCCTTTTTCCTGAAATCCCCATTTCATCTGGGGTATAGGCGATTTACGGCAGATATCGACTTATGATAATTTGCGCGCCTATCCCCAATGCACAGGGGACTTCGTAGAAAAGCTGATGAGGATTTGAATTCACGCATTTGGCATCATTTTGCTTTGAAGGCACAGCCAAAGCACTGACCACTGCCGCGCGCCAGCGCTACGCGAGAAGCTTCGTTCGTGACAGACGTTTTGCATTGGCCACAGCGCGCCGATGAACGGGGGCCATGCCCTTGCTGAGAATGCCAATCGTTGCGCTCTGAAGTTGCGCCGCCATGCTGCCCATAGATAATTTTTCGGTCATCGTCGGCGACCAGAACGCGCGAAAAAAGGACATCGAAAGCGCCTGATTTGCGCGCATTGATTGCACCGTCATCGCCTGCCACGATTCGAGAAAAGCGGCGGATTTTTCGCTGCTCATGAGGTCGAATTCCTCGCGATCCCGTTCGGACAACGTATGGCCCGCCAGCGCCATACGCGCGACGCGATGCGCCACAACTTTCGGCACCGCCATCGTCATTTCGGCAGCTTTTACGGCGAGCAGTTTGCTTTTGCGGGAGTGTTGATGAATCATGTGCATTTCGGTTGGAGGAGGGCGGTCGCGTCAGTGGCGCGCTCGACGGTGTCGAGCGCGCGCATTTGCGGCTTGAGCATACGCCATTGAGCGCACGACTTGGGCGCACGGCTCATGCGTCGGGCTCGAAGCAAGAGCTAAGCCGAAAATCCGATGCTCCGCGCAAACTTCACGTCCGGTTTCACCTTGTGCTCCTGCTCCAGTTGCGCCAGAAATTCCTCAGGCGTCATCGTTTCGTCGAGCAACGTAATTTGGCGCTTGACGGCTGCGAAATCACCAGGCGTGAGCAGTTGCAGTTTGTTCAGCCGCTCGCAAAAACCGCTGGTGAGATTCACGCCATTGCCTTCCAGCGCCTCGGTCACAAACATTTTTTCGCGTTGCTCTCGCGTGAGCGGTTTGAACTGAATCTTGAACGTGAAGCGCCGAAGCGCCGCTTCGTCAATGCGATCAAACAAGTTTGTGGTGCAGATGAACACGCCCTTGAAGCGCTCCATGCCTTGCAGCATCTCGTTGACCTCGGTGACCTCGTAGCTGCGCTGCGCCAGCGCGCGGTTTTGCAGAAAACTGTCGGCCTCGTCCAGCAGCAGCACCGCTTTTTCCTGCTCCGCTTCCTTGAACATGGCGGCCATGTTCTGCTCGGTCTCACCGACGTATTTACTCATCAAATCGCTCGCTTTTTTTATGATCAGCGGGCGTTCGATGGATTTCGCGATGTGCTCGCCGAGCGCGGTTTTTCCGGTGCCGGGCAGGCCGAAGAAACAGAGCGATCCGTTGCCTTTGTTTTTCAGCGCATTGACGATTTTTTCGATGGGGTGGCGCGTTTCAATGTTTAGGAGCGACAAATCGTAGGTCGTCACCAGCGGGCGATATTGCGACTTGTCAGCTTCCTCTTTGTTGCCGAGCGCTTCATCGCTGCGATCCAATTGTTTGAGCATTAACGCCTCAACGCTTGCCTCGATATCTCCCTCCACACGCCCGTGCGTAAGCTGCGCAAAGCGAGCGGCCGCGTGGATTTGCGCGGGTGTCAACGTGCGACGCGTTGCGAGTTTTTCAACGAATTCATCACTCACATCGAGCCCGACGAGGTGCTTTTTCGTGATGTTCGCGCGCACATTCTGTGGCGGATTTTTCAGCTCGAGATGGAACTGAAAACGACGACGATACGCCGGATCGATCTGGTTGATCGAGTTCGAAATCCAGATCGTTGGCACTGGGTTGTTCTCAAGCGTCTGGTTCACCCAGGCTTTGCCGTTCACGCTTCCGCGATGCTGATCATCGGAGAGGAACATGTTGAGCATTTCCGACGGATTACTCGGAAATACGTCTTCCACTTCGTCAAACAAAAGTGCGGTGTTGTCGCGACCTTTCAGGAACGACTGCGACACCTGCAACGAGCGATAGCGCTCTTTGCCGCTCAAACTTTGCCCCTCGCGATCAAAGCATTCCACTTCATACAGCTCGGCCCCGGACAGCGCCGTGATGACTTTCGCGAATTCTGTTTTTCCAGTGCCAGGTGCGCCGTAAATCAATACGTTCACACCTTTTTCTTTGCGCTCAGTTGCGGTTTTCAACAGCGCAGCGAGATAGCGCGCGTCGGCCTCGACATGCGGGTAGTCGCTGATGGTGAGCTCGGACGGCTTGGTCGGTTTGGTGAACGCGGACATCATCGCGCTCTCGGACTCATACGCTTCGAGCAGTATTGGCAATAAGCGATCAGACAAGCGCATCAAATCGCCTAGATCGGTGATGTTGTGCTCGGCAATCGGCGTGTCGATCAACGCCAGCGATTCAAGACGTCCCCCCGGTTTCAACGCCACAGCGATGTCGTTTGGCGACACCTTCGCCACCTCGCCCAACATGGCATGTGCTTCGCCGGCGCTGGCCGCCTTGCAGTCGACGAGCACGGGGCGCAAATCGCGTGTGCATTTGGCGAGTGCCGCGCATTGAATGAGGGTGCGCTCGGCCGCCGTCAGCGAGAGCACTTTTGCCAGCATGCCAATGTTTTCGCTCAACCGAACCGGCGTGTCGCGAGTCAGCCTTTCGAGCGAATCAACGGTGCCCTGAAACAGCGCAAGCAAATCCTTGGCGTTCTGTTTGCAGAATTCGTCCAAGTAGTAGAAGAGGGTCGTGTCATCGTAGGTGCCGTTCCACACGCCGTGCCGTGTGATGAACTCGTCGGGCGAGAGCTTGGCAACACCCGCCCACGCGGGCATTTCGGCGCAGCGATGGCTCAGGAAGTGCTGTACTTTTTGCGCGATGGAAACGGGCCACACCAAATGCCGCGCCGAGAGTGTCATCACGTCGTTAATGTCGCGGCGCAGATTGAATTTCGGGCCAAGCGACAGGATGAGTTTCAGAGCGAACAGTGAAGATAGCCGGTCAATGGGCGCGGCAAAGCGCGAGTGCGGCGACGAAATCATCAAGGCGCTATCGATCAGCTCAGACATGGAATTCCCCTCGCGATGGGTGCGTAGGCGCGGGCCGCGCTTTCGTCCACTTCGGCGACACTGTAACGCAGTCGTCGCAGCTTCGGTGGACACATCGACTTACAATCCGCGTGCTCATTAAAAATCGTACGTTTATGCACCGCTTGACCTCGCTTCTGTTAATTTTTGTCTCCGCATTTGCCTTCGCGGAATACCCTGATCGTCCGATCAAGTTGATCGTTCCGTTCGCAGCGGGCGCGGGCACCGACGCCGTGGCCCGGTTCACGGCGCAAAAACTCGAAGAACTATTGAAGCAGCCCGTTGTAGTTGAAAATCGCGTCGGTGCGAGCGGAGCCATCGGCACGCAGGCGGTCGCCAACGCAGCGCCAGACGGTTACACGATCTTGTTCGTGGCCTCGCCCTTCACCACGGTTGCGGCCACAACGCCCGCCACAGCCAATTACGACCCGATCAAACAATTTACGCCCGTCGCGCTGATCGCGGCGGGGCCGCTGGTCTGGATAGCGAATGCGCAGGCACCCTTCACCAGCATTCGCGAGATGATTGCCTACGCCAAAGCCAATCCCGGCAAGCTGACCTACGGCAGTGCGGGCACCGGCGGCGTAAATCATCTGGCACTTGAGCTGTTCATGCTTAAAACTGGCACTGACATCCTGCACGTTCCGTACAAGGGCATTGCGCCTGCCATGACCGATTTGCTCGGCGGATCGATCATGACGCTCACCGGCACGATTCCAGCGGTACTTCCGTACGTTAAATCGGGCAAGGCGAGTGCAATGGCGGTCACCGGTGACAAGCGCTCGCCCCTGATGCCGGACGTGCCGACGATGAAAGAAACGGGTGCCAACGGCACCGAGGTTTACAACTACTGGGGGCTGGCTGCGCCGATTGCAACGTCTCCCGCCATCGTGCAGCGATTGAATGCGGAAGTGCAGAAATTTCTTGCCCAGAAGGATGTGCAGCAACGTTTGATCGCCGACGGCGTTGAGCTGACACCTGGCGGACCGGAGCGTCTGGCAGCGTTCATCGCGAACGATTACAACGCGTGGAAGAAGCTCGTTGCGGATGCGAAATTGAAGCTGGAATAGGCGCGCGCCAAGCGCGTCGTTGTTCGATCACGTCAAAGCGCTTACCGCATGCTCCTTAAGCGCGACCAACGGAATGATGTCCAACGCTTTTTCATGCGTCGCCTCAAGCGCCACGGGCGGAGCACATCCAACACCATAAGCTTCCAGCCAGCGCGCCGCGCATAAGCACCAGCGATCACCCGGCTGCAAACCGGGAAATCCCCACATCGGTGAAGGCGTTGACAAATCGTTGCCGCGTGATTTGCTGAAGCTAAGAAATTCTGCGGTCATGACTGCGCAAACAGTGTGCGACCCCGAGTCTTGCGGGCCGGTTTCGCAGCAACCCGTGCGCATGAACCCGGTGAGCGGATCATGACTGCAATCCTTAATCGGCGACCCGAGTACGTTTAAACCACGAAAAGACATGCTCGACCACTCAGCAAAAATAGCGTGGCCGAGATTGTAGGGCGCGGCGAGTCCGGCGTGCGTCTTCTGCGGGAGACAATACGAACGCAGCGCCGTCTCGACTTACTTAGCGCCGCCTTCGGTGCGGCGGAACGACATGCTGTCGGTCATTGCAGCTTTTTTAGCCGACGCAGATTGCAGCGTATCGGTCGTCTTTGGCATGCGCGTGTCGGTCGGTGTGACCATGGTGCTGACGATGCCACGCGTTGCGGCGTCGTACAAACCGAAATTGTTTTCGTGTGGCACGTACGTCGCAGCGAAAGCGCTGGTCAGGGTCGCAGCAGAGACAGCAATTGCGGCGGCGATGGCACGAATGGACGAGGGGCGGATGGTTGATTTCATACATAACTCCAGGGAGGATTAATAAGTCGGCATCTACTTGTCGTGATGCTCGTGACAAGCCTTACGCAGGCAATGCATCATTTGGTTTTTTAATCCTGACGCTAATTATTTCTATGCCTCCCGAAACTTGTTCGCCGTCTTGCCCATCGTTCGTTTCAGCAATCGATACACGTCACCATCGAACGGCAAGCGCACGCCGCCCGATACGGCGCACCAACGATCAAACACCAGCACGTCACAGCGGTCATTGGCGACGTCGCGTTCTTCAAATACTGCTTCACCTGAAAATGGCCATGCGGGCACAGCCAGATGCGCGAGCGCCGCGCGCAATCGTGCGCGGTGCTGTGCCGCCGTTTCCCCTCCGTCGCATGCGCCGTAACAGCGTCCAACCTGTCGCGCGAAACAAGGCTCGGCATCGCTGCGCGGCTTTGAAAACCCGAGCGCGTGATCACACAATTGATGCTCGCGCGCGGCAAACATCAACCATTTTTTTGCTGAGGATTTGTCGCTGAAAGGGCCATACAAATCAGCGTGCGATTCACCGATCTCCGCAGCACTCAACCACTGCATTGGTGCGTTGGTTTCATCATCGGGCAATCGATAGAAACCCAGTTTGTCCCGCCGCCGCAAATTCACGTTGTGCAGAGGCATACGTTCCTTGACGAGCTGCGCTTCGAGCAGCAACGCGCTGAACTCTCCGGCCGTTGGCAGCCACTCAATGCGCGTTAGTTCCTGTGACAAACGAATGTCGTTCGGCGTCATGTGATCGCTCGAAAAGTGCGCGCGAATGCGTTCGCGCAGATGCTTGGCTTTGCCAATATAAAGCGGCAAATCATTAACCCCGTAGAACAGATAAACGCCGGAACAATCAGGAATGTTTTTCAGCGCATCGACCGGCAATTGCGCGGGCAGCGAAGGCGTTTTCAATAGCGATTTGACAGCGGCTTTGACAACGTCCTCACCCACGTCGTCCGCCGCGACGCCGACGAACGCAACGGTCGCCTCGGTGTCGCCCATCGCGCGATGCCGGTCAAAGCCGTGGAGCTTGTGACGATCAATCAGCGCATCGAGCCCGTGACCGTCGGCATCGGGATAGAGCTTTCTTGAAAGCCGCACAGTACATAAAACGTCTGCGGTAAACGACTCCGCAATACGCCGAAATTCGTTCTTGATGAAGCCGTAGTCAAAGCGCGCGTTGTGCGCAACAAACACCGCGCCCTCAAGCATTTGGCGCACGGCATCGCGCACATCGAAAAAACTCGGTGCATCGCGCACCATCGCATTGGTAATGCCCGTCAGTGCCTGAATTTCTGCTGGAATCGCAACCCCCGGATTGATCAGCGACTGCCATCGCGTAAGCGAGCCGTCGCCATGGACGCGAATGATCGCAATCTCGGTCACGCGATCTTCAAGCGGTTTGGCGCCAGTGGTTTCGACGTCAATGAAGGCGAATTCGCCGAGCGTACGAAGCGCTTCCGGCAGCGCGATATCAAGCCGCTCAGTCATGCAACGCTGTCCCGGCGCAACGACGCTCGTGGGGTTTGCTCGTTGGCGCTCTAATCAACTCACCTACGGCGCGGCACACATCACCACACCTTCATTCACCCAGCCGCGAGCGACCACCTGAGCAATCGAGCTCGGGTTTGTGGTGAAACGATGGTTGCCGTCTTTTCCGAGCGCTGATCCGTTGTTGTAGGCCCGGAAAACCGGCACGGTGCTGGCAGCACAGACACCGCCGACTGCAGGTGTTGTGATGAAGTCGAGGCTCTCAAAATTCAGGCGCTGTTGCGTCACCGGTGTACTGGCTTGAAGGCTTTTTAGCAGCGTGCATTCAGAATCGACGGCGGTGTAGAAATGCGAATTCGGCCCCGGAGAAACGCTGCCGTAAAAGCGGCACACGGGCGTGGTGCCACCCTGATTGAACCACTCACCCGTTCGAGACCAGCCCGGTGCGGCACCGCCGTCCAGCAGTGCCTGATCGCTCGCACTGGCGGTGATGAAATATTGATCGAGCGCGGCGTAGTAGTACTCGATGACAGCGTTGGCTGGCACCGGGCCACCATTGAGGGCGATGCGCTTGCCATCGCCAGGTGGCGCGCAGGTGAAACTGAGCGGTTGAGATACCGTGGCAAGGGCGCGTAACGCTGTATCTCCGAGCACCGTACCGTTCTTCATTTGCCAGGTGCCATCGTTTTGCATAAGCCCTGAGTAAGTGTTGCCGTCAATATTGGCGCGAACTATGAGATCGCAGGCGGCGCGAGGCGTTTTGGTTTGAGCTTGCTGCTTGAGCAAATTCAACCGTGATTCAACGACGTCCGGCGCACCGGGTCGCCAGGTGACCTGCTGACCCACGATGGGCAACAGGTCGCTGTCCATCGCCAGCACAAACGCAATCACCTGATCTCGGGTGGTCGCAACGGGCGCCGGAAAGTTGAACACCGGATCGCTGAAAAAACTGATCAGCGTATCGAGGCTTCCGTCATTTGAAAAACCGAAACCGCGAATCTGCGGGCCTGTTGACGGGGCTGCATCGGCGCTAAATCCGAACATGCCGAGCTTGGTGTACATGTTGCGCAGGTGGGGGACTTTGAAGTTCTCGGTAATTCGAAAACCTTCAAACGACATCAAACCAGCGGTACCAAATTGTCCTGTCGCAGCGTTCAAACTGTGACAATGATTGCAACTACCGAGGCCCGTGATGTTGTTGACGTTGAAGTAAATGTCGCGCCCTGCCTGCTCGGCAGCGGAAAGTGAATTGTCGAGCGCACGCACCGGATTCGGCGGCATTTTCAGCGCCATTGCGAAGTCGGTGAAGGCCTGCATGTCGGCGTCCGAGAGCGGCGTTTGACGTCCCACCAAACCGACAAATGCCGGGTTGAATTCCTTGAACGAGGCCTCCTCCAGCGTCTCAACGCTGCCGCGTACAGTTTTTCGTGTGCTACCGATGCGATCACCGCGCCAGTGCGTTGGGCCATTCTTCGCCATGCCGCGCAGCGTCTGCGTCGTCATCGGGCCCTTCATCGGATGGAAGCGCTGCGTGGTCTTTAAGTTGTTGGGAACGTAGGCGTTGGTGTTTGTCTTTTGCGGATCATCAGGATTGCCCAGATCCCACGCGAGATGATCCATATCGGCAAACGTGTGGCACGACGAGCAGGCGCTGGTGCCATTGCTTGATGTGAAATTGGCGTCATAGAGCAGGCGACGCCCCGTCTTGACGCGCACGCTGTCGGGCGTAAACAGCATGTTCGTCTTGAGCACTGACTTACTCGCCGTATCAACAATGCTGACGCTGTGCGCAATGTGCGAATAGACAAACAAACGCGAGCCGCTCGCATTCAACGCAAGCCCCGCTGGGCCATCGGGCACGTTGATGTGTTGTGCGCTGTTGGGCGAAAAACCTGCGGTCGAAATTGATGCCGTCGGCAGCGCGGCTATTTTGGCCGAGCCGAGCGCCGCGACGTAAAGCGTGTCGCCGTTGGGGCTGAACACCATCGCCGTCGGTTGCGAAAGGCTCTTTGCCTTGTCAGCAGCGCTGATCGCCTGACCTTGTGGCAACGCGAAGTTAACGTGCGAATTCAGATGCACCCCGTCGACCGAATTATTGGCCGGATCGACCACGCTGATGCGGCTCTCGGCAAGGCGTCCGCGCACGGTGGTCGCCGTCGTGCCGGGGCCTTCAAAGCGAATATGGTTTTTGGCGTCGGTATTGCTAACGTAGACCTTGCCCGTGGTGGGATGGACGGCAAGATTGAAGAGCGTTGTGCCGACCGAACTCACGCGCGATTTAAGCGTTGGCGTTGCGGCGTTCGCGTCGATGGCAAACAGGTCGTAATCAGGCAGCGAAAATTTGACCGACGACGACCAATCGGTCTTTGCTTCGTCGCGCCACGCAGCCCCGTCAAATTTCACGATGAGACCGGTGTCTGGCGCACGTACCCCATCGGTGCTTGCAAGCGGTGCAGGCTTGCGATTGATCACAGCATCACGATGCAGGCTCGTTGTGCCGTTGCCCGAAAACAGCGGTGCGGCGTAAACGGTCGCGCCATCCTGGCTCACAGCAAGCGCGCGTGGCGTGTCGGCAAACAGCGTGAGCACCGTGAGCGGATTGCCACCCAAACTATCGTCCAGATTGGCGGCGTCAAACACCCACACGTCGGCGCGGCCCTGACCCGCCGCAGTCAAGCCCGCAGTGGTGATGCCCGGTCGATTTTGGCCACGAAATGCCGCAGTGATAAACGCTCGATCACGATTGGGTCCGGCGAACACAATGTCCCGCGGCTCATCGCCCACCTGCAAGGTGCGCAACACGCGTGCCGTGCCATCCAGCCGAACCACGCTGACCGAGTCCGACAGATGATTGACTACCCATACTTCGTTCGCGTTGCGCTCAGCCACGGCCACCGGCTCCAGCCCCACCGCCACCGTGCTGGCCAGCCGCAGCGTGTCACCGTCCACCGTGTAGATTTCAAGGCAATGCGCTGGGCGGTTGGTGACGAACAGCCGCTTGCCGTCCGCCGACAACGCAATCGGACGCACCGGACCGCTCTCAAACACCGTCACGCTGCCCGCGATGCCGTCGTCGGGAACGGCGTCCGCACCCGTGCCGCATTGAAAGACAGGCTTTTGCAGGATCGCGCCAAGCGATTGTTCGACCAAAGAATTGGCAGCGCCGATCTTTGCACCCTGTCCGCCAAAGCCGACAAGTCCCAACAGAGCAAGCGGCAGCAAGATGACGCAGGACAACCGCAAAATAGTTCTACGCATGACTTTTCTCTGGCGACTGGAATTAACGCATTCTAGGGGCGGGTCACGGCGCTGATGCCGCGTCCACGCGTCGGAACCAACAGAAATCCAGTTTTCCTGCGCCCCTGATTCGCACTTGCCTCAGCATGCCTTCGATACTCTTTGCGGTATTGCCCTACCGCAGTCTTCGCGATAAATGCGCTTGCTTCACCGCACCGGAGGATCGAGCGGCGACGAAGGGCTTGATCTGTAAGCGACAACGCACCGGCACGTACGGGAATGCGCTTGGTATGGTTAGGGTGGAAGCCAGGCCGCATAACGCTATGGCGAACCCAACCTGCGCATGAATTCCAGCCGCTGTTAGGCATGAGACACGGTATGGAATGGCCGCGTTGACCGGATCACGTTTGACC